>CAZKWK010000199.1:0-3271 GCA_964556335.1 uncultured Bordetella sp. | reverse complement strand
GTGAACATGCTCGTGCACTCAGAAAACGCCTCTCCAGCATTTCGTGAACTCATTGACCATGCATTAAAAGAGGGCATATCGGTCGAAACTGTCCTGGCCTTTGAAAGAGCAAAAGCCAGTCCGTATGAATTTGAATCTGCCACCTCGGTGCGCTGCAATCACCCCGGCTGCTCCGTATCAAAACATCTTGGTTTCAATAGCCCAAAAGAAATGCTGGAGGCACAAGCCCGCGCATCCAGAGAGATCTGGTTTTGCTCTCACCACCGTGAAGCCGCCTTTGAAAATGACGGCGTTCTGGCTGACGACCTCGTGCTGGTACTAAAACGTATCGCCGAACAGCCCGGCCTAACATTGACAGGGACCGGCGCCAAAAAAGGTCAACTACCCCGCCCTAAAGGGCGAGGCTTGAAGCCGCAAGGCTGACAGCCTGGTTGACCAGACCAAGAAAGGAGGTTTTCTAATCTATGTTGTGCGCAAGAGCTAAAAGTCCGACCCACGATGGCTTCCTCAGCTTGTGGCTCTCGAAGGCGGAGGTGCAGACAAGCATTGGGTACGCACGAAACGGCCCCGCCATCCACGCCGACGCACAACCTGGTCGAGGGGAGACCACCCGTCAGGGTGGCGTCACCAGGCCCGTAAGGGCAGACTTTGAAGGGAGTGTTAAATGTCTGTGTTTGTGTTAGATCGCAGAGGCAAGCCGCTGATGCCATGTAGCGAAGCCCGTGCCAGGAAACTACTGGCTGCGGGCCGTGCTCGGGTGCATCGGGTAATGCCGTTCGCGATTCGGCTCACTGACAGATTTCAAGCGGATTGCGAGTTGCAGTCGTTACGCCTCAAACTCGATCCCGGCAGCAAGATCACCGGGCTGGCACTGGTGCGTGAAAGCCAAACGCTCGATTTGTCCACGGGCGAGATCGAGCGCAATGCAGCCGTGGTGAGTCTGATAGAGATCGTGCACCGGGGCCGTCAGATCAGCGAGACACTGACGGCTCGCCGCCAGATGCGCCGTCGTCGCAGGAATCAGTTGCGCTACCGCGCACCGCGCTTCCTCAATCGCGGTGGAGACAAGAAGGGCTGGCTGGCCCCGAGTCTCATGCACCGCGTTAACACCACGATGGCGTGGGTACACCGCTTGCAGCGTTGGGCACCCATCACCGCGCTGAGCCAAGAGCTCGTCCGGTTCGATATGCAGGCCATGCAAAACCCCGAAATATCGGGAGTGGAATATCAGCAGGGTACACTGACCGGCTACCAAGTTCGGGAGTACCTGCTGGAAAAATGGGGTCGCCAATGCGCCTACTGCGGCGTGACAGACACCCCTTTGCAGATCGAACACATCCACCCCAAGAGCAGGGGCGGCTCTGATCGCGTTAGCAATCTGACGCTGGCCTGCGCCCCCTGCAATCAACGCAAAAGCCATCTGCCCGTTGAGGTGTTTCTTGCCAAAAAACCGGAAGTGCTCAAGTCCATTCTGGCGCAAGCTAAAGCGCCGTTACGAGATGCGGCGGCAGTCAACGCCACCCGCTGGGCGCTTGCTAATGCCTTGAAAGACACTGGGCTGAGCGTGGAACTGGCCAGTGGCGGGCGGACCAAATTTAACCGGCACCGCCTGAGCATTCCCAAGAGCCATGCGCTCGATGCGGCCTGCGTCGGAGATGTCGCCCTCGTCACCGATTGGCGGCAGACCACCTTGCAGGTCAAGTGTACGGGGCGCGGAAGCTATCAGCGCACACGGCTAGACAGGTTTGGCTTCCCGCGAGGTTACCTCACGCGCAAGAAACGCGTGTTTGGCTTCCAGACGGGAGACAGGGTGAGAGCCACTGTGGCTAGGGGAAAGAATGCAGGGACGCATACCGGCCGTGTAGCGGTGCGTGCGACTGGCAGCTTCAACATTCAGACCGGTTTATCTGTCGTGCAAGGAATTGGGTATCGGCACTGCCAACTCATTCAGCGTGGCGACGGTTACGGTTATTCTCAACTTAAGATAGCACTTGCTCCGAAAGGATGCGGGAACCAGGGGGCCGCTTCGCAGCCCGCGCTATCCCTCCTCCCCATGAATGGGGAGGTTTCCCGCGCAGATTGATGATCGCATTGCCTTGGTCGCGGGAGTGCATGTCTCGACCGTCTGGCGATGGGCTCGCGGCGATCTGGTTCCGCCCCCCCATCATCTGCGCACATACATTTACAATTTCGCAGAAGCGGCAAAAAAATTAAAGGGACAAACTCCCTCTGCTCGTGCTCGTGCTCAAACACCTATCCCCCTCAGAAATAAGAAAAAAAATAACACTAAAACTTTAGTATCTGGATCGGAAGTTGCACGACAAACAGCACCGAAATCGTCTTCTTCTTTGCCGGCAAATAGCGAAGTTGCGAGTTCGCTGATTGATGCACTTTGCGATGCCGCGCGCGCGAAAGGCCACGAAAAAAGTGAAATGCAAAACGCGCTGGGTTTTAAGAAATATGACTCGTTGCAAAACTTCCTGAACGGCAAAACGCGCCCGGAAAACTTGCCCCCAGAACGATTGCAAACGTTTGCCAAGTACCTGGGAGTTCCACTGGTCCAGGTGTATGTTTGGGCAGGAATGCTCGATAAAAGTTCTTTTGTGCAGCCCGCTCCGCCTGCCTACAAAATCTGCGGCAACTCTGTACAAGAAACTCTGTTGAGGTACGCAAGTTTCGGTATTTTTATGCCCCAGGACAAAAAGTCATGGACACAATGCCCTCCATATATTCGAAGAATTTTAATCCAAATTTTCGAACGCGAAAGCTCGCTGGATTTAAGTGGGCTCAACCCCGCATCTTGATCCGATGCGCGACAAGCCCCGCCGTTCAGGGCGGGGAGGATGTCAGCGCGCTCCGTAGGACACTAACTTCCAGTCCTCGAGAACGGCAGACATCGGCAAATCTAAGTGGGTGCAAAGTTGTGACCAGATAGTCGTGAGATCGAGTTTTGAGCTGATCGGCCTGGTCAGAGGGCAAGTGACGCTTTTAATGCTCGAAGACGGCGATGTTCTATAGTGAATCAGATACAAAAATTGAAGCTTGTCGCTGTTATCGACAAAACCTATGCTTTCCTGGTCTTTGCGCGCTGCCGCCTGCATGCCACGCGTGATCTCTTCAATCGCATAAGCGGACATTCCCGATCCGGATTCCGGGCGTACGACGGCATCCTGAAAAGCGCTGATGGTGTCATAGGCACGCAAATACCGCACAGCTGTGCGGTACGAAAAGGGTAAATGGTCGTTAACCCAATCGACAAAGTTGCCATGTC
>CAZKWK010000198.1:947-3286 GCA_964556335.1 uncultured Bordetella sp. | reverse complement strand
ACGCTAGGAAGGCTGTGAGGCGTGGGTCAAGAAGCGGATTTCTCCAATTGTTGAAGGCTGTCTGGCGGTGAATATGGCGCGCATACGTACGTGTGTGGACGCGCGTGCGTGTACAAGTTTCCATTCTCTGGATCGCAGTGAGAATATGATCAAGGAAGTCAGGCAAACGCAGAGATCTCTCTGTCATATAGGCTGAGCCTCTGACAGAACAGCAAGGCGACAGCTCTCAGGTAGAGCACCGGGAGTCAATCTACCGGAATTGCCCTTAGGCACCGAGAGGGCGAGAAGACCATGAGGCCGAGTACTAAAGTGAGGGCTTTTTTACAGAGTTGAAGTGGGGGGTGTGATCTCGGTTGATTCGCGCTCGCGCATCTTGATTAATTCAGCGGCAGTGATTCGAACTGGTTTGCCGTCAATAGCCACGATGATGGCTGTATTGGTCTTGATGGCAAGATCCCGTGCACTCTGAGCCGCGCGATAGATGGCGGCATACGATCCTGCTAAGTCGGGATCTGTGGAGGTTCGAATATCCTTTGTGTTCATTTGATACCCCATTCCAAAAGTTTGGGCTCAGGGCCTGAATTGTCAAGAAGAGCCCATGAGTCAACGACCTTACAGTAGCGCTCATGAAAGTTTTCAAGTCCGGACCTGAATCGTCTTCGAACAATTTGCTCGGGAATGTTGTGGCCACCTTGGGCAACCCTTTCAGCGACGCGAGCAATTGCCATATCTTCACTCGGTAGCGATAAAAACCACAGCTTCACCTGGTAGCCGAGATGTTGCCATAGGGCAATCTTCCGCAGATAGCTTTTGCCAGATAAGGTGGTTTCGAAGGCAAAGCTTTGACCTTCGGCTTCGCATTCTTTGATTTCCTCTAGCATGAGCCTACCAGCTTTAGTGGATGCGGACTCAGGATTGAACGGCGCCAGACCTGCAGCGATCAGATCGGCATTTATGAACCGTAGCGTTTGCGCTTCCGCCGGTAGAAAGTTCCGAGCAAAAGTCGTTTTCCCCGCGCCATTTGGACCTGCAATGATGATGATCTTTTTCAAATCCCTTGAGCCTCTGGATTGACTGCTGAAGCGCTCTTAGGCGATGCCTTCAATAATTAACGCAAATAACCGCAATTGTATGCTCAAGATCCAAAAAATTACGGCAACGGAGTTACCGGAAATTACGGTGACAGTGACCATAATTGAAAAAGTGAGGCTACGCCGGATAAGTTCCGCTGCCAGTTCCGCCTGGCGCTGCTGGTTCTCGGCGTCGCTAAGTAATCAGCTTAGGGGATTACAGGCCGTGATGAAAGCGGCGTAAGCCACGGCGTGCGATCGGTATAGCGCAAGCAATGGGGGGCTGGGCTCGCCGACCCTTAGCACGAAGTCCCCACCCTCTAGAACTCGGTAGAGGGTGCTCTGGTAGGCGGTGATCAATGTGGAATCGAGAGCGGTGGGTTCGTGAAAGCCTTATCCTTTCCAGAGTAGAGATTTGACTTTAGTGTGCAGCAGGATCATCTAGTGAGCCTGCCACGCAGCTTTACGGTCTTTTCTTGCCCCCTTCTGTGCCTATCCCTACGGCCCGGAGCTCGTTTACTAGGCCCCATCTTCAGGGTTTCCCCGCGTCTTTAGCCAATTGCCCATCTCGTCGTAGACGGCAATATCTCTCTTCCAGTTCATGTAGTGCATCTGAGACTTTGTCTTAAACGGCAGGCTGCACTCGCAGCAGACCTGCAAGCCATAGACAGTGGCCAGAAACTCACAGAATGCAAGTGCGGGTTGCTGGTATGTCTCGTACGAAATGAGATACGAGTCATCAACCTGGCACGGCCGGGCAGACCACTTCTCAATACTACGGGTGTACGCATCTTCAACGAACCCAAGCTGAAAATCGGCGGATTGCCTTTTTTCACGCTAGGAAGGCTGTGAGGCGTGGGTCAAGAAGCGGATTTCTCCAATTGTTGAAAGGCTGTCTGACGCTGAATATGGCGCGCATACGTACGTGCGTGGACGCGCGCGCGTGTAATGGTTGTTATGGGGATCACCGTATCGCTCTAAATCAATAAGCACCTCCCCTTAGCATTTCGTGCGGCCTGCCGTCTAAGATCACCCAGCGATCTGCCGCCGCTGGGTTCGTCAGGATGTCAAACTATGGGCTAGTTGTCTCCTATAAGTGCAATAGTTGCGACGTGGATGGCCATCCATGCGACAATGAGCATTTATGACCGCTCTGGGAGTTCCTCGTGTCCGAACGCATCAACGCCCGCCTGTCGCAACCCTTGGCTGAATTCGTGGATCGAATGGTCGGTGAGGGAGGTCTTTACGAAACACCTAGCGAATACCTGC
>CAZKWK010000198.1:0-937 GCA_964556335.1 uncultured Bordetella sp. | reverse complement strand
TGGCCAGCTTGTGCAAGATGCCAGCCTCGCGGGTTACCGAGACGTGGCGGCGGGTCGCGTCATTGCGTCCAGCGGCGATTTCAAGACCGACATGGCGACATTGAAGTCCTGATTGCAGAACTGACCCCTGCCTTCCACGCCGAACTTGGGCGGCTAAAGCGGAAAACCTGATTGCATCTGCAGCGACTCACTAACCCACCAGCCACCCATCGAGCACCGGCCCCACATAGTCTTTCCCAAACATGTAGCCGCGGCCTCGCTCTATTAATGCCTGCCCCAGCCCAAGTGTGGGGTTGGCTAGCCAGCAGACACAGGTTCTTCAACGGCAAGGTTGCCTGCATCAATAATGGCGCGTTGTGCATCAAACGCAGGCCGTTTGATGATGCGTCCTTTTAGTGAGGAGTTAGCATCGACAATCTTGCCCTTCTTGTGAAGCCCATAAGCGCGTATCACGGGGAAGGTTCGATCCAGTGCGCGTTGTACCGCCGCCTGTGTCTGCTGATCTAGTTCGATGGTACTCACCGTAATAGGCAACCGGACAGGAGAGTGGACCCACGGCGGAGAAAACTCTATGCGGCCGTTCATCGCGTAGTAGACAGAGAAGCGCTGCTCAAGCGCAACTCCGTCAAGTGCCAGAACGAATGTGCCTCTCATCCTGGGCCAGTCAAACTGAATATCGGTGACCGTGATACGAGATGGGCGCGGGGGAACAAGAACGTTCTGGCGTAGCCATTCTCGCAGTTCGTTTTTTCGATCATCGGTTGGGATAGTCATTTGGGGTCACTCCGGACTCATCGACCTTAAAGGCTTTTCCGCAATTGATCCACCCCCCGGCCATGCTCCGGTGCACCCCGCCCGCCTAATACCTCTTACAATTAGCGCTAAACTAAGCCATGGCCCGCCTGATCCCCGAAGATGTCGCCGAGCCCCACCAGGG
>CAZKWK010000197.1:0-3293 GCA_964556335.1 uncultured Bordetella sp. | reverse complement strand
CTTTCGAAGATGTCGCGCACGGACTTGCCTTCCAGGCTGGTGCCGCGCGCCGCGGCAACGAACCGCGCGTAGCTGATGGCGGTGGAGTCGAGCTGCAGGCCCAGCCTGTTGCTGACCTCGCGGACGTAGTCGATCTCGCGCCCGGCGGCGCCGGCACCGGCACCGGCGGCCAGCTGCATCTGCAGCCGGTCGGCGTTGATCTGGGCTTGCACGAGCGCCTGGGCCCCGCTGATGGCAGCTTGCGTGACTTGATGCAGGGTGATCACCCCGAGCCCGAGCCGGCCCAGGCTGCCCAGCAGACCGGCGCTGCTGTTGGCTGCGCCCTGCTGCGCCCGATCGAGCGCGGTGGTGGTGTCGGCCACCTCGCGCAGCGACCCCTGGGCGTCGCGCGACGCGCTGCGCACGCCAGAGGCGTCGCCCGACAGCACGAAGACGAACTGACGGCCGCCGGCGTCGATCATGGCGCTGCGGCTCCGGTCAGGGGCCGTTCCATACCCGCAGCGCCGCGCGCTGCATCACCAGCAACTGCGGCAGCACATGAGCCAACGGGCGCCGGTGCGGCTCTGCACGCAGCGCGGCCAGCACCACGGGCAACGACTCCAGGCGCAGCCCCACGCGCCGACTGGCACCCTGCGGCATGCTGACCCAGTGCCACTGCTCGGCCATGGTGACGAATACGCGCACGGCGTGCCAGCAGTCCGGCAACACCGCGATGCCAGGCGGCTCGAGATCCAGCCCGAGCAGGGCTCTGGCCTGCGCGATGGTTTCGGCGCTGGCTCCGGCCTGGCGCAATGCGTCGATGGGGCCCTGATTGCCGTGGTTGTGGTCGCCGCGCGCCCATGTCGTGGCGACCTCGATCAGTTTTTTTCCGCGGCCCGGGTGTGGCAGTCGATGAAGTCACGCACCAGGCAGGCCGCGGCACCCGGCACGGTGCGCAGCACCTGCTGCAGCGCATCGACGCTGTACGGCACGACCACCCCATCGGGGGTGACGACGTTGCGCCAGTTGAGCAGCACGCGCTCGGCCACGGCGCGGTCGCCGAGCTTCTGCGCGCGCACCTCGGCCATGAACGCTTCGAACGCATCGGCCGTGAGGTGGCGGTACTGCACCTCGAGCGGCTGGCTCTTCCAGCCCTCGTCGGTGGGCTGGGCGATCTGCACGGTCCACCAAAACGCGGAGTCGACGTAGATGCGAAACATGGCGGCGACTCAGAAGCTGGTGACGATGCGGATCTCGTCGTTGCCATTGACGGGCACGGCGCGCAGGGCGTAGCGCTGCAGGAGCTTGCCGTTCACGTCGTCATAGGCCATGTCGTTGAACTGCACCGATGGCATGTGCACGAGCAACTTGTCGCCGGCCACAGTGCCGTGCAGCATGGACAGCGCGGCCAGGGTGTTGGCCCGCACCAGGCCCATGCGGGTGATCTCTTGCGCGGCGGTTTCGTCCAGGCGGGTGTTGCCTGTGACCTCGCGGGCCGTGACGTCGATCGTCTCCAGGCCGATGAGCGGGGTGACCGACACCTCGTGACCAGACTGCAGCTCGATGCCGTCGCTGACGATGCTGGTGCCGCCGGTGATGGCCGGCGCGCCGGTTGGCGACACGGTGCCGCCGCTGACGATGTCGGCGGTGAAGGCGTCGGTGACGACCTGCGGCTGCCGCCACCCGGTGAGGGTGACGCTGGGGTTGCTGACGGCGCTTTCGCTGCCGTCCAGGCCCATGAAGCGGAAGGTGAACAGCGGCAGTCCACCGGCCTTGAGCGACAGGCTCCATTCGCCCTTGCAGGCCAGCAGCACGTGGCGCACGCCATCCTTCCAGGCGTAGATGGTGCAGGTTTCCTGGCTGTCGGTGATGGGGGTGTAGTCGACGCGGGTGCTGGCGATGATGGTCTCGGCCATGGCGCAGGCACGCAGCGCGGGGCCCCATGCCGGCGGCGTGCCTGGCGTGCCAGAGCCGACCGCCTCCACGTTGAAGCTGATCTCCTTGTACTTGGTGCCCACGAGCTGCGCGTTGCCGCCGATGAAGGCGCGCAGGCGGTCGCGGCTGACGTTGTTGGCCACCAGGGGACGCACGTTGACGTCGCCCACAAGCATGGCGTTGGCGCCCCCGGTCGGTACGGCGTCGACGCCCAGGGTGGTTTCGGTCTTGAGCAGGACGGCGCTGCTGCGGGTGATGCGGTTGGCCATGGCGGCTTACTCCGGCTGCGGCGGTTGCTCGGGTTGCGTGGGTGCCGCGGCGGGCTCGACGCGGGTCCACTCCTGGCGGATGAGCTCGCCGGTGACGGGGTCGCGCACGTAGCTGCCGCCCTGGGTGGGCTGCGGCGCCTGGGCTTGGGGTTCGGTCATGCGGGTTGCTCCATGGAGCCTGCGGCGGTGCGGTGGACGACGGTGTAGGTGGCCACCAGGCAGCCCAGGCGGGTATCTTGCTGGTCGCGGTCGGCGCGGAGCTGGGGCTCGAGCATGTCGATGGCCACGCCGCCCAGGGATGGGTCTGCCATCAGCCGCGCGTAGGCGCGTTGGTGCAGGGCGCGGCTGGCGCGGCCGGCCAGCGTGGTGCGGCCGTCGACGCGGGCGTAGCACTCGAGCACCACGTCGGTGGACCACTGGATGGGCATGCCGCGGATCGAGCTGCGGCCGGGCGTGGACGAGTCGATGCCGACGCTGATGCACTCGTCGACGCCCTCGCCGATGGAGGCCGCGTCGACGTCCTCGTCGATCAGACCCTGGGTGACGGCGGGCGACTGGCGCAGGGCGCGCAAAACGGCGTCGACGACGGCGTCGTGCGCGTTCATGCGCGCTCCAGGGCCAGCAGGGTGACGGCTTCCTCGAGGTCGTCAGTGCGACCGCCGCGCTGCACGCGGTACGGGCCGAGCTCGACCGCGGGGGCGTTGCCCATGGTGACGGTGATGCGCGAGGCGTCGGTCACGCTCTCGGGCACCTGCGCGGTGATGGCCTCGATGGTGATGTCGCGCCCGGCCACGCCCAAGCCGCCCAGGGTAGCCCGGTCGGACCGCCGTTCGAAGATGACCTCGGCGGTGCTGCCGTCAGGCCAGGTGGCCACCGCGTTGGCGAAGCGGCGCACGATGGCCGCGCCGCGCCGGGCGTCGGCGTCGGCGTTGGCGGCGATGCTGGCTGCGGACATGGCCCGGGCTGCGCTGCGACGTCAGGCGACGGCGGCTGACCAGAGGTAGCCCAGGTCGGTAGCGGGCAGCACCTCCTTGACGGGGTCGACCACCTGCACGGCCTGCGCACCGTCGGTGCCGATCTTCTCGTCGAACCAGTCGCGCACGCGCAGGC
>CAZKWK010000196.1:0-3294 GCA_964556335.1 uncultured Bordetella sp. | reverse complement strand
CCAAAGGACAGCTTGGTCTTCATTTCATCGACATCGGAGTTGGGAATGCCCGAGTCGGCACCACCATAGAGGCCGAGCACCGGCCACTTGAGTTTCTCGGCAATGTCGATCGGGTGAAACGGATTGGCCTCATTCACGGTACTGCGAATACGGCCGTACCAGGCAACGCCTGACTTCAGGCCGGAGATATCGGCGGCAGCGGCCAGCCAGACGATACGGCCTCCCCAGCAGAAACCGGTAATCCCTGCCCGCCCCTTGGCACCCCCATTAGCCTCAGCCCAGGTAACCGCCGCCTGCACATCGCCAAGCACCTGGGTATCGCTGGCCTTACTCACGATGTTGGCGAAGAGTTCGGCCATATTGGGAAATTTGTTGGGGTCGCCCTGGCGATGGAAAAACTCGGGGGCAATGGCCAGATACCCTTGCTGGGCAAATCGGCGGCAGACATCTTTGATGTGTTCGTGCACACCCCAGATCTCATGGGCCACGATGATGGTCGCAAGCCCTATCTTGCCCGCGGGCTTTGCCCGATAGGCGGGAATGGCGCCGGTGGGCGTGGGTATCTGCACCATACCCGCGTCAAGGCCCTGGGTACTGGTGGTAATGACCTGTGCCTGCAATGCACCGGTGGGCGCCACAGAGGCCGCAAAGCCTGCCAAGGCCGAGGCCTGCAGAAAACCGCGCCGACTGTTTGGAAGCAGGCCAGGGTTGGGCGGTACCAGCGAGTCGAGTTCTTGCCGAGCATGCTGAATCCAGGCGTCGGGGGTGGGCGACAGAGGTGGGCGAGCGGTCATGGTCTATGTCCTTTTTGGGTGAGGTAGGGCGAAGAGGGCAAAGAGAGAATCATTTAATTGAGAACCGTAGCGTACCTGGGCTGGCGATCGCAGAGGGCGAGATACATGCACGGAATCAATGGGCGGCATCCCAGTTGGGTCCTGTACCGACCGAGACCAGCAGGGGTACCCGCAGATGAGCAACATGTTCCATGACCTGAGGCAGCAGGATCTGAATGCGCGACACCTCCTGCTCGGGCACTTCTAGCACGAGTTCGTCATGCACCTGAAGCAGCAGGCGAGCGGCCAGGCCTTCGCGTTCCAGTGCGGCGGGGGTCTGGAGCGTGGCAGGCTTAATGAGATCGGCAGCCGTACCCTGCATGGGTGCATTGATGGCCGCCCGCTCTGCACCTGCCCGACGGGGGCCGTTGGGAGATCGAATCTCGGGAAGCCAGAGACGACGGCCGAAGACGGTTTCAACATATCCCTGATCGCGCGCCTTGGCCTTGATCTCTTCCATATAACGAGCCACACCCGGGTAGCGGGCAAAGTAGCGCTCGATATACAGCCGGGCCGCATCGCGTTCGATATCGAGGTTCTGGGCCAATCCATAGGCGCTCATGCCGTAAATAAGGCCAAAATTAATAACCTTGGCATAGCGACGCTGCTCATCAGAGACCTCTTCTCGCGGGGTACCAAAAATCTCGCTCGCAGTAGCACGGTGGACATCTTCGCCCCGCGCAAAGGCCTCAAGGAGTCCCCGGTCTTCGGAGAGATGGGCCATGATCCGCAATTCAATCTGTGAATAGTCTGCGGAAACGAGTACAGACCCCGGGGGGGCCACAAAGGCCTGCCGAATCCGACGGCCCTCTGCCGTGCGAATCGGAATGTTCTGGAGATTGGGGTCGCTGGAGGCGAGTCGGCCGGTAATGGCGACTGCCTGCGAGAAAGTGGTATGCACCCGCCCCGTGGCGGGATCGATCATACGGGGCAGTTTGTCGGTGTAGGTGGACTTGAGTTTAGAGAGCCCGCGCCACTTCAAGAGGGTCTTGGGAAGTGGGTAGTCATGGGCCAGCTGCTCGAGCACATCTTCATCGGTAGAAGGCGCCCCGGTTGCGGTTTTCTTAATCGGCTTATAGCCCAGCCGGTCAAAGAGGATTTCGCCGAGTTGCTTTGGAGAGCCCAGGTTAAAGGGCTGACCGGCCAGGGTGTGGGCTTCTGCCTCCAGGGTAGTGATGGTGGCTGTCAGTTCGTGACTCTGCGCGGCGAGAAGCGCGGCATCGACCTGGATGCCCGCCTCCTCCATGTCCGTAAGAACCCCCAGGGCGGGTAGTTCGATTTCTTCGTAAATAAAACGCAGAGCGGCGACGGCCTGTACCTGTGGCCAGAGGGTCTGATGTAAGTGCAGGGTGAAGTCGGCATCCTCGCAGGCATAGCGAGTGGCGATATCAACAGAAACTTCTTCAAACCCAATGCGTGAGGCACCTTTGCCGGTGACTTGGTCATAAGAGAGCCCCGAGCGGCCCAGGTGGCGCTCTGCCAGTGACCCCAGATCGTGGCTGCGGTGCGACTCGAGTACATAAGACTGCAGCAATGTGTCGTGGGCGATCCCCCGCAAAACAATGCCAACCCGCCGCAACACATGCGCATCGTATTTGAGGTTCTGGCCAACCTTGGCCGCCTGTGGGTCTTCTAGCCAAGGCTTGAGTCGGGCGAGCACTAGGTTAAGCGGCAACTGCTCAGGCACCCCGGGGTAGCGATGGCCTACCGGCAGGTATACGCCTTGGCCCACGGCCCAAGAAAACGACAAACCCACAAGATCGGCGTGGCGCGCCTCGATCGAGGTGGTTTCGGTGTCAAACGACACCAAGGGCGCCTTCTGCAGATGCTCGAGAAGGCGATCGAATTCTTCGAGCGTGAATACCGCCGCATAGTCTGTGGGTTGGTCGAACAAGGACGCTGCGGGTGCGTTGGGACCTGTGGTGGCAGAAATGCCCTCTGCGCCTGGGCCGAGGGGCCCTCCACCGGCACTCCCGAGCGTACGGCCTGACCGTGTCTGCGTTCCCCCGGTGGTTGCGACTCCGGTCATGTCATCGAGCATGCCCTTAAAGGTGCGGGCGAGATCATAGTTGTCACGTAATGCGGCAATCGCTGCCTTATCCACCGCACCCATGCGGAGTGACGCCTCAAAAGAGGGCACCACAGCCGAGAGGTCGCAGTCATCTTTCACGGTAACGAGAACGCGGGCGGTGGGGAGCCAGTCGAGCGCTTTGCGCAGGTTCTCACCGACTACGCCCGAGATCTCGGGGGCAGCAGCCACTACCCCCTCGAGCGAACCATAGGCCTGAAGCCATTTGGCGGCCGTTTTTGGCCCAACCTTTTGTACCCCTGAAACATTGTCGACCGCATCGCCCACGAGCGTAAGGTAGTCGACGATACGTTCGGGGGGGACCCCGAACTTCTCAATGACTGCGGCACGGTCGAGTACCCTGGCGGGGCCGCCATCACGGCTCATGGTGTC
>CAZKWK010000195.1:0-3322 GCA_964556335.1 uncultured Bordetella sp. | reverse complement strand
AAGACACGGAACTGAAGCTTTGCCTTTGCGATGGAAACACTTACAGTGGCATTGGATAGGTGAAAAGAAATACTTGCGTGTATGGGTAAGTGGAAAGACTGGACCACGCTATTTGATTGCCAAAAATGAAGTGATTACGGTTTTTGAAAGGCTCATGCAATGGCAAGGGCTCCCCTATGCAACGCTAGATGCTTTGATTGAAGCAAAGCTAGATATGTTGATATTCAGACTTGCTAAGGGTGAGCCCATCAGCAATATGGAGAATATCTTTCGTAACTTGATGAAGCAAAGCAGTTTGATGTATGACAGTGGTGGGCAGAGAAGAACGCTTTATAGCTTAAGACATACCTACGCAACAAAAGCATTGGCTAAAAGTATTGACATACACACATTAGCAAGACAAATGGGCACAAGCGTATTGATGCTTGAGAAGCATTACAGCAAAATAACTCCAATGCTAAGTGCTGAGAAGTTGGCTTAGAATAATTAAATGCCAAAGCTTAATAACATCCATCTGCCAGAACGCATTCAAGAACATATCAACAAGATGGAAAAAGGTATAGAAGTTGAGGCCAAAAAAGATAAAACACTACTAAATGATAAGCAACAACAGGCATTGAAACGGGCGTTATTACATCAACAACAATTAAAAAAAATACATAAACGACCAAAAACAAAAGAAGATAAAGACAAGATTGGATGGAAAGAAATTAGAGAAGTTCGTTTAGAAATTTATCGACAAGCTTTGAGAGAATTAAAAAATAATACACTGAACGAAATTTCAAAATTACAAAGACAGCGCGAAGCAAAGGCTGCACGGGTGTTTATGGATGCATGGAGCAAGGCTATTGATGAAGGCAAGAGTGAGTGGAGTGCGAAGAGTGCAGGATACATTGCGCAGACGAGGGCAGGGTTTGGGAGGCCGCAAAGCACGGGTTTGACTAAGCGCGATAGAGAAATCCAGCAAATGGAAGAGGCTATTCTCAAGCAACTTGCTAGTCAATCCTCCCAAAATGACAAACAGCAAAAGGTGGTTGCCAAAAAGTCTGCCAAAATAGTAGCGTCTAAGCGTAAAGGTAAGTGAGTAAGCGTGGTTTAGCAAAAAGCAGTGTTTTTTGCTTATTCTTTTTTGTGCAAAAAACCCTGCGTTTTGTTAAACCCTATATCAGTAGCCCCTAAAGCCATGCCTAGCTTGGCTTACAAGGCCATCCTTCACAACTATCCCAAGTTGACCAAGTTATACCAACTCCACTGCCTCACGCTTCATCTCGTCATTGACATCAATGTAGCATTGAGTAGTAGAGATATTTTTGTGGCCTGCCAAGCTTGCCAATACTCGCACGCTGATACCTTTGTTGGCCAATGTCGTAATAAATGTCCTGCGTCCACTGTGACTGCTTGCACCATCAATGCCACACCGTAAGTAGAGGTAGTGGAAGAACTGAGTAAGAGTATTGGCACTGAATCCATCACTTGATTCTTTTTGGCTGAAGAAAAGTTTGCGATTGGGGTCTTTGGGGCAGTAGGTTTTGATGTAGCTTGAGAGTTCTTTGCGAAGACGCTCATTGACAAACACCACGCGAGCCTCTTTTCCTTTTGTTTGTTCAGCACTGAGTCTTATCTCATTTCTTATCATGCCATCACTATTTACCACATCACAGTATCTAAGACTTGCCAACTCACCCACTCTTACACCACTTAAAAAAGTTGTCATCACCATAGCCTTGTTGCGTGATGCGTGTTTGCGTGTGGCAATGTAGTCTAAGACTCTGCGTAGTTCTTGCTGTGTGAGCGTTTTTGCTTGTTTAGCCATAGTTTTCTTTCCTAACCAAAGTTTTGCTATAGCTAAAGTATGTTTTCTTTGTTTTGTTTGGACGACCTTTTTCTGCCAAATATCTATCAAGTTGTTTTCCTTCCAATAATCAATGGGATATGTGTTCTAAATACCTAAATGTAAGGTTTTGTGTATTTCCTTACATTCAGCTATTTAGTGCTCATGTCGTCCAATTCCCACAAAAAATAAAGGGATTTGCATAAAGCATCTACACGCTGCTTGACTCGTTTTCAACTGTATTGATATTCAGCGAAGTGTTTTGCGCTTGGAGGCCTTATTTGATGGGGTTTTGCGTAGCTAGAGGAACTCTAAATTAACAAAAATAAATTATATTTTTATCAAAGAAGGATGCTACTATTTTTTATCATAATTTGATTAATTGTTATGAATAAGGAGAATGTCAAATGTCACTAATTAATTTCAATCCAAAAGTTGCCGTATCTCTATTGATTGGCGTGGTTATTGGAGCTCTCGCAGCACATAAGATTCCTGAATCAAAAGCACAAGCATCTGCATTGAGCGGAAAGTTTGGTTGTGTAACTAACACAAATGCAACAGGGTTTTTGCAAACCAATAATATTGGCGATGCTTGGACAAATACATTGGGAATTTTTGATTTTGATTTAAAAACAGCTATTGGAGTAAGTTCCGTAACAAATAGTTTTAATCAAGCAAATCCTACGCTATCAAACTATGACGAGAGCGGAAATATCACTGTTGTTTCAGGACCATTTTCAGGGTCATATACAGTAACAACCTCTGGCGGAGCAATTTATACCGTTGTTCTAGTTAATTCAGGTAATACATTACTTGTCACGCGAGCAAATACTGGCGGAGGCAAGCTTCCTGAAACTGGGGCTTGTCAAAAAATTTAAGGTGTAACTAAGACAATTTTTTGGAGAATTTCAAATGTCACAAATTAATTTTCAGATTAACTTCAATCCAAAAGTAGTCGCATTTTTAGCCCTTGCCGCACTACTTGGAATCCTTGCATATAAGATTCCTGAAACCAAAGCACAATCATCAGCCTTTACGGGAAAATTTGCGTGTATTACAAATGTCAATGCACTTCCTTTTTTAACAGCAAAAAATAATCAAACAGCATTTATAAGTTCTTTAGCAATTATTGATTTTGATACAAAAGATGTGAGCTCAACCATAACGAGCGTAGCACGCTTTAATACTAATACGGCATCTCAGCAAAGTACAGAGGTTTCAGGAACCTTTACAGTTACTTCAGGGCCAATTACGGGCGCATATACGATTACTTTTTCTGTGGGTGGCGTATATGTATTTGCTCCAGTCAATTCTGGTAATACTTTTTTGTTCAAAACGAAAGAGGCTGGAGACGCATTACCAGAAACTGGCGTTTGCCAAAAAATTTGAGGTAAACGATGAAAAATAAATCCTTAATTCTATATAGTGCAGTGTTCTTATTAACTGCCTGTGGCGGCGGTAATATTACTAAAGAAAACTACGATAAAATCA
>CAZKWK010000194.1:1844-3343 GCA_964556335.1 uncultured Bordetella sp. | reverse complement strand
CAGGCGGTGGAGCGGGAGGGCGCCCAGCCCCTGGCGAATCTGCTGGCCGCCGCGGACGCTCCGGAGGCTGACCGCCTGGATGCGGCCCTGGTGCTGGCGCTGATCGGGATCGAGGCGCCCCTACGGAAATGCCTGGGCGACACGGCGGCGCCGGTGGCGGTGCGGCGGAGGGCGGCGGAGTGCCTGGGGCTGCTGGCCAAGCGCAGTGGCGATCGGGATCAGCGCGATCGGATCGCAGCGGAGCTGGAGGGGTGGCTACGCAGTGAGGTGCTGGATGTGCGGATCGAGGTGGATCTGGATCCAGCAGTGGTGGCGGAAGTGACCAACGCGGTGGATGCGTATGTGAGTCAGCTGATCGCAGCGGGCCGACTGGAAGGGATGAGCGAGGAGCTGATTGCCCGCAGCCGCCAGGATCTGGTGGCACAGCAGCTGCGTTGGCTGCCTTGTGACAGCGGAACGGCCCCCGGCTGGGTGGAGCACGACGCCCTTTTGCCCCTGTTGCAGGGTACGTCACTGGGCCTGCAACTGGCGGCATCGGCTGAGCTTCCTCTGTTGGGCAGTGGCCCGGGCCGTGCGGTGCCGATGCTCACGCTCACCGCTCAGGAGGAAGACGCTGCTCTGCGGATCCGCACAGAGGTGGTGGAGCGTGAGGTGTGGAAGTTGCCGTTGCCGAGCGGCGAACAACTTGAGCTGGTAGTGGTAGAAGGCGGTGAGGCCGTCATTGGCTCACCGGAAATGGAGACTGGACGCGATGTGTACGCAAACATTGTGGGCGACTCATGCAAGTATGCGAACGTTGAAGCCGTTCGCACCGTAAACCTCGACTGCTTTTATATCTCTAGAATGCCGGTTACACGAGGCCAGTGGCAAGCCGTCAAAGAGCTCCCAAGAGTTAAGCATAAACTAAAGAATAATTCGCCCCATTCCTGGGGTGCAGATACATGGGAGAAGGCCTCTTCTGCTAGCCTTCCCGTGGATAGTATCAGCTGGAATCAATGTGACGAATGGATCTGCCGGTTAAATGCTTGGCTTGCTGATAACTGGCATACCTTTGGAGGACTAGGGGCTTCACCGAAGCTTTCCCTTCCCACGGAAAGTCAATGGGAGGTCGCCTGCAGAGCAGGAGCAAGAAGTCCGTTCCACTTTGGAGATACCCTGGATTCAGAATGGGCCAACATTCACGGCGAATATGTTTATGGTCACGGCCGCAAGGGAGGTTTTATTGGAAGAGCTACACCTGTAGGCACTTATGGCCTTGTCAATCAGTGGGGTCTTGTGGATATGCACGGCCAGGTAGGTGAATGGTGCAGCGACTTTTGGAACCCAGATCCATTCGCCGGCGCGACGGAGGTCAGCTTTGAATGGTTGGAACATGCAAGGAGATTGTATGGTGAAGTTAGTGGTCCCCAGGAAACCTGGAAGGTGTTGAGGGGCGGATCCTGGTACACTGGGGCAGTAAACAGCAGAGCGGCATTTCGCATGCCTTTTTCGGGTTCCGC
>CAZKWK010000194.1:0-1834 GCA_964556335.1 uncultured Bordetella sp. | reverse complement strand
CGCTGCAGCTACTACTAATGGCATGAGGTTGATTCTAAAGTTTGCCTAATTTTCCGGAGCTTACCGCACTCCATTCTGACCCTAGAGCCTATAAATAACCACGCTCTGGGATGGATTTGCCGACCTGAAAAGTAGGCGCATGGATGCTGCTTTTTCATGCCTCATCTTTTCTTCGTCGAGTTGATTTACTCCTGGAGCTCGATGCCGATGGAGAGGGGAGAGGCCATGGGGAAACCGGGAAAGGGCAGCGGCCCTACGCCCCAGAGGGGCATCCACCGCCCAGCCCGATCCGGTTTCCTGGCCCCCTCTCCACCCAGCCAGCCACCGCCCGTTCCCGGTGGCCGCGGCCGCCATCTGCGGCTGGTGCCCCACACCGGCAACGGCCGACACCCCTTGGATCGGCTCTCGGTGGTGGAGCTGCGGGCCCTGTTGCGCGACTACCCGATCGATCGCACCTCCCTGCCGGCACCGATCGAGAACCCCCGGCGGGCGAAGCTGGTGAAGACGCTGCGGCAGGTCAATGGGCTATACGAAAACACTACGGACCAAAGATTCACAGCCCACCAGTAACTTACAATGACCAAGGTCGGATGTTGATCTCTGTTTTGAAGCGTGCATCGACGGAAGCACTTACGGGGGCGCCGAGCTCGCCTCCGACCCGTGTTTCGATAAACTCTTGTTTCCTGGCGTCATAGGTAAAACCCGTAGTCCCGATTGAGCATTCTAGAAACTGGTTGGCAAGCATGTCCTCAAGAGGGCATCCCCCATTGAGAGCACCCTCAGACCTGGCAACAGCATTCGCCGAAAGCGCCATGTAGCCTGAAGGCCTGTAGACCACAAAGATGCCAGCCACCGGCAACTTGAGAATCTTCTCGGATTGCCTCAGAATGGCGCGGGATTTATTATTTCCGGAGTTCGTGAGACCCAGGTTCTTGGCCTGAAAGACAAGGACTTTCGACCATTGCTCGGTCCTAGAGTCCAGGCCGCCAACGACAATTTCTATCAACCCGTCTATACCCAGCTTCTTCTCTGGGGCTCCACGACCGCGTCCGCGCAGTTTTTGATATCGAGATTTCCATGTCACAATCATGCCTGACTCAGTGCTTATCATCCTACCGCCCTCAATCATCGTGGCTGGCGGATTTCTTTTGAAAGATTTTAAGGTGCTGCCGGCATCAGGCTCTTTAGAGTCTGGGCCGTTACTGTATTCTTGAATGGTCAAACTGCCCTCACCTGTCAGCCTCTCGCCGAGTGCACCCGAAACGCTGTCTTCGTCGGCGCAATGAGAGACGTAGTTGGAAACAGCCTTAGCAATTGACTGTCTGTAGTGGTCTGATATGGCCTTGTAGACCAATGGATCTTGCAATAAGCCGTTGAGCGTCGCGATCATTTAGGACTTAGGCGGTTGACGATTCGATACGATATGTGATCTTTGATGCCCTCTTGTCGGGTGAAGATCAGCGCTGCATGGAGCAGTCGGACGCTCCCGTTGATACAGAGGTTATCGATCACCGCCGCGCGAAGGCTCAAAGGCCATCTGGCTTACGAAAAGAAAAGGTAGCTCTCGCGCCGTACCTTCTCGCAACCATGACGCTGAAGGGGCTTTCGCTTGGGCAGTCGGAGCAACGTCTGGGAGGGGTGACAGAGCGCCGGGCAAAGCGACATGGGCTTGCGACACTACGGCAACGGTTGGTGGCTTAGGTGCCGCAGGCGCCTCGATTTGTTGCTGGGCGCTCACACCCACCACACCACCCCCGCCCCGCTGGCCACCTGCAGTGTCCGCGCCCGCCGCAGGGCCGCGCTGCGCACCACCAGCCGGCAGCGGGCTGAGGGG
>CAZKWK010000193.1:0-3398 GCA_964556335.1 uncultured Bordetella sp. | reverse complement strand
GAGCGCATAGATCTTGCGGGCAGGCTTCTTGGAACGCGCCTCCACATCGACGCGGAAGAGTGGCGGCCGGGCCACATAGATATGGCCCCGGTCGATGAGTTGCGGAAAATGCCGGAAGAAGAGTGTCAGCAACAAGACCTGAATGTGGGCTCCATCGACATCGGCGTCGGAAAGAATGCAGACCTTGCCGTAGCGCAGGCCCGAGAGATCCACCGCATCGTTCGGACCGTGTGGATCTACCCCTAAGGCCACCGAGATATCGTGCACCTCGGCGTTTGCAAAGAGCCGATCGCGCTCCGCCTCCCAGGTGTTTAAGACCTTCCCGCGGAGCGGCAAAATCGCCTGAAACTCTTTGTCACGGCCCAGCTTGGCGGACCCGCCTGCCGAATCGCCTTCCACCAGAAAGAGTTCGTTGCGAGACAGGTCGGTTGATTCGCAGTCGGTGAGTTTTCCAGGCAAGACGGCCACGCCAGAGCCCTTCTTCTTCTCCACCTTCTGGGCAGAGCGCTGACGGGATTGGGCGGCGCGAATGGCCAGATCGGCAATCTTCTTTCCTGCATCGACATCGCGATGCAGCCAGAGCTCAAAGGGCCCTTTCACCTGATTCGCAACCAGCCGCAGAGCATCACGACTGGTCAGCTTCTCTTTGGTCTGCCCCTGAAACTGCGGATCGAGCACCTTGGCCGAAAGAATAAAGCTCACCCGTGCAAAGACGTCTTCGGGCAGCAGCTTCACCCCCTTGGGCAGAAGGCCGTGCTGCTCGACAAAGCCCTTCACCGCTTGAAAAAGACCATCGCGCAGGCCAGCCTCATGCGTACCACCAGCGGTGGTGGGGATCAGGTTTACGAAGGACTCGCGAACAACGGCGCCTTCTTGGGTAAAGCCCAAGACCCACTGGGCGCCCTCGCCTTCGGCAAAGGTCTCATCGCCCTTCCCGACATAGCCTTCCTGCACCCAGAGGGGGACCACAAGTTCTGCATCGGTTAAAGACTCCAAGAGATAGTCTTGCAGTCCCCCGGCATACCGCCACTGGTCGGTCTGGCCAGTCTTCTCCGAGACCAGTTGGGTGGTCACCCCCGGCAGGAGCACCGCGCGGGCCTTCAGACTGCGCACCAACTCCTGATGCGGAATCGCCCGGTCGTCAAAGTACTTCGGGTCGGGCCAGACCTGTACCCGGGTTCCGCTGCGACTGTCTTGCAGACGGCCGATCTTTTTCAGGGGGGAAACGACGTCTCCACCGGCAAAGCCAATCTGCCACTCGGCACCGTCACGCCAGACCGTCACGTCAAGCCGCGTTGACAGTGCATTGGTGACCGAGACCCCCACGCCGTGCAGCCCCCCAGAGAAGGCATAGGCGCCACCGGATCCCTTATCGAACTTTCCTCCCGCATGGAGTCGGGTGTAGACGATCTCTACGACCGGTACCTTCTCCTCAGGGTGCGGACCCACGGGAATCCCACGGCCGTCGTCGGCAACGCTCACGCTGCCGTCGAGGTGCAGAGTCACCAGAATAGTGCGCGCATACCCCGCAAGCGCCTCATCGGCCGCGTTGTCAATGACTTCCTGAATGATGTGCAGCGGATTTTCCGTACGGGTATACATGCCCGGCCGCTGACGCACCGGCTCGAGACCTTTTAGTACCCGAATGGAAGATTCATCGTAGGTAGATTTCGTCACGCAAAAAATTCACAAAAGTTATCCCCAGGCTGTGTGGAAAAAAGCCCGGGTTGTTACAAAAAAATGACCATTATTCAGGCTTGAGCTGGGGTGGTAAAAAATTGACCACCCTGAAAAACAGATTTGACAACCAACCACAATTCGGATCTTGCGATGAACACACCAATGCTATGCACCAGTGGCATGCAGTGGCTTCGCACAGACCAAAATACCATCGGCATCGGCATAGCACCACTCACCAGGCTGCACCAAGACACCGGCCATGTCGATCGCAATGTCTTTGTGACCCAGGCCGTGCTTGCTCGCACGGCGGGGATGGTTGGCGATGGCCCAGACGCCCACCTGTGCCTCGATGAGCTCTGCGAGGTCGCGCACGCAGCCGTGCAAGACGATGCCTGCCCAGCCTTTGGCCTGCGCAATCTGGGCGAGATTTCCGCCCACCAAAGCGCAACGATCGCTGCCTCCCGCATCCACCATTAAGACACGGCCCTTACCAGGCGCCTCGAGTACCGAGCGCACCATGGCGTTGTCCTCAAAACATTTCAGGGTCACGATCTGCCCCGCCATCGCCTCTGCGCCTCCATAGTTCTGGAAGACGGGCGGCAGAACACGTAATACCCCAGAGGCGAGCAGCGGCTCATGGGCATCGCAGAGATCAGGGGTCGGGGTATGTTTCATGCGGAATCCTTGCAAGGGCAGCGTTTCAGGACCCGAAGTATGCCCGAGATCCCAAGAGGCCTTACGAGGGGCAGAGCTTGGCGCGGGCCACTTCCATAGGATCTTTTTTGCCACGAATGGGCTTCCAGGGCGAGGTTTCACCGCCGGCCTCCCCGAGACTCGACCGCCCTGTGCCGCGCTTACCTGTAAAGAGCGCATAGGCCATCGTGCGGGCCTTCTTTCCCTGGCAGTCGATCTCATGCACATGCCGCCGTGACATATGACCGAGCAGATCGGGATTGAGAAAATCGTGAATGACCAGAAACTTGCGGCCCTTCTCGGTGGTCTGAACGGTCATGAGATCCACGTAGGCCACCTTGTAGCGGTTTCTCTCCAGAATAAGATAGGCCGCATCGGCGGACACGGGTACCAAATACAGTCCAACGTACAGACCAAGTAGCAGCCCGCCAGACAGGCCCCTGCCCAGGCGCGTGCCCAGACCCTGCACGAGCGATGGCGCTATCCAGGATAACGGTTGGCTTATCAGCGGGGGGAGCAGGTTCATGGGTCGACGCATTATTCTTCCGAGAGAAGAGTCGACCGCACACAGAAATTGTTGAGAAGGGAGCAGTTATGATTCCTGTATGCCTGTGCTCTCCACCTCTTGCACTCTGCTGCTTCCACACAGGAGGCCAACATGGTGATTCGTCCGCGCAGCCTTGAGGAGATTGCCCAGGAACAGGCCTCGGCAAAGCCCCTCGCGCCGCAGGCGCGACCCGCTGCTCCTGCGGCGGCGAACAGGCCCACCAACCCAGACGTACCTGCACCCCCTGCCCGACCGGGCAGCCCGAGCGCCCCGGTGAAGCCCCCCATGAGTGCCACAACGCCGGCCAATGCCGCGCGATCCCCATCCCAACAAGATAGCGAGGGGCTCTGGGACCCCTTCGCAAAAGACGAACCTGACCTAGGCGGAGTGCAAGACGACGATCCCGACACGCCCCGCCGACGCACCCCCGACCTCTGGAAGCCCGCAGAAGAGCCTCGGGACCTCCTACCCCGCCTGC
>CAZKWK010000192.1:0-3415 GCA_964556335.1 uncultured Bordetella sp. | reverse complement strand
GTAACGGTGTCTGGGAGGAAGACTTGAGAGAGTACCTTCAACGATACCCTGTGTCTTCGATAGATGGGCTCAGGGCCAAGGAGAGTATCTGTAACAAGTGCCGCCAGTGCGAGCCCTTGGTCTGCGCATTGATTGCTGAGGTGCTTTCAGACGCAAACGCCCAATCAAAAAGAGGAGCGCATGATGCTTAAAGAGTTTGTGACAGGGGAGATTTCCAGAGTCTCCTTTGATACCGCGTCTCGCCATCTCGAAGTCACATGGCGCAATGGGAAGATGTTGGCGTTTCGGCCAGTACCAGAGGAAGTGGTGCGAAGGCTCTGCAACGCACCTAACCCAGCGACCTATCTTGAAGACCGAATCGCTGAGGAATACCCCAAGGTTCAGCCCAGTAAGACCAGCGCCAACGATTCGGCAAGGCAGAAGTTAGATGACCTCTTCGGGGGGTGATGAGCCCCCCGCCTTTTTAGCGCTTCTGGGTAATGATGCTAGCGACTTAGAAGCCTCGAACTAAAGCCCAAGCAACTTCTTTGCATCCGCCAAGGCAGCCATCGACTCAGAATGCTTGCCCGCTTTGTGAAGCTCTTCGCCTTTGGCGCGCATGTCTTTAACCTTTGATGCATCAGCCTGGCTTAATTTTGCCGTTGGCAAAGCAGCATCGATCTTTTTCATCTCGCCCGGGCAGCCGTGGGCAAAGGCAAGGGATGCAGCAAACATGGAGGCAACGACTAGTACGGAATTTTTCATTGCAATCTTCCTTTACAGGGGTGGGTTGGCAAGCCAAGTGGAAATAACGCTCCACTCTAGCGCATTCATACCCTGGAGAAACAACAAAAGCGCATGGAGTAGCCTTTTGTTTGCGGTCGGTGGCCAACTTTCCCCCACACTGAGCGAAGTGCTCCAATGTTTATGGGTAAAACCTGGAATCCGCACTGCTGCTGCGTTTTCCCTCTAAAGCTAGAGCCAGCTTGGCTCTCAGGGCAGGCCCAGGTCATCAAGCGTCGGGTAAACCGACGTTTCGCGGGCAGGGCCTCATCGCGGTAAGGGCCTCATCGCGGTCAGGGTCTCATCGCGGTCAGGGCCTCATCGTGGGCAGGGCCTGATCATCAAACGTCGGGTTACCCGACACTTCGTGGGCAGGGGCAATTTCCGGATCGTGAGAGTCACAGCCTTTTCACTGGTTTAGGAATGCGATCCGTGACTCAAAACCCGTCGATCGTCACGATTGAGGGGTTTTTGTCCCGATCCCGAAACCCCGAGTGCTGCTCGTGCAACAGGTAATGCGAGACTGAGGAAAAATGGCTCAGCTAAGTGTGGCATCGCACAAATGGGTCCACAACCGGAAAAAATACGTGCTGTAGTTTTTTCTAGGGCAGTACTTATCGTTTCAGGGTGTTGGTTTTTAACCCCGCTCTCATTATCTCAGCCTCGTTAAGCTTAGGGCAGAAAAAACTACAATGTAGTTATGAAAATTCATTTCGAATGGGGCTCCCGAAAAGCAGCCCTAAATATGCGAAAGCATGGCGTGTCTTTTGAGGAAGCACGGACGGTCTTTTTTATGAAAATGCAAAGGTCATCGATGATCCAGACCATTCGGAGAGCGAGGACCGTTTTATCCTCTTGCGCGTCAGTGGTGCATTACGTCTGTTACTGGTGTGCCATTGTTACCGGCAAGGTGATAGTGTGATTCGGATCATTTCAGCGCGTAAGGCCTCACCACGAGAGTCCAAGCAATATCTCTAAGGAGATGACTATGCGAAAAGAATACGATTTTAGTAAGGCCCGAACCAATCCTTATGCTGCACGACTGAAGAAGCAAATCACCATTCGGTTGGACGCGGATTCCATCGAGTACTTCAAAGGAATTTCTGAGCAAGTCGGAATTCCCTACCAAAGCCTTATCAACCTCTACCTCCGCGACTGTGCCACTCGTAGCCGAAAGCTCGATCTCCGCTGGAAGTGACAGGGTCGTCAGTCTATGTGGGCTGTAAAAATCGGTCCTCAACCCCCTAAAGACCGCCCATTGTTTCTTGAAGTCTAGTAGTGGTCAGTTCAGTGTGATCGCATCGGTAACACAGAGAATTAGCACTTTTTGCCCTGCAGCGCTCAGGGACTTTTGGTCTAACGATCGCCTGGCTTGAGAGATCACGGCCCTTTAATCCACGACTCCAAGATCTTGATTTGCGCGTCCTGAACGCCAAACCTTGGGTCGCAGGCTACAAGCCGATGTTCATTCTCTGGGAATTCATACTGAGCGTCGTCGAGTGCGCGCCAGTCTTCAGAAACACCGTGCAGAGCAGCAAATTGCAGTATTTCTTGGTGTCTAGCGTGTTTCCCAGTCGCAACCGGTCCTGTGGTGCCAACCAGACTAGGTGCCAGGATGCCCATGTGAGCCTTGATCTCTCGCCAGCTGTAATGAAAGCGCCAACTTGATGACACCACGATATGAACCGGGTTGCCTATGACCACACGATGGAGCAGGTGTAGTCGCGAGAACGGTGTAGAGTGCGCCTCGCTTAGGGTGTGTAGCACACCGTCAAAATCTAGGAACAGAGTCTTCATAGTGGGGGCTCGCCTCAGTGGGGCGAATGGCCCTCGTAACCTTTGGCGGATCCGCAGGGAAATAGTTCCTGCTGTGCGGAAAACCTCAGGTCTGTGAGAGAGGGGTAAGGGTCTTGTACCAATTAAAGCGGGTGTTTGGGCTTTCGCTTCTCAAGGACTGACTTTCCCGTTAGCGGAAATGGGTTGCGGTAGACCGATTTAGGTGTAACCGGATATGGCTGATAGAAGTCGACCCCGTCTTCGTTTCCAGAGAACAAGGACATGAGCTTCTTCGTACCTTTATAAACTTCCAACCCGATACCGTGGCCCATCCAGCCTGCCGCAGTTACGTAGTAGCTGTAGTCTCCGATATCAAAGAAGTAGACCTCGTACGTAACTGGCCTGCTATCAAAATCTGCGTAGTATCCAAACTTGTTGGATGGGGTTGCTACTCGTTCGAGCTCAACTGCACCTATAGGCCCATATCGGTAATACATACGTCCTATTGGATCCCTTGGTTTGTCTGTGCAGAGGGATAGGATCTTCTCGGGCATTCTTTTGCGGTTTGGGTTTTGTGACGTGAACCCCTGGGTCATTCGGGCAGAGAGAAAAACCGTCTCGCCTGGCAAGCAATGATTTGGGAACTCAGGGCTGCTTGCGACTGAACCCCCTGTGTACATCAGGAGAGAGGCCAAGCATGAGAAATAGACAGGGCTGCGAGGTCGTTTATCAAAAGGCACATTGGGCTCCTTGCAACTATTGACTATGAAGAGTCACCTGCCCGACTCATTGGATGCGGGTGGTTCGTTTGACGATGTACCTCTGGAAATCGAACCGCTCGATACTGTCATCGTTGCTACTGGTACGGACGTACGAA
>CAZKWK010000191.1:1503-3433 GCA_964556335.1 uncultured Bordetella sp. | reverse complement strand
CCTGCGCAACGTTGCACGCCGGGGAGAGGGTGCAAAGTTGCACAGACAGCAACCCTGCAGTCGGCCTACACTGCTGCTGGGGCGTCAGGTTCTTGTGCACGATGCCGACCCCACCTTCCTGGGCCATCGCGATGGCCAGGCGGCTTTCGGTGACGGTGTCCATCGCGGCGGACACCAACGGCAGGTTGATGTTGATGCGGCGGGTAAGGCGGGTGGCCAGGCTGGTGTCGCGCGGCAGGACTTGAGAGTAAGCCGGCACCAGCAGCACATCGTCGAAAGTGAGTGCTCTGCCCAGAAGGCGCATGGAATGACTCCGATGGCAAAGCGAGATTATAGGAAGGCACCGCACCCTCTCCCCGGCGTGCAAAGTTGCACAGACAGCAACCCTGCAGTCGGCCTACACTCTTTGGCGTGTGTCCGATGCGCCATCTGTCTGTTCACGCCCTCGCTCTCGGTGCCATGCTGATCGCTGTGGCAGCGCCTGTGCACGCGCAATGGAAATGGCGCGATGCCAATGGCAGCATCCAGTTCAGCGACCGGCCTCCGCCCGTCAGCGTACCTGAGCGCGATATTCTCAAACGCCCGAATCAGGCAGGCGCTGCAAGCACTGCTGGAGACATTGGCTCACCCACCGACCGCGACGACAAATCGGTCAGCCACGGCGTCCGCGCTGCGCCCAATGCAAAAGCAGGCGCAGCTCCTCCGGTAGACCCGGAACTGGACCGACGTCGGAAGGCCGAAGAAGCCGAAAAAGCAGCCAGGGCGAAGGCCGACGAGGAACGTCGCAAGGCCCTCCAGGCCGAGAACTGCGCGCGCGCGCGCTCAGCCGTGGCCACTTACGAAAGCGGGATACGTGTGGCTCGCGTCAACGAAAAGGGTGAGCGCGAGTTCCTGGACGACAGACAACGCAACGACGAACTCAAGCGCGCCAAGGAAGTCGTCAGCACGGACTGCCGTTGAGCAAATGTCCCGGCTGGGGCCTATTGCGCCCCTAGGAAATCTGCAGGGGCCCCGCCTTCTTCTGCCGATAGCGCTCCCGGCGAGCGGCTTTTGGGTCACACCGCAACGGGCGGTAAAGCTCGATGCGATCACCCTGACGAAGCACTGTGTGCAGAGGCTGCACTTTGCCCCAGATGCCCACCCGAAGGCCGGCCAGACCCGACGCATCTTCCATCCAACCACCGGCCTTCAGTGCGTGACCGAGACAGCTGCCGGCCGGCAAATGCAGCGTTTGCAGGCGCACCTCCCGGGGTTTGGTGCTGAAGACCAGCGTGACCGTCACGCCTGGAGCAGCGTCAACGGGGCCCATAGACTTGCTCCGCACGCCTGACAAAAGAGTCGACAAGGGTGTTGGCCACCTTGTCAAACACCGGGCTCACCACCCGCTCGAGTGCAGCGTTGGAAAAGCCGTAGCTGAGATCAAGCTCCACCTTGCAGGCCACGCGGCCCTGGGTGGGATCCGACAGCGGCTTGAACACCCAGTCGCCATCGAGCACGGAAAACGGGCCATCCACAAGGCTGACTTTCACGGATGTGTCGGCCACGTGGGTATTGCGGGTGGTGAATGTCTGCCGCACACCCGCGTAGGCCAGGCCCAGACGGGCCGTCACGCCGGTGTCCGTGCGCTCCAGCACCTGGGCGTTGCTGCACCACGGCAGGAACTGGGGGTATTGTTCAATGCCGGTCACCAGGGCGTACATCTCGGGCGCCGAGTACCACAGCAACACGGAGCGCTTCACGTGCTTCATAGAATCACCGATTCTAGGTAGCCCTGATGACCGCCACTGCATCCGCCCCCATCGCCGAAAACCGCCGCGCCCGATACGAATACCACATCGAGGAAACGCACGAGGCTGGCGTCGTCCTGTCGGGCTGGGAGATCAAGGCCATCCGCGCCGGGCAGGTGCAGCTGACCGATGGCTACGTGGTC
>CAZKWK010000191.1:0-1493 GCA_964556335.1 uncultured Bordetella sp. | reverse complement strand
CAAATTGCTGATGCACAAAGATGAGATCCGCCGCCTGATCGGCAAGGTGGAGCAGCGTGGCTTCACGCTGGTGCCCTTGAACCTGCACTACAAGGCCGGGCGGGTGAAGGCCGACATCGCCCTGGCCAAGGGCAAGGCCCAGCACGACAAGCGCGAGACCGAGAAGCAGCGGGACTGGGAAAAGGAAAAAGGCCGCCTGATGCGGCACAAGATTTCCTCGCCCAGCCGCTGAAGCGGTGGCTGGTGACCAAACGGCGCGGACGTACTCTATGGAGGCACGGTTTGATTTGCGTCCGTTGGATCAGGCGCGGGTAGATCGTCGTCCCTATGATGATGATTTAGTAGACGATGATAGCGAAATCGACATTGATGACGATGATGATGACGATGACGATGATTACGAAGATGATGATGATTACTCGTAACTACTGGTAATTATGGTTGAGCTAGGCTCAGACTATAGTTAAAATCATGGTCCCCACAGGTTGCGAATACCTGGGGGACTTTTTAACTGGTGATAAAGCAAAACCCATTCAAACAAAACCCAGTAAAACAAAGATTTTCATTACAAATTGGGTAAATAATCACTGGATCAATTCCTTGGTGAGTATCATGGGTTTATTTATCACAGGGTGATTTTAGAGGACGGTAAGTCTGGGGTTTTTCGATATAAGTGTGTTTTACTCAAACTGGATTTTTCTGTGGAGTGTGGGTTAATCTGTCATGACACAATTCTCTTCCCGTAATCATAGTTGGCGTGCTACCCATGAGATCTTCATTTGGGGGCAGTTGGCACTGTTGGCAGGGGTTCCTTGGCTGTGGGTAATGGCTTTGCGAGGGTTAGCCTGTGGTGATCTTTGGCTACCGCCATTGCTGGAGTTGTGGGTTTTGCTAGTGCCGACGGTGGGATTAACGGCATGGTTGCAGTGGTCTAAGCCGTTGTCACCCTTTAGTTGGTGGTTTGCAGCAGTCCCTTGCCAAGATCTGACGGAAAATCAGTTGCGGGTATTTGATTTTTTATCTCCCAAAACTAATCCTAGTTTGGCAACGGGCTGGCTAGGGGTCTTAGTGGGCATCACTAATGTTGTGGTTATGTCATGGTCTTTGTGTTTCCTGCCCAGTTTGCAGACGGAATCTGTGATTGATAACCATTTTTTTGGGGTGACCATAGCATTACTCTGTTTGTGGTTGGCTAATTTCTGGCTACAGGCGAGTGTCAGTGCGTTGCGGATTTTATTGGCGGCTAAGAGTATTGGTGAGGGTACTTCTTTTTACACCCGTGAAAGTGTGCCCCAAGATTTTACCCATCTGGGTATAGATGATGTTTTGATCAATTGGATTGGTGTGCCTAAGAAAGCGCTTTGTTTGCCTGAAGCCCAGCAGCCTCTTGTCATTGTGCCAACGACATCTAGCAAGTTAGTTGCTTCCGAAATTGAGCCTACAGGTTCAACTCAACCAGAGACAGAAGTTGAAATTGACCTTACAGATTTAAC
>CAZKWK010000190.1:0-3436 GCA_964556335.1 uncultured Bordetella sp. | reverse complement strand
ATCGTAGCCAAACCCCTCATAGTGAGCCTGCATACCTGGAGTGGCGACTATTCCCAACATGACCCGCTTGCCCAGGAGTTCAAGAAGTTAGACTGGAACTACATTCATCCCGACTTTCGTGGCACGAATAACTCCTTTGAAGCCTGCTTAAGTAAAGCGGCGCTGACTGATCTCGATGATGCCATTGACTACGCCATCAAATACTTTAACGTCGACCGTGAACGCGTTTTTGTCGTTGGCGTCTCTGGCGGCGGTTATGCGAGCGTCGGACATTTTTTTAGTACAAACCACAGAGTGAAATTGCATATGGCCTGGGTACCGATTGTTGACCTTGAGGCCTGGTACAGACAGTCAATAAGAAAAAAACAACGCTATGCCAACGATATAGTTCGTTGCACGTCGAAGCACGGCATGGTAGACATCGAAGAAATGCGGCGGCGTTCGCCGATTTACTGGAATGTGCCGCCACTTCAACACAAAAATCTCAGCCTTTACGCTGGAATCGATGATGGCCACACTGGTAGCGTACCCATCAGTCACGCCATTCAAATGTTCAACAAGATCGTTCTTTCTCTAGGTGATCTGTCCAATCTGATCTCAACCTCAGATGCTATAGGTCTGCTGAGTCGAAGTGTCGTCCCTTCAAAGAGTACGGTAGGCGGTCGATCTGTTTTTTTTCATAGAACGGCCTCTCCGGTGGCGCTCACCATTTTCGATGGCGGCCATGAAATGCTTGGACCCTATGTCATCGAAAGACTCGTAGAGCTATCCCAATAAGGTCTCATAGCGGGCGACGATATCCGAGGGCATCACCGGGTAACGCTGGTTTCAGCGTTACTTTAAATAGCGAGCAAGCATGGTGCGGATGCCTATCCAAGACCCCACCCCAGTGCCACGTATTGCCCGATACGGAGCGATGAACCGCCTATCGAGAGCGCCAAGCGCCCTCATATCCAACTCGGCAGCATCGACTTCCGCAAGCAACGAGGGGCGGATGTGCCCAGCGCTCACTTCATGGGCAACCTCTTCGCGGGTGATAAAACCGGTTGATATCGCGCGTTTCAGACACTCGACCCAATGGTGTCTAAGAGGGTTTTTGATCGATACCCAAGGCTGCGTATTCATGTCGGTGTAATGCAGTAGCCGAGTCTGTCCAGGATCGTACTTCTCCAGGCAGTTCCATTCGGGCTCAAGAGTTCCCCCTACGTTTTTGGCAATGCACATTTCATGTACGAGTTGCTCGTAGGTGTAGCGGCCTGCATCTAATCCTGCAATGATCTCTTCAATACGCCACGATAGCCGATCACAAGCTAGAAGCATGACGCTGAATTGCCCTTTTCTACCCTCCATGCCTTCGCGAACAGTGAGCAGTTCATAGCCCGCCATCTCTCGGCCCCACAAGGCATCAATATCCGCGAAGACCTGCATATCCGCATCTAGATATATCGCGCGTCCTTTATAGCCACACAACTCTGGAATAAGAAACCTCTGGAAGGAAAACGGTGTACGCGCACGATTAACCGTCGCTTGGGGTGTAGGTATATTCCGCTCGAAGGCCTCGATTCGATGCGAAGCAATGGGTAATACAGTTGTCTCACGTATAGAGAACTCAAGGACCCGCGCGGGAAGCCACTCTGCTCTGGTAGACCCCACAAAGACGCGTACAGGAAGCATCGCGGCAAGATCTATGGAATAGGCGCGTCTAGCGACGGATTGGTACCTCGGCTCTTAATCACCTTTGCCGGTACCCCACCCACCACAGTAAAGGCATCAACGTGCCGGTGTACCACCGACCCTGCAGCAATCACTGCGCCATTACCTATCTCAACACCATCTAAGATCTGGCATCCCGAACCAATCCAGACATCGTTACCAACCACAATGCCTTTCTTACGTAAGCCCTGTCGACTGATCGGTACGGTGGTGTCATCGAAAATATGATTGGCCGGTATCACCACAGTCTGTGCCGCGATGCGAACGTAGGCACCGGTGGTCAGCCCCCCATGGCCGTAAATCACACAATAAGGGTTAACAGAGTTGTGCTCGCCTAACGAGATTCTCCCGCCTGTACCCGTATCAAGATAGGCCCGCGGCTGTATCATCGTATTCGCTCCCAGCCTGATCGTTCCACCTACCGCACAAACAAGACGCGCGCCATCTCCCAGCATGACATTGGGGCCGATAAAAATACTCGCCAAGTCGCCCACCAACTCCACGCCCTGCCCCAGAGTGGCACCCGCCCCCCACGCACCGAGCTGTGTTCTCACGTCTGGCGCATCTCCATCACGCCCCCGATTTCGGGTCACTGCGAAACGAAGACCTTTTAGAAATGACATGGTTTCGATGCTCTAGACTTACAAAAAAGAAAACACAAAGAGAGGCTTAGTACTTAACAAAGAACGCCTTCGTGCGGTTAGGACCATCAACTCCAAACCGCAAGTGTTGCAGCTGCTCAGGCTTGTCACCCATGTAAAGGTCGATTGCCTCTCGCGCCATGGGAAAATCTACCGAGTGATAGTCGTCGAAAAAAACCACACCGCCAGGCATCATTCGTGGATAAAAGTATCGCAGGCACTCGAGGTGTGGCTCATAAAGATCACAATCAATATTAACAAAATGATAACGAGCCTCTTCTAGCCGGGGTAGCGTCTCGCTGAACAGTCCGCGGCATAGAGCGATTTTTTGACCGAATCCGTGGGCTTCCAACATCTGTCGAACGCTAGCCTCCGATGTCTCCGTAAAGAAGCGGCGTTTTCTGTAAGGCGCTTTAAGAGGTGCCATTTCCCTATCGAGTGCAGACAACTCCGGCAAACCCTCGAAGGTATCCAAGCCGATAAAACGAAAATCGACCTGTTGATCGCGAGCAAGCGAGGCGCAGGCGAGCAAGCTACTTCCGGAGAAAACACCGCACTCAGCTGCCAAAAAAGGTATCGGTCGGCGCAGGGCGCTTCTTAAGATAGAGAGATACCCGCGACCTAAAGACACAGTCAGATCGGCTCGGTAATTCCCCAGTGCCAGACTAAATATCTGCAGTAAAGGCACACGCTCCGCAAAAACCTGCGCGTAGGGCGGTCTGTGCGAAAAGAGGTGCTTCGCATCGAATGCACTAGGGACAACGAACGTTGTTTCGCCTGTCACATCGGAAACTTGCTCTACAGTCTCATTTGTATTCAATGTCATGTGACTCTGAGGTCCATCCGTTCTTGCGCTTCTGGAGTAACAGAAATTTGCAGGTCTAGATCTGCAATGCCTGACATAGCGAGGGATCCACCGACCTCAAACCGCACAATATTTTGATAAAGGCTCAGTGGTCGAGAGACATCACCCAAGAGCTCAAGCGCCATGCAGCTCAGGAAGTATTTCCCCGGAAGAAGTCGACGATCGAACATCAGGTCTACCGAGTGATTCGAACCAGGTCTGAGGTGTACCAGATGTA
>CAZKWK010000189.1:0-3462 GCA_964556335.1 uncultured Bordetella sp. | reverse complement strand
CGTAAGCAACAGCTTTGACAACACCTGTTGATGCGCCTGGTACAGCTGGCTCTGTGCCTCGGGGTTCTTATCGAGCCCACGACGCAAGGCCTCCTGCGCCATCAACTCCAGGTTAATCAGTTCTTCACGCACCTCTTTAAAGAGATAGGCTGTCTCAGGCTGACCGCGCTCAACCACGCCACGCAAGGTGTAATCCAACAGTATCTTGGGGATAACGACCCCATTGACCCGTGCCGCGGGTTCACTATGGGTCTCAGACACCTCAAATCGTCGGGGCCGGCTAAACATCACTCATTTCCGATAAAGTTCTTCTTTATTCATAGGGAGTTGCTGTCGAAATTTTGACACCACTTTAACAGGCTTTCTTTCCCCCATGCAATACCCACGGGCCCAGCGTTATGCTTAACGGCGTCGGGGTGCCCGTAAAAGCAAACCAATTGAGTAAAAAGTCCACTAAAAACGTCATACAAGTTGCAAATAACAACAAAAATAGAAATTTTCATGAAAACCCTCATCTCCAGCGGCTCCCCATTTGAAAAAACAATGGGCTACTCCCGGGCTGTCGCCCAGGGCCCCTTCTGCTTTGTTTCTGGAACTACAGGCTACGACTACGCAAAAATGGTCATGCCAGAAAGCGCCGCAGACCAGGCCCGCAATGCCCTACAGACCATTCAGAAGGCGCTCGGTGAAGCGGGCTTTTCACTCAACGATGTGGTGCGAGTGACCTATTACCTCAGCGACTTATCGTGGGCAGACGCGGTCATTCCGGTCTTTGGCGAGTTCCTTGGCGAGATTCGCCCTGCGGCCACGCTCCTTGTGGCCCAGATGCTCAAACGCGAAATGAAGATCGAAATCGAAGTGACGGCCTACAAAGGCTAGCGCACCCCATGCTCGCAGCCACCGCAGAGGACGGCAACACTCCATCGACTCCGCAACGACGGGCGGTGGGGCTCATGCTCAACGTGGCACACACCCTCGACCACCTGGTGCTGTTGATCTTCGCCTCGGCCGTAGCCGCGATTGCGGTCGACTTTGGCCTCGAGCGCTGGGAAGACCTCATGCCCTACACGGCGGGCGCTTTCCTGATGTTCGGGCTCGGCTCGATTCCCTCAGGCCGACTGGGCGACCTCTGGGGCCGGCGCAAAGCTATGCTGCTCTTTTTCTTTGGAACCTCCGCGAGTTGCTTTCTGGTGGCCATCACCCAGACCCCGTGGCAGATGGCCTTCGCGCTCACCCTCCTGGGCTGCTTTGCCTCGATCTATCACCCGGTGGGTATTCCCATGCTGGTACGCGATGCTGCGCGACCCGGTGCGGTCATTGGCTGGAACAACTTGGCAGGCAATTTGGGAATCGCCCTAGCGGCGCTACTTGCGGGATATGCCGTGAGCCAATGGACATGGCGCGCGGCTTTTGTCATTCCCGGCGGCATCTCTCTGCTGCTAGGCCTTGCATTTCTGCGCATTGCCCCAGTAGAGAAGGTCTCCCCAGCGAAGGCAAGCCATCCAAGGGCCCACACCACGAGTGCGGCCGCCACAAGCCGGGCGCTGATCGTCATCACAGCGGCGGCGAGTACCGGATCGATCCTCTACAACTTCACCACCAACGGCAATACAGAACTCTTCCGTGAACGGCTGCAACATCTCCTCTCCGACCCCACCGACCTTGGCCTCGTGCTGGCAGCACTCTATGCGGTGGCCGCCTTCGCACAAGTGATCGTTGGGCGCCTGAGCGACCAGGTGGCGCTTCGGCCGCTTTTTCTGGGCATTGTCTGCACGCAGACCCTTTTCTTTCTGCTCGCGGCCTATGCCTCTGGCTGGTGGTTCTACGTCTTTGCACTGGGCTTTATGGGCGCCATCTTCGGTGCGATTCCCTTTACCGATGCGGTCATGGTGCGCTATGTCGACGATCGCCAGCGGTCACGCATGACGGGCTTACGCATTGGCATTGCTTTTATGGTGAGCAGCATCGTTATTGCGGGGCTCGGCCCGGCCGTGAAGGCTGCGGGCTTTGCCGTCGCCCTTCTCGTGATGGCAGCGGTATCAGTACTCACCCTCGTGGCCATCTGGCACCTCCCCTCTGACCCGCCGCGGGCCGCATGAAGCCGCCCGTCCCCCGACTGCAGTTGCAGGGGCTTACCAAGGCCTATCCCACACTTGTTGCAAACGATCAAATTAGCCTCACGGTAGAGGCCGGCGAGATTCACGCCATCCTCGGGGAAAACGGGGCGGGGAAATCGACCCTCATGAAGATGATCTACGGGGTGACCCAGCCCACCGCAGGCCAAATGTTCTGGGAGGGCACGCCGGTATCCATTGGAAGCCCGGCGTTTGCCCGAAGCCTAGGCATCGGCATGGTCTTTCAGCACTTCTCGCTCTTTGAATCGCTCACCGTGGCGGAAAACACGAGCCTCAGCCTTGGGGCCGGCCACACGCCATCCTCTGCTGCGCAGGCTCTGCGGGAGGCGGCCGCGCGTTACGGCCTGGAGGTCCATCCCGAAAAATTTATCCACGATCTGTCTGTGGGAGAACGTCAACGCGTAGAGATTCTGCGCTGCCTGCTGCAGGACCCCAAACTCCTTATTCTGGATGAACCCACCTCGGTTCTGCCCCCTCAGGCCATCGAGGGGCTCTTTGCCATGCTCAGGCGGCTGGCCTCCGAGGGCTGCTCCATTCTCTACATCAGCCACAAACTGCAGGAGATCCAGCAGCTCTGCGACCGTGCCACCATCCTCCGCGCAGGAAAAGTCGTCGCGGAATGTCGGCCGCGCGAAGAAACGGCGGCCTCACTTGCCGCGCTCATGATCGGGCGAGACACCGAGCCTCTGCCGAAGCGCCCTCCAGCAGCCGCCACGAAGACGATCTTTGCTGCCGATGGCCTCACGCTCATAAGCCCCGACCCCTACGGAACCCATCTCGACAACCTTTCTTTTACCGTCCCTCAGGGAAAGATTCTCGGCATCGCAGGCGTATCGGGCAATGGCCAGCGCGAGTTGCTCTGGGCCCTCTCTGGGGAGACACGCTGCCCGCGACCCGAAATGCTCCAATTCGATCAAGCGCCCATCGGTCACCAGGGTCCGGCGGCCCGCAGGCGGTTAGGCATGGGCGTTGTTCCAGAAGATCGGCTGGGGACGGGTGCCATTCCCGCGATGAGCCTTGAAGAAAACGGCCTACTCACAGCGGTCTACACCCAGCCTATGGTGCGCCATGGACTCGTAGACCAGAAGGCCACCAATGCGTTCGCCCAAGAATGCATCGCCCAGTTTGATGTCCGCTGCAGCGGCGCACAGGCGCTCGCAGGCTCGCTCTCAGGGGGGAACCTGCAGAAGTTCATCGTAGGGCGAGAACTGCTACAGACACCGCGAGTTCTCGTCTGCAGCCAGCCCACCTGGGGTGTGGATGTTGGCGCGGCTGCGCTGCTCAGGCGGGCGATTCAGTCACTGGCCGAGCAGGGATCAGCCGTCAT
>CAZKWK010000188.1:0-3523 GCA_964556335.1 uncultured Bordetella sp. | reverse complement strand
CTCAAGAATATCTCGTGAGGAGGTGAGGCCAATGCCATCGGAGACGCGCAGGGTAGAGCTCCAATGGCCCACAGGCTCATGCAAGACAAAGCCCCGATCGGTCTGCACGGGGCCGCCGACGTAGACGGGTTGGCCCGATAAGGCCGAGGTCTGCGCGTGCAGATCAATCCGAGAAAAGAGGCTGCCGAGGTTCATATCGGCCGGGCGGTTAACGACCAGACCCATGGCACCGCGGGCGGTGTGCTCTGCCATGTAGACCACCGTACCGCCAAAATGGGGGTCTACGAGGGACGGCATGGCCACGAGAAGCTGTCCCGCTACACTGGGAAAGTCTCGGTTGTCCCGTTCTGCGGGTTCGTCATCATCGCGTGCGTGCATACCACCTGAAGGCATGTTGTCTATCCATAGCTGACCCATGACAAGAATTCTACCCTCTGTTCCCCCGAAAGGACTGCCGTGATCTCCCCTGCCCTGCGGCCCCAAATTGTCTGGCTTCGCCGCGACCTCCGACTGACCGACCATGCAGCCTTCGCAGAGGCCTTACGGCTTCCGAACCCGATTACTGCCGTCTTTATCTTCGATGAGGAGATCCTTGGCCCTCTGAGGGCTGCGGCAGCCGCGAGCGCCTCGGGCCTGTGTTTTGATCGTCGACTGGCCTTTATTCGGGCAAGCCTGCAGATCATGCAGCAGACCCTGCAGTCTCAGGGGTCTGGCCTCATCACGCGAGTGGGTATCGCCCGCGAAGAGATACCCGCCCTCGCCGGCGAATTGGGGGCCGAGCGCGTAGTCTATGCGGGCGATGATGAGCCCGACGCCCTCGCGCGTGATACCGAGGTAGAGGCACGATTGCGGGCACTGGGTATCGCCATGGTGCGCGTGAAAGACCAGTCCATCTTCGAGCGGCAAGAGGTACTCACCGGAGCAGGACGGCCTTTTTCGGTCTTTACGCCCTACAAGAATGCCTGGCTCAAGCGCCTCACCACGGCAGACTATGCGGAACGCTCCTGCGCCGCCCTGCGTGGCGACAGGCTCTATCGCGGGCCAGAGGCACACGAGTCCATTCCTTCTCTCGAGTCGATGGGCTTTGACCCCGCTGCGCAAGAGTCACTGCGGCTTGGGGCAGGCCCGGAGGCGGCCAACGCGCTCTTAGAGGAATTCCTCCCGCGTATGGGGCGCTACAAGGAGGCGCGGGACTTTCCGGCGGTGAAGGGTCCCTCTTACCTCTCGGTGCACCTGCGGTTTGGCACCATCAGCATTCGCGCACTCGTCCGTGCGGCGCTTGAGGTTTCAGATGTTCCGCCGGGCGCGGCCCTAGGCGCGCAGTCTTGGTTGTCCGAACTCATCTGGCGGGATTTCTATATGCAGATCCTGTCGAATTTCCCGAAGGTAGTACGGCGCAGCTTTCGTCCGGAATACGACCGGGTGGCCTGGCGGATTGGCCCGACAGGCGAGGCGTTTCTGGGCGGTCGGCCCTGGCAGCAGGCCGCACCAGACGCGCAAGAGTCAGGCGATTTCGCAGACGCCGCAGCCTTCAGCCGAGACTTCACCGCCTGGTGCGAGGGGCGCACGGGCTACCCGCTGGTAGACGCAGCGATGCGACAACTGAATCAGACGGGCTATATGCACAACCGTCTGCGGATGGTGGTGGCAAGCTTTCTCACCAAAGACTTAGAAATTCATTGGGTGGAAGGCGAGCGGTACTTTGCCCGCCAGCTCAACGATTTTGATCTTTCCGCCAACAACGGAGGCTGGCAATGGGCCGCCTCGACAGGCTGCGACGCCCAGCCCTATTTCCGCATCTTTAACCCCGTGAGTCAGAGCGAAAAATTTGATCCGAAGGGGGAATTTATTGCCCGTTATGTGCCAGAGCTGGCGCCGCTTCCCGCCCGGTATCGGCACGCACCCTGGATGGCGCCCCCACTGGTACTGCAGGAAGCCGGAGTCCGTCTCGGGGAGACCTATCCTGCGCCGATTGTTGACCACGATGTGGCCCGCAAGCAGACCCTGGCCCGATTCTCTGTGGTGAAGGCAGCCGCCGGGGCATAGGGCGAAGCCCTGGGAGAGGGGTGAAAAAAGGGCGTTGTTAGATTTCCACCATCTCAAAATCGGACTTCTGCGCGCCGCATTCGGGGCAGGTAAACGTGATGGGCACATCCTCCCAGGCGGTTCCTGGCGCAATACCTTCTTCGGGAAGGCCTGCCGCCTCGTCGTAGATCCATCCGCAGATCAAGCACATGTAAGTCTTCATCAGTCTGGGGCCCTAAAATGCTGTGAAAACCAGCATTCTAAACTTTCAGGGAGACCCACCACCATGACCCAGCCCTCTATTGCGGCGAGCGAGGCCCTCTTCGCCCAAGCCCAGAAGACCATTCCCGGCGGCGTGAATTCGCCCGTCCGGGCCTTCCGATCGGTAGGAGGTACCCCGCGATTCTTCACCAAGGCGCAGGGGCCCTACCTCTGGGATGCCGATGGCAATCGTTATGTGGACACCATCTGCTCCTGGGGGCCCGCGATTGTGGGTCATGCGCATCCTGAGGTGATCGATGCGGTACAGCAGGCCGCAGAAGGAGGGCTGTCGTTCGGGGCCCCCACCCGGGGCGAGGTGGAGTTGGCCGAATGGGTGCGCGACCATCTGCCCTCAATGGAGATGATGCGGCTCACCTCGAGTGGGACTGAGGCCACGATGTCCGCAATCCGCGTGGCGCGGGGATACACGGGTCGTAACAAGATTGTGAAGTTTGAGGGCTGCTACCACGGCCACGTGGATAGCCTTTTGGTCAAAGCGGGCTCTGGGCTTCTGACCTTTGGCAACCCCACCTCCGCCGGGGTTCCCGAATCGTTTGCTGCCGAAACACTAGTGCTCGATTACAACGACATCCCGGGTGTGAAGGCCTGCTTTGCTGCCCATGGCAAAGACATCGCCGCCGTCATTGTCGAGCCCATTGCAGGCAATATGAATCTGGTGCGGCCCGTCCCGGGCTTTCTCGAGGCCTTGCGGGCCGAGTGCACCCAGGCGGGAGCGGTGCTGATCTTTGATGAGGTGATGACCGGGTTTCGGGTGGGCGCACAAGGTGTGCAGGGTCTCACAGGCATTCAACCGGATATGACCACACTTGGGAAAGTGATTGGCGGGGGCATGCCACTGGGGGCGTTTGGCGGAAGAAAAGAGATCATGCAGATGGTGGCGCCCTTGGGGCCGGTCTATCAGGCGGGCACCCTCTCCGGCAACCCTGTGGCGGTGGCGGCGGGCCTCGCAACGCTCAGGATTGTGTCGCAGCCGAAGTTTTTTGAGACCCTCACCCAGATCACCGCGGATTGCATGCAGGGCCTGGTAAAGGCTGCACGGGCAGCGGGAATCGAGAACTTTTCGGCCGACAGCGTCGGGGGCATGTTTGGCATCTACTTCAGCACACGCCTACCCAAGACCCTAGACGACGTCACCGCAAGCGACCGTGAGATGTTCAACCGGTTCTTCCATGCCATGCTCGATCGGGGGGTCTATCTCGCGCCGTCGGCCTACGAG
>CAZKWK010000187.1:0-3537 GCA_964556335.1 uncultured Bordetella sp. | reverse complement strand
CACTTGCTCTGCAATCAAAGACGATTGCATACGCCAGCGATGTCACTCTGGTGTCGGGTCAACAGGCGTCTGTTGCGCAGGCGCTAGCGCTTGCTGATGTACCCCGACTGTCGCTGGTGGGGCTGAGGGTGTCGACCGGTACCCCCTCTGCGGTAGACGCTATGAAGCTCATCACGGAGGGTGTGGTGTTTTCGGGTATTCAGCTGGCGAGTGGGCAAGTGGCCACACCGGCAGACGCAGTGCTTCTCGCAAACGCCCAAGGACTCACCGTGACAGGCCTGATTGTTTCGGGCATCAAACTCAGCCCATTGCAGGCGCTTACGCTGGCGAGCGAAGGATTGTCACTACAGGGCAAGGTCGTCGAGGGGGTGGCAACGGGGCTCACCCAGGCACTCGATCTGGCAAGAGTACCCGGGCTCTCACTTGCCGACCTGACGCTCGGTACCGCAACGACAGTGCTCAATACAACCGCGCCTCAGGCGCTCGGACTCATTGCCCGCGGCGTGGACTTTGCGAATGCCCGTATTGCAGGAACAGGTGCAGAGATTACGGTATCGCCTTCCGATGCGGTATTGCTTTCGCAGGCCCCCAACCTGAATTCATCGGCGCTGGTGGTTGCGGGTGCGACGCTATCGGTCTCTGAGGCATTGGCGCTCAGCGCCGATGGCATCAGTCTGTCTGGTAAGGCACTGGCTTTGGGATCTCTGGCGACGGTCGCGGAGGCGAAAGTCTTGTCGGCAGTCGATGGTCTGTCCCTTACGGGCTTGACGGTTTCTGCGCCCGTGGGGACTACAGGCAGTCTTACCAGCGCAGAGGCGCTTACCCTCATTTCGACAGAGGGATTGGTTTTTGGTCCTCGCATCACGCTCAGTGACACCCAGAAAACGATTGTCGTGGCGAATGCAGTAACGCTGATCAAAGCAGGGCTCGGGCTCTCGGGCTGGTCGATTACGGGGTCTGCACAGCCAGATCAACTGACAGTGATTGCGGCGGAAAGAGATCGGCTAGTTCTCACACAACAACCGCCGATGATCCTTGATGGCCTTACCGCCTTGGCCCAACCGGTATTGGATGAGACGAAAACCCCGACATTGACCGCGATTGCAGAGGATGTTCAGGTGGCCCAGAATCTTGGAACAACGATTCGGCAATTGGTACCGACGGGGGGTATACGGCTGTCCGATGGCCTGACAACCCAAGATATCTTTCATGTTGCGGTTACCAACGCGGTCTCTGCGAATGGCACTTGGCAGTACCGGCTTGCCACTGCAGCAGATTGGCTTCCAATCGCGTCATCCACCATTCCTACTGGTAGCGCACTGTTACTTTCTGAGACAGACGGGCTGCGATTCGTTCCGAATGCAAACTTTAGCGGTCAAGCGTCTCTCACGTTTCATGGATGGGCCGGACCGACCTCTGCGGAGGCGGCAGGTATGGTCGTACCGATTACGGGCCGTACCAGTATTTCTCTGAAGTCCGACCTAGCATTTGTGTCGGTGACCCCGGTGAATGATGCGCCTGTTTTTGTCGCTAGTGGCCAGAAAGACGGACAGCCCGCAACAGAGGTAATTACAGGGAATATTACTGAAGCAAATAGTTCTGCTTCGCTAAAAGCGCAAGGCACATTATTTTTTAATGACCCTGATGCCGGCGATGCGCACCGTGTTCCAACAGAACTCATCACGGTTGCCTTACGGAAGAACGGCGTACTTGTTACGGACACCACCGTAAAGCCTGTTGGTCAGTTTACGGTCAGTGTCGATGCGACGAACCGTTCTGTAGCCTGGAGTTTCCAGGAGGATGATCCAAAGCGGCTTGATTTTCTTGCGGCGGGCGATACCTGGGTGCAGGAGTACACGATTCGCCTGCTAGACGTTGCTGGAGCGTCTGTCACGAAGGCAGTATCGGTCTCGATTGTTGGTACCAACGATGCACCCCTCGTATTGGGGCAAACAGGGGTTGTTCGTACCTTAAACGAGGATGCCTCTGCTGCTGATAACTCTGCCATACGGCTCACTGTGCCTGGGGTAAAAGACCTCGGACTAGTTGATGCAGATCATCCTAGCTTCCAAGGAGGTGCCATTGTTGTGTCTTCTGTTATACCGACACAGCCCTCGGTGCAACCACGGGATGATCAGTTTGATAGGCTCTGGGTATCAAGCCGTATACGATTTGAAGAGAATAAATCGTGGTCTTTCTCAATTGTCAGTGGCGGTGCTGCGGGTACTCAGCCTCTTCTGGTGTACAAAGAGTATGCAACGGGGGTGACAGACGCTACAGCAACAGCTAACCCAACCCTGCAGTATGTCGTGGGAAGAATAGGGAGCACTGCAACGCAGGGGCTGGCCGATCTTGGCGTGGGCGGAGACGCCCTGAAAATCGATTTCTCTCAGGTCTCTAGCAGTGCGCTCACCTCGGCCTTTGGGAACCCCTCGCCTCTGGCCTATCAAGCGCCTTCTGTCTTGGTCGTAGATCGCGTCTTGCGGTCGTTGGTTTTCGGTATAGACGGAACGCCAGAGACGCTTACCTTTGATAGAACTGAAAACTGGGACGCCTCTGCCGGACGGATTGGCGTGCAGATTGTTGTGACCGATCCCGCCGGGTTGTCCAGCGTTCCCTTTGTAAGAGAAGTGTCGGTGGAATCCCTGCCGGAGATTTCGGGTGTGGTCTCCGACGGCTATGTTCGAGATGCATCGGTGTTTTTTGATCTCGACGGCGATCTTGTGTTGGATCCAGAGGAGCAGATTTGGTCTGCGACGACGGATCAAGACGGCCGGTTCTATATGCCCATTGCCGGAGATTCGTCTGCCATTCACACCGCCCTGATGGTTGCAAAGGGCGGGGTGAATATCGATACGCAGCTTGCGAACCTAATGACCTTAGTTGCACCATCGGACAGGCTCAATGGAGCAGGCGACGGGGAAGTGGTAAGCAACCCGCTCACCACGGTCATTACTCGAATGGCGTTTCAGGCTGTAGATCTGAGTACTGAGTCTGGTGCCCAGTCTCTGGAACCCTTGGGAACAGCGTTTTCGCAGCGCATTGCTCTTGCGCAGGAGAGGTTAAAAGCCGCGTTTGGCTTAGATCCTAACTTAGATCTACTCGAAGTGGATCCGATTGCGTTGGCGCAGTCGAATGATGCTGACCTCGCAGCGCAGGGCCTGGCAGCTCAGAAGTTGGCGGTACAGATCGCAGGCATCGTTTCTGTGGCGGGCATGGATTCTGAAAGCCGATCCCCGGGTACCGGTGACGCGTTCGGACTAGCTGCACTTGATGGTCTTGCGCGACTTATATTGAGCTTTGATTCCTCAGGTAGTTCTGTCCAACCTATTAATCTCGCAGACGAGGACACGCTACGAAGCGTGCTTCCTGACGCAGCGACGTCTGGTCGCGTACTCGGTGCGCTGATGCAGTTGAACGCGTCTGTTAATGCAGCTACTTCTTTAACGCAGATTAGTACGAGTCAGTCGGAGCTTTTCGGCACCCCCTCTCGTATTGTGTCTGTGGGTAGTGATGTGGAGTTTTTTGAGGTTTCTG
>CAZKWK010000186.1:0-3628 GCA_964556335.1 uncultured Bordetella sp. | reverse complement strand
TCTTGGTAGATGGCGGAGACACCTGGCAGGGGTCGGCCACCGCCCTCTGGACCAAAGGCCAAGACATGGTCGATGCCACAAAGCTTCTGGGTGTGGACATGATGTGTGCGCACTGGGAGTTCACCTATGGGGCGGACCGTGTCATGGAGATCGTTGAGAAAGATCTCGCGGGCAAGATCGAGTTTCTTGCGCAGAACGTGAAGACCAACGACTTTGGCGATCCCGTGTTTAAGCCCTATGTGATTCGCCAGCAGAATGGTATTCCGGTGGCGGTGATTGGGCAGGCCTTCCCGTACACACCGATTGCCAATCCTCGGCACTTCGTGCCCGACTGGACGTTTGGTATTCAAGACGAAAACATGCAGAAGGTGGTCGATGAATGCCGCGCCAAGGGCGCCCAGGTGGTGGTTGTGATTTCGCACAACGGCATGGATGTCGACCTGAAGATGGCCTCCCGGGTTCGCGGGATCGATGCCATTCTGGGCGGCCATACCCACGACGGTGTGCCGCAACCGGTGAAGGTCAAGAATGCAGGCGGCGTCACCCTGGTCACCAACGCAGGGTCAAACACCAAGTTTCTTGGGGTGCTGGACTTCGATGTAAAGAATGGAAAGGTAGCCGACTTCCGCTACAAGCTGCTGCCGGTCTTTGCCAATCTGCTGCCTGCCGATAAAGAGATGCAGGCCTTCATCGATAAGGTACGCGGCCCGTATAAGGCCAAGCTCGAAGAGGTGCTCGCAGTCACTGAGGGCACCCTCTATCGGCGGGGCAACTTCAATGGCAGCTTCGATCAACTCTTGGTCGATGCCATGATCGATGTGAAAGGCGCTGACATTGCCTTCTCGCCCGGTTTCCGCTGGGGTACGTCACTGCTGCCAGGCCAGTCTATTACCCGTGAGCATGTGATGGACCAGACCGCCACCACCTACTCGTTTAGCACCCTCACAGAAATGTCGGGCGCGATGATCAAAACCATTCTCGAAGACGTCTGTGACAATCTCTTTAACCCAGACCCCTACTATCAGCAGGGGGGAGATATGGTGCGGGTTGGCGGCCTGGAGTACGCCTGTGCGCCGCTAGAGAAGATGGGCAGCCGCATTCAGGATATGCGCCTGAAAGGCAAGCCCATTGAGGCCAACAAAAACTACAAGGTGGCAGGCTGGGCGCCTGTGGCAGAAGGCGCCTCTGGCGAGCCGATCTGGGATGTGGTCGAAAAATGGCTGAAGGATAAGAAGACGGTGCCCGCGCTGAAGATCAATACCCCCAGGCTGATTGGGATGAAGGGAAATCCCGGAATCTCGCTTTAGCCTATGATTGCACTTGGGTTTTAGGTACCTAAGGAGACAATGAGATGGGCATGGCGCGGTGGTGGGCCTTTGTGGTGGTGCTTTTTGTGACGGGCCTGATGGCCAGTGGGGTGCAGGCCAACCCTTTTCCTAAGGGCCATCTTCCGACGGGTAAGGCACTACATGACAAGAGTTGCGCTGCGTGCCACAACTCCATGATGCCCAACGGCAAGGGCGCAGAAATCTATTCTGAAGATTTTCGAAAGATGCAGACAGCCTCACAGGTGAAGACCATGATTGAGGTCTGTGCCAGCCGCAGTCGTGCGGGCTGGTTTGAAGAAGAAATTGAGCACGCGGGTCGGTACCTCAACGATACGTACTACCAGTACAAAAACTAAGGCTGTTTCGCCAGAACAATCGAGCCTTTAAACCGCCCGGCAAAAATCAGCTGCATCTGCGCGCCGCGCGATGACTCTTTAATTACGACCCCGGGCTGTGGCTGCGGGTCTGTTTCCTGAATCCGCAAGAGGCCCTCCGTCCAGTAGACATTCAGGTCGGCGCTCATCGGCAGGTAGCCGTCTAGGTAGCGTCGCATGAGCGGCCCCGCCTGTAGGCGCCAGGACTTCTGGTCAATGGGGTCCAAGGCCTGCGAATCGAGGTCGATACAAATCGATGCCCCACGGGCCACCTGCGTTAACACCACCAGGTGCCGATCGACCTCCACCTTCTCAATGCCCTCTGCTTTGACCACCTTCAGTGAGCGCAGCCGGTCTTTGTTAAAGGCGATGACCACCTTGCGAATCGGGTCGAGCTGATAGTGGCAGGTGGAGAGCTGCACGAGCCCCGTCTGCAGACTATCGGGGCTGATGCGCACATGGGACTCGTACCGATAGGTGTGGGGCTCGGGGTGGCTCGCCAGGTATCGCAGTTCCCCCTCTTTGGCGATGTCGGAGAACTCGAGCGCCTCTGCCGAGCGGGTGCTCGTGCGTTCAAGGCCAGCGACGGGCAGGCCGAGCGCCCAGGCGAGAAAGACGGCGGTAAGGATCTGCTGTGGGGGTATGAACATGACGATGCCGTGTGTGTATGTGTGAATCGATTAGCTGCGCCCGGGTAGCAGAGGCGAGAGCACCTTCCAGACATTGTCGAGCATGATGGGCTGCGCCTGAGCATTGGGGTGAATCTGGTCGGCCTGAAAGTAGGCAAGATCTTCGGCAAAGCCTTGAATCAAGAGTGGCACTAGAGGCACTTTTTCTTGTCGCTGTAGACGTCCGTAGATCTGCTCAAACTTTTGCGTAAAAGCCTGCCCATAGTTTGGCGGCATGGCGATGCCCACGAGCACCACCTGGGCCCCTGCGGTCTTACTCATGCGGATCATGTCGCGAAGATTATTTTCGGCCTGCTGCAAAGACAGGCCGCGTAGGCCATCGTTGGCGCCCAACTGCAGGATCACCCATTGCGGCTTGGTCTGGGCCAAGACGCGCGCGAAGCGTTGCAGGCCGCCGTGGGTCGTCTCGCCCGACAGGCTGCGGTTTTCCACGCGAATCGGCAGCCCCTGCTGGGTGAGGCGTTGCTGCAAAAGCCAGGCCCATCCTTGCTCGCGGCTGAGCCCGTAGGCCGCAGAGAGACTATCGCCATAGACCAGCAGATTGGGGGTGGCCGCATGCGCGCTAGCCGTAAGGATATTGCGGTGCGGATAGGAGACAATAGTGGCCATCGCGGCGAGCCCGCACAACAACGAAAACCATCTCCTTCTGACCTGCATGACGAGGAATCCTTTTTTGTGACTGAACTAACCCTTGATGACCTTCCAGCAAGATCTCCCAGAGAGGCCCTTATTCCTGCCATTGAGGCCCGCGCGGTAACCAAGCAGGTCTCTGATGGAGATACCCCACTGACGATACTGCATGCGGTGAGCCTCTCGGTGGATCCGGGCGACTCGCTTGCGATTCTCGGGCCTTCGGGTTGTGGAAAGTCTACTTTCTTGCGCACATTGAATCGCCTGCACGAAGAGATTCCGGGCGCCCGTGTTTCAGGCGAGGTGATTCTTCAGGGGCAAAACATTTACGCACGCGGCACAGATCCAGTCGGGGTACGAAGACAAATCGGGATGGTGTTTCAGAAACCCAACCCGTTTCCGGCAATGAGCATCTATGACAACGTTGCCGCTGGTTTAAAGCTCGCCGGTGTAAACAAGAGAGCATTCCTAGACGAGACCGTTGAAAGATGTTTGAGGCAGGCGGCGCTTTGGGATGAGGTAAAGGACAAACTAAAGTCGCCAGGCACAGGACTTTCTGGCGGACAGCAGCAGCGTCTTTGTATTGCGCGCGCCTTAGCAGTGAACC
>CAZKWK010000185.1:0-3680 GCA_964556335.1 uncultured Bordetella sp. | reverse complement strand
GCAGAGGGATCCGCCACTGAGATCTCCAGCGCACTGCTGGCCCTGGGCTATTCAGAGAAAGAGGCGCTGGCGGCGGTGCGGGCCCTACCCCCAGGCCTTGATGTGGCAGAAGGAATCCGCCAGGCCCTAAAGCATCTCGTGCGATAAGGCAAAGCCCCGTCTTTGCCGCGTCCCCCCTCGGTTAAACTGGGGCCATGATTGAGCACGATGCCCTGTCTGCAGCCCCGCTGCCCGATGCGCCACGAATCGTCTCTGGCCAGGCCCGCAGTCCGCAGGAAGAAAGCCTGGAGCGGGCACTGCGCCCCCAGAGCCTCGCGGACTACATTGGTCAGCCCAAGGTCAAAGACCAGCTTGAGGTCTTCATCACCGCCGCAAGGCAACGCCAAGAGTCACTCGACCATGTGCTGCTGTTTGGCCCCCCAGGGCTTGGCAAGACCACCCTGGCCCATATTCTGGCCCGTGAGCTCGGTGTCAATCTGCGGCAGACCTCTGGGCCTGTGCTCGAACGCGCGGGTGACCTCGCAGCCCTGCTCACCAACCTCGAACGCAACGACCTTCTCTTTATCGATGAGATTCATCGCCTGAGCCCCGTGGTCGAAGAGATTCTCTATCCGGCCCTCGAGGACTACCAGATCGACATCATGATTGGCGAGGGTCCTGCAGCCCGCACCATTAAGCTTGATCTGCAGCCCTTTACCCTAGTGGGCGCCACCACACGTGCCGGCATGCTCACCAACCCGCTGCGCGACCGGTTTGGCATCGTCGCCCGACTCGAGTTCTACAGCCCCGAAGACCTTGCCGTCATTGTCCGGCGATCGGCATCGCTCTTAAAAGTCGACATCGATACCGACGGCGCACACGAGATTGCGCGGCGTTCGCGTGGAACGCCGCGTATCGCCAACCGGCTCTTACGTCGGGTACGCGACTACGCACAGGTGAAAAGCTCCGGCGCGATCACCGCACCGCTTGCGGATGCTGCCCTGGCGATGCTCGAGGTCGATCAGCAGGGCTTCGACCTCATGGACCAGAAGTTACTCGAGGCGATCATCACAAAATTCGAGGGTGGGCCGGTCGGTCTCGATAACGTGGCTGCTGCCATTGGCGAAGACCGCGAGACCATTGAAGATGTGCTCGAGCCCTATCTTATTCAGCAAGGATTTTTGCAAAGAACCCCCCGCGGGCGCATGGCAACCCCTGCGGCCTGGCGCCACTTTGGAAAAATGCCCCCTCCGGCACCCCACGCATCCCCCGTATCCTCTCCCTCCAGCCCTTCCCTTTTTCCTACGGAACCGCTATGACCCCCATGCCCAACGATCTTGATGTCGTCGCCCTTATGCTCCAGGCGAGCATTCCCGTGCAGGCGGTCGTCGTCTTGCTGATCGCTGTATCCATCGCCTCCTGGACCGTGATGTTTCAGAAAATGCTCGCGCTGCGCCGCGCGCGGGCGGAATCCACTGCCTTTGAGCGCCAATTCTGGTCAGGCGGCGATCTGCTGGCGCTGTATAAAACGGCCGAACTCGGGCAAGTACCCGGCGGCATGGCACGGGTGTTTGAGTCAGGGATGCGGGAATTTCTCAAGCTGCATCAACAGGCAAAGGGCAACACCACAGGGCTCATTGAGGCAGCCCAGCGGGCGATGCGGGCCTCCAGCCAGAGGGAACTCCAGGCCCTCGAGCAGGGATTGCCCTTTTTGGCCTCGGTTGGTTCCGTCTCACCCTACATCGGCCTCTTTGGAACCGTCTGGGGGATCATGCATGCCTTCACAGGGCTTGCCAATATTCAGCAGGCCACACTGGCGAGCGTTGCGCCCGGAATTGCGGAGGCCCTGGTGGCCACCGCGATCGGCCTCTTTGCAGCGATTCCAGCGGTCATTGCCTATAACCGTTTTGCTACGCATGTAGACCAGATGGCCGGGCGGCTCGATGCCTTTGGTGAAGAGTTTTCCAACATTCTGCAGCGGCAGGCCTAGGCCATGGGTAGCCCTATCGTCTCTCGCGGACGGCGATCACGCCGCTCTTTAAGCGAAATTAACGTGGTGCCCTATATCGACGTTACGCTCGTCCTGCTCATCATCTTTATGGTGACCGCCCCCATGATCGTCACGGGCGCTATCGACCTCCCCCGCGTGGGGCAGTCGTCTCAGAATCCGCTCACCGCCATTGAGGTCACCGTACAGCGTGATGGCATCCATGCGGTCAAGCTGCGGCAGGTCGGGGCCCAAGAGAAAAAAGTAAGCCGCGCAGAGCTTGCCCAGACTGTCCGTGAAATAGCGCCCGAGCCCAATACCCCCGTCATTATTCTCGCCGAGCGTGAGGTGCCCTACGACATGGTGGTGCAGGCCTTAAATCAACTCCAGGGGGCAGGCCTGGGTCGTGTAGGACTGGCCGTTCGACAGGAATAGCCGGTTCGTGACGCATCCTGCAGACCACAGGGAAGAGGCCTCGGGCTCAGCCTCCGAGTCTCTTCTCTCGTTTAGCGCCTCCGTTGTTGTGCACATCGCGCTAGGCGCGGCCATGATCTTGGCTGCGAGTCGTACTCCGCCCGAGCCTCCGGTCGTGCAGGCAGAACTCTGGTCTAGTCTGCCCCCCCTGCAGCCGGCAACTGCCAATACCCCACCGCCCCAGTCGGCTGAATCCCCTGCAGCAGTTCAGCCTGACACACCGAAACTCGCACTGCCCGATCCGGGGCCAAGCGCGGCAGAGATTGCACTGGAGAAAAAGAAGGCCGAAGAGGCACAAATAGAAAAAGACCGGCAGCAACGGGTTGCAGCAGAGAAGGCGGCGCGCGAGAAAGAGGCGCAGGCGAAGGCGGTTGCAGAGAAAGCCGCGCGTGAGAAAGCCGCTAAGGAACGAGCAGAAAAAGAAAAGGCAGACCTCGCCGAGGCTGCGAAACAGGCAAAGATCGCCCGCGAGGAGGCAGCGAAGGAACTCAGAAAGCGCGAGGAAGAAGAACGTCTGGCCAAAAAGCGGGCCGAGGAAGAGAAACGCCGACAAGAGGCCAAGCTTAAAAAAGCCCTCGAGGCGCAGCGTCGGGAGCAAGAAGAGGCCATTCTCAAGCAGTTTGGCTCTGACCCGAAGGCCAAGGCGGCAGACGCTGGGCGAGATGCGGTATCAAAGGCTGGCACCGCCGATGGCGCCGCAAAAGGCGAGCGCTCGGGAGCCGCCGCAACCTGGCTACAGCGGGTGAGAGGGGTGATCGAGAGTCGGGTGACCTACCGGGGAGACAACACCAGCGACCTCATTCTCACCGTAGAGATTTCAAGTAATGGGGATATCGGTGCCCTGGTAATAAAAACCCCAAGTAACAGCCCTCGATATGACGAGGCCGTGAAGCGCGCCATTACTCAGGTGAAATCATCAGGGGGCGTACCGGCTCCCCCGCAAGGTCTGGATACGCGAGAAGTCGAAATCATTTTGAGGCACCGCGACAAGAAATAACCGAGAGCTTAGTTCGTATAATGGGGTTCATGAACCTCAGATCAATTCTCTCCGCGTGTTGCATCGTTCTGGCAACCCTCTCTCACAGTGCTGCATCCGGGCTTCGAATTGATATCACCACGTCAGGCCAGAAGCAGATTCCCGTTGCGCTCTCGCCCTTCCTTCCCAAGGACCCTGCAGACCGCTTACTTGCCGATCTTATCGTCGAGGTGGTTGCGGCCGATCTGAGAAGAACCGGCGCCT
>CAZKWK010000184.1:0-3698 GCA_964556335.1 uncultured Bordetella sp. | reverse complement strand
GCTGCGCAGCGCGAATGGCTGAAATGTAGCCCGCTGGGCCTGCACCGATCACTACCACATCAAATTCTTGTGCCATACCAGACTCCCCCTAGATTTCGAGCAAGAGACGCGCTGGATCTTCCAGGGCTTCTTTCATGGTCACGAGACCGAGCACCGCCTCACGCCCGTCGATGATGCGATGGTCGTACGACATGGCGAGGTAGTTAATGGGACGCACCACGACCTGACCGTTCTCGACGACTGCCCGGTCTTTCGTCGCGTGGATGCCGAGAATGGCCGACTGCGGGGGATTGATGATCGGCGTAGAGAGCATCGAGCCGAACACGCCCCCGTTTGAGATAGAAAAAGTACCGCCCGTGAGTTCGTCTAGGGAGATCTTGCCCTCCTTGGCGCGCACACCAAAATCAGAGATCGCCTTCTCGATTTCGGCAAAGGTAAGCTGGTCGGCGTTGCGAATGATGGGCACCACTAGCCCGCGCGGCGAGCCCACCGCAATACCAATATCAAAGTAGCCGTGGTAAACGATATCGTTTCCGTCTACAGATGCATTCAGCACGGGGTATTTCTTGAGGGCCGCGACCGCTGCCTTTACGAAGAAGGACATGAACCCGAGTTTCACGCCATGCTCCTTCTCAAACCGGTCGACATATTGCTTACGCAGGGCCATGACGGGCGCCATGTTCACTTCATTAAAGGTGGTGAGAATGGCGTTGGTGGCCTGAGACTGCAACAGCCGCTCAGCAACGCGGGCCCGCAGGCGGCTCATGGGCACGCGTTGCTCGGGGCGACCTTCGAGCATGGCCTCGGGCCCAAAGGTAGCGGCGACTGGGGGTAGGCTGCTGCCTGCAGATGGTGCAGGAATTGGGGACACTGCCGAAGTAGAAGTTGTTACTGCGGGGGCGCCCCGAGTCGCGGCAGGTTTTGCGGTCATCGCCGAGAGCACATCTCCCTTGGTAATGCGGCCGTCTCTGCCGGTGCCCTGCGCGACGGTCACGCCTGATTCCGCCATGAGCTTGGCCGCTGCAGGCATCGCAATACCTGCTGACGTCCCCGCACCCGAAGCCGCGGACACAGCGGCTACCGGAGCGGCGGTCTTGGCGGCCGCAGGCGCGGCGCCAGCCTTCGCCTCAGTATCGATACGGGCGATGACTTCGTTGGAGACCACACTGCCCCCGTCGTCTTTTAGTACCTCGGTCATCACGCCAGTGGCAGGCGCGGGCACCTCCAGTACGACCTTGTCGGTTTCGATCTCAATCAGGGTCTCGTCTTGCGTGACAGCCTCGCCGGGCTTTTTCTTCCACTGCAAGAGGGTGGCCTCTGCCACCGACTCGGACAATTGGGGAACTTTTACGTCATGAATAGCCATTTTTTGTTATCTCTCACTCTGTCTGTACATTAAGAAAATGATGTCTGTATGGATAGGCGCAGTCTGCTCGGCTAGATCACCTGGGCATTTTTCAGGCGCGCAAAGGCGGCATCCAAGAGATCTTTTTGCCGCTTCACAAAGACCTCGTAGTAGCCCGATGCGGGGGCTGCAAGCGCCGGGCGCCCGGCATATCCAAGCTTCATACCGTCTGTCATGTGTTCGCGCAGATAGTGCTGGGCCTGGAACCAGAAGCCCTGGTTCTGCGGCTCGTCTTGTACCCAGACAATCTCGGTGAGATTCGGATAGTTACGCAACTCACTGGCAAACTGCTTGTGGGGGAAGGGGTAGATCTGCTCAATACGCACAATGGCGACATCATCGCGCTCGCGCTCCCGGCGCTGGGTCACGAGGTCGTAATAGACCTTACCGGAGCAGACCATCATCCGCTTGATCTTCTTCGCCTGAATAGTGGGATCGACCTCGCCGATCACGGTCTGGAAGCGGCCGTGCACCAGCTGATCCAGGGGCGAGCTCGCATCCTTGTTACGCAACAGCGACTTCGGCGTAAAGACTACCAAGGGCTTACGGAAGGGCCGGATCATCTGACGCCGCAGCAGGTGGAATATCTGCGCACCAGTGGTGGGCTGGCAGAGTTGCATATTCATGTCGGCACAGAGCTGTAAGAACCGTTCGGGCCGGGCAGAGGAGTGCTCCGGGCCCTGGCCCTCATGGCCATGGGGAAGCAGCAGCGTGAGCCCACTCTGGCGTCCCCACTTCACTTCGCCCGAGGCGATAAATTGATCAATGACCACCTGGGCCCCGTTGGCGAAGTCACCAAACTGTGCCTCCCAAATGACCAGGGCATTGGGCTCGGCGGTCGAGTAGCCATATTCAAACCCCAGCACGGCCTCTTCCGACAACACCGAATCGATTACCGTGAAGTTGGCCTGCTCGGGAGAGATGTTCTGCAAGGGAATATAGGTACCCGAGTCGTAACGCTCACGCTTCTGGTCGTGCAGCACCGCATGACGGTGGGTAAACGTACCGCGGCCACAGTCTTGGCCGCTCAGGCGAATGGCATAGCCACTGGATACCAACGAGGCATAGGCTAGGTGCTCGCCCATGCCCCAATCCACATTAAGTTCACCGCGTCCCATGGCCCGACGGTCATTCAAAACCTTTTCAACCAAGGGATGTACGTTGAAGTCGCTGGGAACGGTCGTGACCCGCTCCGAGAGCCGCTGTAACTCAGAGAGCGGCAGACCGGTGTCCGCATCATCGGTCCACTTCTTGTTTAAGAAGGGGGCCCAGTCGACCGAAAATTTACTCTTGTAGTTGGTTAGCACCGGTTCGCGCGTGCCGCGCCCCTCGTCCATGGCAGCGCGGTAGGCCTTCACCAGGGCGTCACCTTCTCCAGGTGCAATGATGCCCTGGGCCTCAAGCCGGTCTGCATAGAGCTTACGTGTTCCTGGGTGCGCCCCGACCGCCCGATACATCATAGGCTGGGTGAGTGATGGGGTGTCTTGCTCGTTGTGGCCGAGCTTGCGGAAGCAGATGATGTCGATCACGACATCCTTCTTAAACCGCGTGCGGTATTCCACCGCGAGGTTGGTGACCCAGACCACGGCCTCGGGATCGTCACCATTCACATGGAACACGGGCGCCTCGATCATTTTGACGACATCGGAGCAGTAGAGTGTCGATCGGGTATCGCGGGGATCAGAGGTCGTAAAGCCAATCTGGTTGTTGATCACGATGTGAATCGTGCCGCCCACACCATAGCCTCGTGTCTGCGCGAGGTTGAGGGTTTCCATCACGACGCCCTGCCCCGCAAAGGCTGCGTCCCCATGCACCAGCACCGGCAGAATCTTCTCACCGCTCTGGTCGCCGCGACGGTCTTGCCGTGACCGTACCGATCCCGTGACCACGGGGTTTACGATTTCAAGGTGTGACGGGTTAAAAGACAGTGAGAGGTGCACCGGCCCACCGGAGGTGGACACGTCACTAGAAAATCCCTGGTGGTATTTCACATCGCCCGCTGGCAGGTCTTCAGCGTGCTTGCCCTCAAACTCTGCGAAGAGATCCTTGGGCATCTTACCCAGGGTGTTGACAAGCACATTGAGGCGTCCGCGGTGGGCCATGCCGATCACAATCTCTTCCACGCCTCGGGCGCCAGAGGCCTCAATGAGCTCGTCCATGGCCGCAATAAACGACTCGCCGCCCTCTAACGAAAAGCGCTTCTGGCCGACATACTTGGTGTGCAGGTACCGCTCGAGCCCTTCGGCGGCGGTAACCTGCTTGAGAATGCTGACTTTTTTGTCTGCTGGGAAAT
>CAZKWK010000183.1:393-3743 GCA_964556335.1 uncultured Bordetella sp. | reverse complement strand
TCCCAGCGCAACCCGCCCCGCAAATGCTTCTGGCAGAAAAAATGTCATGTAGACCTCAGAGAGATCAATCAAACTGAGCACCTTTCCTCCAGCCGCGAGAATTTCGCCCGCCCTCGCGACCATATACTGAATCCGCCCATCGCGGGGTGCTCTTAGAATACAGTCGGATATTTCGGTCTCGATCCGCTTTAGCGCGGCTCGAGCTGCTGATGCGTTTGCGATAGCACCCTGGACTTGACTCATGGCAACGCTAATTGCTGCCTCAGAGGCCAGCATTTGCGCTCTTGCTGCCGTAACCTGGGCCGAAAAGACCTCTACCTGAGCGTTTTCATAGTCGATTCCCTGCCCTGAGATAAAGCCCTGCTCAAAGAGCTCTTGTGATCTTCGATGCCTTCGCTGAGATGCAAGAAGCTCGCTTTCCCTCTGCTTAACCAGTGCCTGCACAGAAGCAAATTCTCCTCTCTGAAGCAAAACCTGCGCCTCTGAGGTCGCAATTGCCTCAAGGGCCTGTTGCACCCTGGCAAGAGCTTCGCTACGTTGCGCGAGTAAGGATTCGACCTCTACTTCCGCGAGAATCTGACCACTTCGTACAACTATCCCTTCGTCCACATAGACGGACTTCAGTCGACCAGGTATTCGGGTCGCTACGAAGACCTCAGTGACTTCTAGTCTTCCATTGCTCGTTACAAAGCCCGTGGGAGGACCTCGATCTTTATCAGCCAGAGAGACCCAACCAAGCACCAAGGCAAGTAGAGCACCGGTAGCCAGTCCGATGAGAGTTTTTCTGCAGAAATATGAGTTCAAAGGTCATCAGTAAAATCGGTGCAAGTCGATTTTCATCACGACCAGACAATTTGGATCCACGAATCCCGAGGATCGTAACGTGGATGCATGTATGCGCCGAAAGGCTCTATCTACGTTTCTTCATTGCGCACTGGGTGCACTTTTGATCCTCGATTTCCATTTGACATAGGAATGCCGCAGGCTGATCACCACAGCCAGGACAATCATCGTTCCCACGGTATCTCCTAACACCCAGGCGGTAACGTTTCGAGCGAAGGCGTCCATGGTCTAAAGCTCTAGGTAGATAAACAAAAGGGTTACGGCGATCGCGGTGAACGAGTTAATAAATAACGCCAAGAAGGGTACGTGTGCCCAGGTAAGCGCGCCCCATGGGCTCTTGATCCTCGTAACCCTCCCATAGAACTCGAACGCCAACCAGATCGAGCCCGCTCGAACAATCGCCGCTAGAAGGGCGTGGTCCATTCTTTCAATTTCTGGAACGAGCTTGCTAAAACCAATTGCCGTGACTGCAATCGCCAAACCAATAAGGCCGCGCCAACCGAAGAGCATCACAAGAACTAGTCGTACTCCAGCGGGCAGGTATATCCAATACCGGTAGGAGCTATCTTGGGCCCAAAAGAATAGAAGGTTGTTGTTGATGAGAACACAGCCGGCATAGAAGCAAGCAATACAGAAGATCAAGGTGACCCGAGCCACCCAATCTGTAGAAAGAATCCACGGATTCATGTTGTGTGACTCAAAAGACATGGGTCCTGATCTCTGTCATGGTTCTCTTGACCAACAGTCAACACACCAACTATCGGTCTTACAGCACAACGGGATTCAAGCTTTGCTCACTGGCTTTCGCTTCATTGGCGTGAGGGAATCGGCCCAGCCAAGAATCCCCTTTGAGAGATCCGACATCAGTTGGCTAGTCCGGATCGTGGGAGTCACAAGCCGACGTCGCGCATCTGTCGAGTCTATGGACAACTCCAACAACGCCTCATCCCTGAGGCAAGCAATACTCTTGTGGAGTGTCGCCGGGGAGGCGATACCTGATTTGACGATGATTTCTTGAACAAATATGGGTTCGTTGTTTTGGGAACGAACATAAACCCATTCAAGAACGCGCTGTGTGATCGGGTCAAGCTTGTGATAGCTGGTCTCATGCTCGAGGCCGTCAAGCAGGTTTCGTAGGGCGATCCATTCGTTCATGGCGAGGATGCTAGCACCCGCCAAAGAGAGAAACAAATACTGCTCTTGAATCGATCTATTCCGCAGAGTTAACTATTCTCAAGCGGAAGCGGTCCGTTTATTCCGCCAAAATCAATCACTTTGGGCAGACTTATTTGGTGGGTGAATTGGTGGGTAGCTTGGGGAGACTACCTTGAAACCTTTATGCAGCCTTGTTGACTGGCGGAGACGGTGGGATTCGAACCCACGATCCGCTTTTGGCGGATACTCCCTTAGCAGGGGAGCACCTTCGGCCTCTCGGTCACGTCTCCGTTGTCACTATTCTACCCTACGACTTGCTGCTCTCTTCGGCGCGCTCTCGGCACCCGTAACGCTTACCCCACAAGCAAGGGCATAAGGTCTTTGCGAATGTCCCGCGCACCTTGCTGGGGGGCATAGCGCTCCACCACGTTGCCCTCGCGGTTGATCAGAAACTTGGTGAAATTCCACTTAATGGCTTCTGTGCCCAGAATACCCGGGGCGGCGCTTTTGAGGTGCTGATAAAGCGGGTGTGCATGGGGCCCATTGATATCGGTCTTGGCAAATAGGGGAAACGTCACGCCAAATCGGCTTTCGCAGAACTGGGCAATGTCTTCCGCCGAACCGGGCTCCTGCCCACCAAACTGGTTGCAAGGAAACCCCAGAATTTCGAGCCCAGCGTCTTTTACTTCTTCGTAGAGTGCCTGCAGCTCTTTGTACTGGGGGGTAAAGCCACAGGCACTGGCCACATTCACCACCAAGAGCACCTTGCCTGCATAGTCGCGCAGGTTCTCGGTCTGGCCATTGAGTCGCGTTAAGGCAATATCGGGTAACGCCATATTTTTACGCCTTCAGAGTAGAGCACAGCACAAACATTAGGCCGCAAGCCGCCCCGACTGGTAGTCGGCAATGGCCTGCTCGATCTCTTGCCGCGTATTCATGACGAAGGGGCCGTACTGCACCACGGGCTCATTCAGCGGTCGTGCCGCCAACACCAAAAACCGTGCGCCTGCCGCCTGCGCGCGCACTTCGAGTGCCTCGCCGGGCCCAAGTACGCCGCCTGTCTTCATCGCCAGCGTGCCGCCTGGCAGATCTATCGCACCTTCAAAGACATAGACAAAGCACGCGTGGCCTTCTGGCAGCATCTGAGTAAACACACCACTCGCAGGAAGGGTGACATCGAGGAAGAGGGGCTGGGTGCTAATCCCGTGAATTGGACCGGTGGTTGGCCCGGCCGTCGACTCCGTCGTGGGCGCAACAAACTGGCCTGCAATTACCTTAACCCGCATGCCGTTTGCCAATGTCACAACCGGAATCTCTGCTGCCGATCGGGCGCGGACAATTCGCGTTGCGGT
>CAZKWK010000183.1:0-383 GCA_964556335.1 uncultured Bordetella sp. | reverse complement strand
GCTCGGAATATCCCGATAACCCGCGGGCTTCATCTTCTCGGCCGCAGGCAGGTTGATCCACAGCTGAAACCCACGCATGGCGCCGCGTTCTTGTTGTGGCATTTCGGAGTGAATAATGCCGCGGCCGGCGGTCATCCACTGCACATCGCCGCTCCGTAGATGGCCCTTGTTGCCCAGATGGTCTTCATGCAGCATGTGGCCTTCGAGCATGTAAGTCACCGTCTCAAAGCCCCGATGTGGGTGGGGCGGGAAGCCTGCAATGTAGTCGTCAGGGTTTTCGGTAGAAAACTCATCGAGCATTAAAAAAGGGTCTACCCGCATCTGATGGGCGCCCAGGCTTCGATGGAGCCGCACGCCAGCGCCATCAGAGGTCTGCTGAGCGG
>CAZKWK010000182.1:0-3754 GCA_964556335.1 uncultured Bordetella sp. | reverse complement strand
ACACTGGCACTGTCCGGACGCGCCACCGCAGAGCAGGCGGCAGACAGAGCGCAGTATGCATTGTCCCCCGACCTGATTGCCGCATTGATGCCCCATGAGCCCATTGGCAATCAGGGGGCGGTAGCGGCAGAAGAGAAATTGAATGTTAAAGGGGCCAACGTTATTTTGGCCGCTTTTGATGCGAGTAATGCCCCCGCGTCGATTGGGCGTGTGAGCGATCGTGTGACGATCGCTAACCCCATGAACTTTAATAGTCTCTCGGCTGGGGATAAAGCGCTTTTGGCGCAGGCTTCTGCACAAGATGTGGCTGACCTGAGTTTCAAGCGGTATATCTACAGAGGTACTGGCGTTGCTACTGTGGACCTCTCGGATCCATCACAGTTCCTGAACCCCGGTTTGTGGGAGTTAGCAGATTCTCTGGATGTGATGCCCAACAACCTTCCGTTATTGGCATCGACTCAGGGTCTGCAGGATGTGGCTCAGGGCCAGTGGGTAGAAAACCGCCGCGAGTTGGTGAGCGTTACCTTGCAGATTGTGCAAGACATTGATATCGCAGCGCTTGGCAATGTCACGATCAAGAGCCAGGGTGGCGTAGCGGTTCGGGCCGAGAGTGATATTCGAATTAATGAGGGAACCGTTAGCGGCCTCACGATTAAGGGTATCGAAGCCACCGAGTCGGTCTGGCTATCAGCAAAAGGCTCCATCTATGTGACGGGTGCCGGTGCAGCCTCAGATACCCACATCATCAGTGGTGGCGACCTCACCCTACAGACCGATGGCAGCTTCGGCACGCTAAAGGGGGCCATTGGTAATACGGTGGCGGCCGGTTCACTCGGTGCGCTTCGCATAGATCTCGCTACCAAAACCACTGGCGATACCACCTATCGCGGTGTGCTAAAGGTCGATGCCGCTGCGGCAGTACATCTTCTGGAGCAGACCAACGATATGGTCTTGTCGTCGGTTCAGTCGCGCGGTACAGGTGCAGACGGCAATGTATCGCTGTCGAGTCTGCGAGGCGAAATTTATCGTTCCGGTCGTGCCGAAGACATTGGTAACCTGCACGTGAAGGGCACCACGGTATCGCTAAATGCCAGTTTGGCCAACGACTCCCAAGCAGAACTCGGCAATATTGGCGCGCAGAATAAGCCGCTGTCGATCGACGCAGAGTTGCTCAATCTCTCAAGCCAATCAGTCTCCAGCGCGACTATTGAAGTTCGCGATGTCAATAGCCTGAAGCTTGGAACCGTGACCTTCAAGGCCAGCGACACAGCGATTAAAGTATCGGCGCATAGCGATCTTTTCACGACAGCGAACTTATCGCTCGATCGCGCAGCATCTGTGATTCTTACCGCAGAGTCGGGCGATCTGGAGGTACAGAAGAACATCTTCTTTGGAGAAGATCCCCTGACACTGAACGCTGGCCAAGCTTTTAGGCAGAAGGCCGGCTCACTGATTGATCATGGGCAGGGTTTTGTTACGGTTACGGCGGGAAGCTTTATTCAGGAGCATGGCTCTCAGCTAACGACCCGTGAAGGCACGACTGGCGGCGCCAGCATTGCGCTCAATATTGGTGGCGATGTGGTTGTCAGTAAGATTGACTCGAATGCAGCAGCTTTGTCGATCACCTCGACCACTGGCCGTATTCTTGAGGCCCTCGGCGTTACGGGTCTGGGTGACAGTGATGCTGACCTCATTGCGGGCAGCCTTACCCTTTCTGCTGGCAATGGTGTCGGCCGACTGGGTCGGTACGGTGAAGCACTTGAGATTTCGGCTAATTCGCTCAACGCAACAGCTGCGCAGGGAGACTTTGCAGTCACCGCGTTGAACTCTTTGACAGTAAACAATCTGGTCGTGGGTACGGCCGGGGTGGCCCCGGCGTTAAGTACTTCAAAAGGCTCTTTGGTTCTTGTGTTGTCAAGCGACGGGCTTACTGTTGCTGGCGATGTTGTTCTGCACGGTACAGGCAACCTGCTGTTACAGACATTATCGGCTACGGGCGATATCACCCTCGGGAGCACGACGGGTAAAAAGGTTGCCGCCGATCGTGGTGCCCTATCGATATTGTCCGGCGGTGCCCTGAGCCTTAACAATGATGTACTGGTTACCGTGACTAACGGGTCGGTCGACCTCGAGGCCTTTGCTGGTAGCCTCACCATGGCCGCGGGCGCGACTATCGATGCATCGGGCTACACTGGGCCGGGGGCGATGATCGCCCCGCAGTATCAGGCGGAACAGGTTCTAGCAGGCAATGTGCGCCTCGCGGCGAGTCAAGACATCGCTCTTGCGCAGCTAAAGGCGAGTCAAACTGGCACTGTAAGTGTGCGCGCATCGGCGGGTCAGATTTGGAATGTACTGTCAGATACGAGCCTTGCAAACATTACCGGGGCCCAACTCCGTCTGCAGGCAGGTGCTGGCATTGGTGTCCAGACTGTATCGTCTAGCACGACTCAGAAGACACTCTGGCTGGATGTCGATCGTCTTTCGGCATACAGTACATTGGGCGATATCCGACTAGAGAGTAAGGGTGCGTTAGAGATCGGCCCAGTCTTCGATATTCGTACCGACCGTGTGGTGTTTACTGGGCTCTTGGCCCCGATCTGGGATGTAGCCCAGAGTGGTGTGGTTGCAGCGGACGCTAACAGTGGTGTGTTCATTAAGAACACCGGGTCGCTAACGCTTTTATCGGACCCGGCTTTAGATGGTGGATATGCCATTCGGGCGGGCACGGGTGGAATCACTCTAGACATGGTGAATGGCGCAAGTGGGTCGTCGAACTTGGCGATTCATGGCCGGCTCTCAACAACTGGAAGTATCTCCGTGAAGGTGGGTCTTGACGCTGCCAATGCGTCGTTAGCGCCCTCCGGATCAATCACCTTGGGCGAGTCTGCCTGGAGGCAGTCCTTGCCCGTGTTCGTAGCGGACACTTTATTTGTACGTGCACACGGCTATTCGGTTGCTAACCCGATAGTGAACGTCCCTGCACCATTACGGTTGGCAGTGAACACCTTAGATTTCGTGGTGGCCACCGGCGATCTGTTGTTTGTCGATCAACCTCTCGGGGCTACCGACGCTGCCTTGGTGGTAACTAATGCGGTGACAGGTGCAGGGGCGCTGAGCCTCTCAAGCACTGGAGCAGTTACCCTGGCAAGGGCGCGGGTTGGATCTGGCAAAGACCTAACGATAGAGTCAGGCGGAAACCTGTCGCTTACGCTTGCCGATAGCTTGGGCTCCTTAGCGGCTGGCACAGAGGGTCAGCAGATTCTTAATCTAAGCCTTGCTGCTGCAGGGTTCATCAGCGGCAGCCGATTCTTCCTTGGCAGCGCGAGCACCAAGTACCGCTCGGCCACCGCCTTGCGCTTCTCAGATACAGCAAACACGCATCCTGCCAATACGGCAATCATCGACACAGCCACCAACTTTTCTGCGTTGGGCTCGAGCAACATCGTGCTTGATGGCGGTGACCTGCTGAGTATCTCTGGCAGCAAGCTCCCCCAAGCGGCAAGCGGCACTGTGACCCTACGTGCTCGTGAGGGCATTCTGGTATCAAGTGCTGCGTGGATCACGAAAACCACACAGGCCCTTCAAACCCCATTTATTGCGCTCGCGACGAATACGCAGTTTGCTGCGGGGAGCGAGCGAGAAGCCTTGAACCCGCAGGCGGGTGGTGCCACGCTTGGGGCGACAGGCGCTGCTACCGCTCCCTCAATTCTGAGTTTGCCGTCTTCGATGGTGATTAGCTCTGGGGTTTCGTCTT
>CAZKWK010000181.1:3310-3755 GCA_964556335.1 uncultured Bordetella sp. | reverse complement strand
GTGCAGCCCCCGATTTGTCTCCGAGTTCTGAGCGAAGTCGGCCGAAAAGCCGTCCTATCTGGGTTGGGTTGGCCATCCCAGTGGTGTCCGACAAACCCACGCTATCCGCGCCAGCATCTGCACATGCTTTTGCGAGTCGAATCACCCGATCTTCAGGCACTGGCCCCTCTATTGTGCAACCAAAGGCGGTAGAAATGCCTACCTCAACGCTGACCCGACCACTTTTAGGCTGGCTGTTGTGATTTGAGACCGTCTCACAGATTATCCTAACCTCTTTCACCATATCATCGGGGGATTTTCTGAGGTTCGCACGACTGTGGGCAACGCTTGCGGAGACTGGAATCGTGACCTTATGGACGCCTGCATGAAGGGCATCCTTTGCCCCACGTAGGTTTGCTGTAAGCGCTACGACACAAAGATTCGATCGACGTCGCGCGTGCTGAAC
>CAZKWK010000181.1:0-3300 GCA_964556335.1 uncultured Bordetella sp. | reverse complement strand
ATGTTGGAAGTCTTGTAGGTAGAGCAGTTGTTGGTCGGCGAGTTGGGGAAACAGATCCTTGGGGACAAAGGAGCCTACCTCGATCTCGGTGAGTCCGGCATCTGCGAGAGCATCAATCCATCGGCATTTTTGGTGTGTGGAAATGATGGCTGCGATGGACTGCAGACCATCACGGGGCCCCACCTCGCTAATTCGTATTGTCATGATGCGAATTGATTCAGGCTAGCGTCCGAAGCATTGCTTCCCACGGTTTACGAGTAATTTTCAGAGGGTAGCTTTTGGTTGCCGAGCACGCCAATGCCGATAGACCGGTTGGGCGATAAGTAGAAGCAAAGCGATCGCGAGTAGCGAAGCAGAGAGCGGGCGTGTCACAAAAGCAGACCACTGCCCCTGACTGATTGTAAGCGCTTGGCGCATGGACTGCTCCGCCAACGGTGCCAAAATAAGGCCCATGAGTACCGGTGGGGCAGGGAAGTCAAACCTCCGCATGACATATCCGATAAGACCAAAAACAAACAATAGTCCAACGTTAAAGACGGAGTTGCCTGCGCTGTAAACGCCGATAATAGATACGATGATGATGCTGGCGTAAAGCCATGGGGGAGGGATCTTTAAGAGGCGGACCCAGAGCCCAATAAGTGGCAGATTAAGAAGAAGCAAGATAACGTTACCTATGTAAAGGCTCGCAATAAGTGTCCAGACGAGGGCGCTATTCGTCGAGAATAGCTGTGGTCCGGTTTGTATACCGTAACTCTCAAAAGCGGAGAGCATCACAGCGGCAGTCGCCGAGGTCGGTATACCGAGGGTGAGCAGCGGCATGAGAACCCCTGCCGCAGATGCGTTGTTGGCGGCCTCTGGTCCAGCCACACCCTCTATGGCCCCTTTGCCGAACTCCTCTGGGTGCTTGGAAAGCTTTTTTTCCGTGTAGTAAGACAATAGCGTTGGGAGCTCGGCGCCTCCCGCTGGCATCGCACCAATAGGAAAGCCAAAAAGCGCACCACGGATCCAAGCCTTCCAAGACCGCGACCAGTCTCTAGCGCTCATCCACAGGCTACCAGAGAGCCTCATAAGGCTTGATGGATTACTGCTACGACCTTGCCAAGCCAAGTATAGAGCCTCTCCTACTGCGAATATGCCGACGGCGGCAACTGTGATCTCAATGCCGTCGAGCAGTTGTGGCTGTCCAAAAGTAAACCGCATCTGGCCAGTCTGCAGGTCTATGCCAACCATTCCAATCAGAAGGCCGAGTGAAAGCGCGATGAGTCCTCTCAGCAATGAGTTGCCAAGTACGGCGGACACCGCAACGAGGGCTAACACCATCAGACTGAAATACTCAGCCGGGCCGAACGCGAGCGCGATCTCGACCAACTCCGGCGCTATAAAGGTGAGTGCGAGCGTTCCTAGGGTTCCCGCGACAAAACTACCAATGGCTGCGGTTGCTAGCGCTTGCCCCGCCCGGCCGCTGCGGGCCATCTTGTTTCCCTCTAAGGCTGTGATGACCGACGAGGTTTCACCGGGCGTATTTAGCAGAATTGACGTTGTGGCCCCACCGTAGGCCGCGCCGTAATAAATTCCTGCGAACATAACAAACATGCTGGTAGCAGGAACATGGTACGTCAGTGGAAGAAGCAGAGCGATCGTGAGCGCGGGGCCCAGTCCAGGTAGCACCCCCACCATCGTCCCTACAAAACATCCAATAAATCCCCACATCAGCGTCGTGGGTGTAAGCGCGGCACCGAATCCTACAAGAAGAGCATCGAGTGCTTCCATAGACACTTACAGGCCAAAAGGGGTCGCTGGCCCAAGGCCAATAAGGAGGAGCTTCGGCAACGGATCCGCAGATCAGCGCTGATCTCAAGTTCAGGGGCGCATCGAATGACCGAGCGATACACATGCCACAAAGCGTGGCGGGAATCACGAACCCCGAAACTGGAACGAGAACAATAAAGATGACGCCTCCAAGCAGAAGTGTCGCCATCCGTAACTGGCTTCCAGGCAGGGCGCTATGTTCCTCTTCGGAAGCTTCGTCGCGTTGCTGTCCTCGAAAAGCGCTGAAGGCGTAGAGGACCGAGACAATAGACATAATAAGGACGACGACCGCCGGAACCATATCAGGGCCCACGGCCATCTGGATTGCAGATTCAGGAATGACGCTGACCCGCCAGCCAGCCACCGCACAGATGGCCAGAAGCAGGACAGCGACTCTGGGTGGTGTCATGCCAGGCCGAGATCCTTCATGACGGCCGTCGTGCGCTCAATGTCCCAGTTCACTTCACGAACGAATGGGGCCTCAGTCAAGAAGGCGTCACTCCACTTGCGGGTGACCAACTCGTTCTTCCAGGGGTCGCTACTGGCGATCTTGGTAACGAGGTCGATGAGCGCATTACGTTGAGCGCTGGTGATCCCCGGTGGCGCGAAGACCCCACGCCAATTTGCCATGACCACGTTTAGGCCGAGTTCGCTCATGGTTGGGACATTCGTACCAGGAACGCGACTGCGCCCCGATGTGGCTAGGGGAATCATCCGACCTGCTTTGATCATTTCCTCAAACTCCGAGTAGCCAGAGATCCCTGCGGTTACCTGCCCGCCTACGATCGCGGCGTTCGCCGGTCCGCCGCCTGCAAATGCAACATAGGCAGCGTCTTTGGGATTACGCCCCAGTGCCTTGATCATCAGTCCCAAAATAATGTGATCGGTACCTCCAGCGCTACCTCCGGCAACAGAGACCGCCTTCGGATTTTCCTTGAGTGCTGCAACTAGGTCATTCCAGGTTTTGATTTTTCCATTGGCCGGCACTACGACGACCCCAGCCTCCTCGGTGAGGCGGGCGATGGGTGTGACATCGTGCATGGTGATGGGGCTCTTGTTGGCGATTGCGGCGCCGACCATGACGGAACCCCCAACCATGAGGCTATTTCCTTGACCCTTGCGTTGATTCACGAATCGCGGCAGGCCGACCATGCCACCGGCACCGCCAACATTCTCAAACTGCATGTTGCCGACGAGGTTTGCCGCCTTTGCGGCTCTCTCAAGTGCGCGCGCAGTACCGTCCCAACCCCCGCCCGGCGCCGCGGGTACGAACATATTGAGCGAGTCAAAAAGTGGTTTCGCCTGCGCCCATGTCTGGATGGGTGCAATCGCTGCAGTGGCGAGTGCATATTTCATGAGTTCACGTCGACTCATGACGAGTTTTTCATTCTTTCTATGCTGCATGCGGTCTCCTCCTCTTGTTTACCTTATTAAGTAAAACCCTGAAGTCAGGTTTCTGGTCATCAAAACCTGCCTGAGCCTGACAGAGGC
>CAZKWK010000180.1:0-3778 GCA_964556335.1 uncultured Bordetella sp. | reverse complement strand
ATGGCAGAGTGGTTATGCAGCGGCCTGCAAAGCCGTGTACCTCGGTTCGATTCCGGGTCCCGCCTCCATTAGCCCATTCCCCATGTCGCTGAGCCCCGCGCAAGAAAAAAGATTCTTATGGGTGCTCGCGGGCATTCAGTTCAGCCACATCGTCGACTTCATGGTCATGATGCCCTTGGGGCCTCAGATCATGCAGTCTTTCGGCATATCGGCTGCCGCCTTCGGCCTCTTGGTATCGAGCTACACATACACCGGCGCGATCAGCGGACTCATCACCGCCAGTGTGATCGACCGGTTTGATCGGCGTCGCTACCTGCTGGTGGTTTTCACAGGATTCGTGCTGGCCTCTATGGCCTGTGGTCTGGCCCAGAGCTATACCTGGCTTGTCGTCGCCCGAGCGACCGCGGGCGCTTTCGGCGGCATTATGGGCGCCCTTATTTTCACCCTGAGCGCAGACCACATACCCTATGCGCGTCGCGGTCGGGCCAGCGGCATCATCATGAGTGCCTTCTCGCTTTCCACCGTGATCGGCGTGCCCTTATCACTCACGCTGGCCACCCAGTGGGGATGGCGCACCCCCTTCTTTGCGATCGGCGCCGTGTCGCTGGCGTTGCTGCTTCTGGCCCGACGCGAGATTCCCCGAAAGTCTCGGGCACCGAGTGGGGCCGTAAGCGACACGGGAGCCCATGGCGGTGCGGGTGGGTCGCCCGGCGCGCTTGCCCATGATGCTGGTCAGCCTCTGGAGCCTGCGCTGATTCTTCGTCGCCTGGGCCCCTTGCGTGATGTGCTGCGGGCACGTCACTGCCAGGTCGCCATGGGGCTAAGCATGCTGGTGCTCTTTTCGAGCTTTCTCTTGATTCCTTACATCACGGTGCATCTGGTCTATGACGTTGGCATCGGCCTCGACCAGATTCCCCTCATGTATCTTCTAGGAGGCACCGCCTCGTTTTTCACCGCCCGCATCATTGGTCGTCTTGCAGACCGCTATGGAAAGTTGAAAACCTATCGCCGCGTCGCCGCGCTGTCGCTCATTCCACTGGTCTGGCTGCCCAATATGGGGGCCTCACCGCTCTGGCTCGCACTGATCTGCACCACGTTGTTTTTTACGCTCGTGCCGGGAAGAATGGTGGCTGTGTCTGCCGCCATCGTCTCTGCCGCGCCTCCCAATCAGCGTGCCCGCTTCATGGCGGTCAATACTGCTGCCCAACAACTCGCCATGGGATCGGCCGCCATATTTGGCGGACTGCTGCTCACCGCCCGCCCTGAGGGTGGCTTTGATGGCATGGTCTGGGTCTCGCTCGCCTCGCTGCTGGCCACCCTTGTGGGAATCTGGTGGTCCCATCGCGTGGTGTTGTTGGGGAAAGAGCAGGCTGAGCATGCGGTCACCCCATGACCCCCATGAGCGCCATGACTCCCAACACCCCCATCAACATTAACCTTGACGGCTTTGACCTGCGACGCCTGCCCGCAAGATTCACCGACAACCCCTATCCCTGGTACGCGGCCCTGCGCAGCCAGTCGCCGGTGCGCCGGATGCCCGATGGCTCCGTGTTTCTCACACGGTATCGGGACATTGAGTTCGTTTATAAGAACCCAAAGACTTTTTCTTCCGATAAGAAACAGGAGTTTCTGCCGAAGTTTGGGCAAAGCCCCCTCTACGCCCATCACACAACCAGCCTGGTCTTTAATGACCCGCCACTGCACACGCGGGTGCGGAAGATTCTCATGGGCGCCCTTACCCCGAAGGCGATTGGCCAGATGGAAGCAGGCCTTGTTCGGCTTGTGGATCGGCTACTAGACCAACTCGCGGTCGATGCCCGCGGAGGCACAGCCGTCGATCTCATCTCAGGCTTCGCCAGTGCAATTCCTGTTGAGGTGATTGGCAATCTGCTCGGCGTTCCCCACAACGAGCGTGGGCCCCTGCGCGACTGGTCTCTGGCTATTTTAGGGGCGTTAGAACCGAGCCTCTCAGAGGCCCAATTGCAGCGCGGCAATACCGCGGTGGCCGAATTTCTGGCCTACCTGCAAAGCCTGGTGGCCGCGAGACGCGCGGCGCTTGGGGACCCCCAGACCGATGTGCTGACCCGACTCATTCTTGGCGAAGGAGGCACGGGCGAGTTGCTGTCCGAAGAAGAGTTATTGCAGAACTGCATCTTTATTCTGAACGCGGGCCACGAGACCACCACCAACCTGATCGGCAATGCGCTGGTGACCCTGCAAGAATGGCCGCAAGAGCTGCATAAACTCCTCGCAGAACCCCTAGCCATCGACGATGCCATTGAAGAGGTCCTGCGATTCGAGAGTTCTAATCAGCTGGGCAATCGGCGGGCCTTGGAAGATACCCGGCTCTCTGATACCGATATTCCGAGTGGCACCCTGATCACGCTCTGTATCGGTGCAGCCAACCGTGACCCCGAGGTCTTTGAGGCCCCCGAAGAATTTCGGATTCATCGCCCGCACCAACGGCACCTTGCCTTTGGGTCAGGCATTCACCTCTGCGCGGGCATGTCGCTCGCCCGGCTCGAAGGGCGCATTGCCCTCGGGCGCTTCCTGGCCCGCTTTCCAGGCTACCGCCTGGCCGCCCCACCGATTCGCGGCGGCCGCGTGCGGTTTCGGGGGTTCCAGTCGATTCCGGCTTTTTTGGCGTAGTCCTTGCTTCGTACTGGATGCGGCAACTTTCGTCCGCATTTCTGTCAACTTTTTCGCAGGAGGCATGCCATGTTGATTCCCAGTATTCGCTCGGCTTCGCCCAGCATACCGACCCGATCTGCCCGTCACGGCCAGCTCAGGCTTCCCCTGGGGTTTTCTGAGCCCAAGACCGAGCCCCGCCGACCCGTCGCACAGGATGAGTACACCCCGACCACGACCCGGCCCGATGAAGATTTTCTCGAGAAGTATTTCTCGGCAGCAAAGCGCCGTTAAAAGCGTCGTACCCTCTCGCAACTGAAGTCCCAATACAGCCCTAGGACGGTTTCGCTGTCTTAGGGATAATGAGGGTCGTTTCTACTCTGGGAGTTCCGTCTGCATGGAGATTTTCGACTACGACAACGTCTTGCTCTTGCCCCGCAAGTGCCGGGTGCAGAGCCGTTCGGAATGTGATGCCAGCACGCAGCTTGGCGGGCGTTCGTTTCGCATTCCCGTAGTTCCGGCCAATATGAAGACCGTGGTGAACGAAGAGATCTGCATCTGGCTTGCGCAGCACGATTACTTCTATGTCATGCATCGGTTTGATGTCGATAACGTGGCCCTGGTGCGGCGCTTTCATGACGCGGGGGTCTATGCCTCCATCTCACTTGGTGTGAAAGAGGCCGACCGTGCGGCCGTACTCGCGCTCAAGCAGCAGGGATCAGTGCCCGACTACATCACTATTGATATTGCCCATGGCCATGCCGATAGCGTGCGCGACATGATTGGGCACATTAAGACCCATCTGCCTCAGACCTTCGTCATTGCCGGCAACGTGGGTACGCCCGAGGCCGTGATCGATCTGGAAAACTGGGGAGCGGATGCCACCAAGGTGGGCATTGGCCCCGGGAAGGTCTGCATCACCCGCATGAAGACAGGCTTTGGCACCGGAGGCTGGCAGTTGTCCGCCTTGAAATGGTGTGCCCGCGTAGCCACCAAGCCCATCATCGCCGATGGCGGTATTCGTGAACATGGCGATATTGCGAAGAGCATTCGGTTTGGCGCGACCATGGTGATGATTGGCTCCATGCTTGCGGGTCACGAAGAGAGCCCTGGGCAGACTGTGGAGGTCGATGGCAAGCGCTACAAGGAG
>CAZKWK010000179.1:0-3809 GCA_964556335.1 uncultured Bordetella sp. | reverse complement strand
CACCACCAGAGCAATATTTACCGTGAACTCGCCATTGCGATTCAAAAACTCTCTGGTCCCATCCAAGGGGTCTACCGCCCAGTAGGTGGCTGCATCAGCACCCGTCCAGGGCGACTCTTCAGATAACACGGGAATCTCGGGCGTTAGCCTCGCCAAGGCGGCGACGATCATTGCATTGGCGCGCAGGTCGGCCTGTGTCCCGGGCGAATCATCGTGCTGGACCGCGACATTCCATGACCCCGGCCGCTCGTAGACCTCCATGATGGCGCGCCCCGCCTCCACGGCAATGCGGGCTATTTCCGTGGTCTGAGCCAGCCAATCCTGCGGACCGGAATTCGAGGCGATAAAGTCTGTACCCATCGGCTCATACCCGTCTGCGTGGGCCTGGGCCTCTAAGCCGTGGCCCGCAGCGCCGTCACCGCAGGACTATTCAATACGCTGCGCAGGGCGAGCCAGCCCGAGGCCATGCAGATCACTGCGCCGATCAGAGCCCCCCAGGCCAGCGGAACAAACCGAAAGGGCACCGGTAAACTAAAGATCTGCTCAGCCACGATGCCCCCCAGGCCCTGGGCGAGCGCAGCCGAGGCCAGACCCGCCAGTGCCCCCACAAAGGCGAGCTCCAGCATCTGGGCCCGCACCAGCTGCGCGCGGCTGGCGCCAAAGGCCCGCAACAATGCGGCCTCGCGCAGCCGTTCCTCACGCGTGGCCACAAGCGCTGCCCAGAGCACCAACGCGCCCGCAATGAGGCTAAAAACAAAGAGCGACTGCACCGCGGCGACCACCTGCCCCAGGATGCGACGAATCTGGGCCAAGAGGCTGTCCATGTCGATGAGACTCACCCCGGGATACTGGCCCAGAAGTCGACGCTCCAACGTGACCCCCTCGCCCTTGGGCAGATGAAACGAGGTGATAAAGGTCTGCGGCAGGTCTTTGAGTACCGCAGGGCTTGCAATCATAAAGAAATTGGCCTGCATCGAATCCCAGCGCAGGCCGCGCAGGCTCGTCACCGTCATGGGCACCGGGCCGCCCGAGACATCAAACTCCAGGGTGTCTCCGAGCCCAATACCGAGCGTCTTGGCGATGCCGTCTTCCACTGAGACCTCCTGGCCCTGGGGATCGAGCGGCCGCCCGCGGGCGATACGGTTATGTGCAGGCAGGGTCGCTGCATACGAAAGGTTCATCTCGCGATCCACCAGCCGCTGTGCCCGATCATCGGAATACGACTCCGGGGAGATCTCCCTGTCGTTGATACGTACGAGGCGGCCACGGACCATGGGATAGAGCACTGGTTCGGCCACCCCCTCGGCTTTGAGAATCTCCTCGACCCCAGCCTCCTGGCCCGGCACGATGTTGATCAGAAAACGATTAGGCGCATCGGGGGGAAGACTACGGTCCCAGGCATTCACGAGGTCGGTACGCACAAAGGCCAAAAGCATGAGCGCTGAGAGGGCCATGCCCAGGCCGAGCACCTGTGCCGATAGCCCCATGGTTCTGCGCAACAGCGCGCGGCGCAGGCTCACCCAGGCCCAGGGCAGTTGCACCGAAGAGGCCAGCAGTCGTCCCACCCCACGGAAAATCGCAAGGAGCAGCCCAAAGACCACGAGCCCAATCACTGCAAATCCGCCGGTGACAAGAAGCGCCAAAGCGAAGTCTTGGCTACCCAGCCAGAGCAGCCCTGCCATTCCTGCCCAGAACAGAACGAACCGGATGCCCCGGGGACTCAGGCGACTCCAACGCGAAGACCAACGCGACGTCTGCTGAGCGGCCCCCTCGGGAAGGTCCCGAAGACTGGCCATCGCCGGTACACGAATGGCCTGTAAGACCGCAGGCCAGGCAAAGACAAGGGTCATGCCCAACGAGAGGGCGAGGCCCTGCACCAGGGGCTGCCAGGGCAACTCGGGCATGGGCGGCAGCGCGACCTGCATGAGCGACACGAGTGCCGAGGCCAGGGCGAGTTGCACCCCGTACCCCAAGAGGAGCCCGAGCAGCGCAGAGCCCAAGACCATGACGCCAAGCGCCACAGCCCAGTAGCCCCGAAGCTGCGCGCCCGAGGCACCCATCACCTTCATCACCGCAAGACGCGGACGGTAGAGGCTGCCGAGTCGACGCGCTGCCAGCGCCATGGCCGCACAGGCGGTGAGCATGGCCACCATGCCGGTGAGCGAAAGAAAGCCATTGGCACGATCCAAGGCATTGCGCAGTTCTGGCCGCGCATTGTCGATGGTCTCAAATCGCTGGCCCGCGGCCAGAGTCGGAAGAATTTCGCGGTCAAAGGCGGCGAGCTTCTGTGGGTCGTCAGACCCGACCCAGAGCCGATACCGCACCCGACTGCCCGCCGATACGAGCCCGGTTGCGGCGAGATCACTGTGGTGGGCAATGATGCGCGGCGAGAGGTTGACAAAGTTCATCCCCCGATCGGGCTCCAGAAGAATCAGGCCCTGCACGATCAGCAGGGCCTGCCCCAGCTGTACCCGATCGCCGATCGCAATATCGAGCCGGGCGGCGAGGCTCGGATCGATAAATGCATGGCCTGGGCGTACTTCGGGATTCACCGCAAGGCCCTCGGCGGTCTGTATCTCAAGCCGCCCCCGTAAGGGATAGCCTGCTTCCACGGTCTTCACAGAGACCAATTGGCCCCGATCACCGGCCAAAACCATACTCGGAAACTGGCTGCCCTCCACGGTCTTCAGGCCGATCGTCTCGGCCGTGCGTTGCCAGGTCTCTGGCAAGGTGCGGTCTGAGACCAGCAGCCTGTCGGCCCCGAGGCTCGCCTGAGCGTCTTTGAGCAGCGCCTGCTCCACCCGTTTGGCGAGAATACCCACCGCACTCACCGCAGTCACCGACACCACGATGGCCAGAATCATGAGCGATAAGGCGCCTGAGCGAATGTCCCGCAGGGCAAGGCGCCAGGCCATGGCGATTCCAAATGCATTAGGCTGCACGAAGGGCCTCCACAATAGAAAGTCGGGCAGCACGGATGGCCGGCAGCATGCCGCCCAAGATGCCCATAAACACAGCAAAGACAAGACTCTGGATGATAATCGCCGGGGTGAGCGAAAAGCCGAAAGAGAGCTCGGCAAAGCTCTGGAAATTGGTGGTAGAAAATTCAGTGAGCTGCATGAGACTTGCCAGCCCAAGCCCCACAACGCCGCCCACGAGCGAGAGAAAAACGGCCTCTGCGAGAAAGGCCATGAGAATCGAAGGGCGTTGAAAGCCCAGGGCGCGCAAGGTGCCAATTTCGGCGGTACGGGTAGCCACGGCCGCCTGCATCGTAATCGTGGCGCCGATCACTGCGCCAATGGAAAAAATCACCGTAAGACTCAGACCCAGAATGCGGATAAAACGCGAGAGCGTCTCGGACTGCTCTTCGTAATAGGCGCGCTCCGACTTCGCCTGCAGTGGCAGTCGCGGGTCGTCCTCGACGGCCGCCGCGAAGGCTGCAGCCTCGCTCGGGTCGGAGAGCCGTACGACCAACGACGAGTACGTGACCCGACGAAAAGACTGCATAAGAATCTCGCCATCGGCCCAGACTTCGCTATCAAAGCCACTGCGACCCGCCGCGAACTGTCCGACCACCTGCCAGTCGCGGCCCCCAAACCGCAGGGACTCGCCCAGGGCCATATTCTGAAACTGACCAGCGTTTGCCTTGCCCACAATCACCTCGTTCGAACCCGGCCGAAACATCCGTCCTTCTATGAGTTGCACCTGTCTGCGCAGGCCCGCCCCTTGCGCATCGAGCCCCCGCACGACCACGTTGGAGGGACGACCCGTCGCGATCTTCTTGAGGTTCACAAGCACCACGGTTTCGC
>CAZKWK010000178.1:0-3929 GCA_964556335.1 uncultured Bordetella sp. | reverse complement strand
CGCAGTCGACAAAGAACTTCTGCTCGCCGATCCCGATCGCTCCCGCCTTCAGATACTTCTCGATCGTCGGGATCGCCTCCGGCAGCGACGGATCCTCGTTCGCAAAGAAGACGAACTCTTTCGGATAACGCCGCGCCACCGCGACCACCGAGTCGTTGCCGTAACAGTCCGCCTCCAGCCCATACCGCGAGCCAGCCGGCAAGAGCACCGTCTTTGTCACCCCCAGCATCCGCTGGTGGCGCACCAGATCGTCATCGTTCCGCCCCCAGTAATGCGTATGCTGGTGGATGTCGATGATCTTCTCACCCGGCTCGAGCAGACTCCCCGCGGCCGCCATGCCCGCCGCGGCCAGAAATTCACGCCTCTTCATCGTCACACCCCTCCTTCGACTTCAATACCGTACCGTCTCGAGATACTTCTTGCCCGCCGGCACGTTGACCAGCGGCTCCGGCGACTCTTCCTCGATGATGTACCACTCGATCCCGATCTTTCGCGCCGCCACCAGAACTCCCCGCACATCGACCTGCCCTGACCCCAGCGCGACACTCGTCTCATCCGGCGCATGGCCCGTCAGATCACCCACCGTCCCCTTCTTCATATCCTTCAGATGGAGCAACCGGAACCGCCGCGGATACTTCAACAGCAGCTTCGCCGGATCCGCCCCGCCGTGCGTCGTCCAGAAGATGTCGTTCTCAAAGAAGACGGTCCGCGCATCCGTCGCCGCCGCCAGCCGATCAAAGAGCGTTCCTTCGCCATCCCGCACAAACTCGTAACCGTGGATGTGGTACATGAACCGGAATCCCGCCCCCTGCAGTCGCGCCGCCGCCCGGTTGAAGACCTCTGCCGCCCGCGCCACATCGGCCGTCGTGAAATCTTTGCCGTGCGGAATCCACGCGCATCCCACATAGCCCACCTCGAAGATCTTCGCCTCGGCGATCACCCGGTCGATATCCTTGTCGAGCAGATTGAAGTCGGCATGCATGCTCACCGCCTTCAACCCTACCTTGTCCAGCTCGGCGCGGAACTGCTGCGGCGTCAGGCCGTAATATCCACCCATCTCGACATTGCGAAAGCCCATCGCCTTCACCTTCGCCAGCGTCCCCGGCACATCCTTCTTCAACTCCGCCCGCAGCGAGTAGAGCTGCAGCGCCAGCTGCCCCTTGAACGATCCTGTCTGCGCTGCCGCCGTCGAGAAGAGCAGGCAGAGCGCCAGCAATAGCGTACCTTTTCTGATCATGGTTGTTCTCCCTGTGGTCGTTGAACTGAAGTCGTTGACTCTTTGTCGTTGAGTTGATAGAACCGGCCCATTCTGCCAGAAAATCTCCCCGGCGAGAATAGGAGCGGAGTCGGCCTGCTCACTCGCGGCAATTGTTTGGAGTGTGGTGATATCTATTGACAAGGGGGATGATGATGGCTATGATCACACTTCGCTTGTAGGAGATGTTTCCTGCAAGTTGATTCGGGGCGTGGCTCAGCCTGGTAGAGCGCTCGGTTCGGGACCGAGAGGTCGGAGGTTCGAATCCTCTCGCCCCGACTCTTTAAAATCAACAAGTTACAAGCAAAAAAGGCGCTCGATTGAGCGCTTTTTTTGCGTTTACTCACGACGAACTCACTACGTGTTCACTACGCCCGACCCGCAACATTGTCGCCATCAATCCAAAGCGCACAAGGCCAAGCATGTTCGAGGATACTGCCGACCTGCTCAAACAGATTAAACTTGGTGAAGATTTAGTTCTTGAACTGAAGGCCATCGAATTTGGTGACAACAGTGTTGCCCGTCCGAATAACAATGGTATGGCCGACGAGCTTGCCGCCATGGCCAATACGGCATCCGGCCTGATTCTTCTGGGCGTTGACGACCGCACCAGAGAGATTACCGGCATACCAGCGGAAAAACTCGATCTGGTTGAAGACTGGCTCCGTTCAATTTGCAATGATCTGATCGAGCCTCCCCTCGATTGTCTCATCCGCAAACTCAATGTCACCGATAAGCAGGGGCGTGAGAAGACTATCCTCCGCATCGATGTTCCCCGCAGTCTCTTTGTCCACAAAAGCCCAAATGGATACTTCCGCCGCCTTGGAAGTTCAAAGCGGGAGATGAAGCCAGATGTTCTGGCAAGGCTGTTTCAACAACGTAGCCAGGCCCGACTCATTCGCTTTGATGAACAGATCGTCCCCGGCACTTCCAGCAGCGATCTCAACCCCAGATTATGGAACCAGTTCCGCACCGTCATCTCGCCCAAAGACGATCACGAATTTCTTGAAAAGATGAAGCTCATTGCCAGGGACGACGACGGCGCCATGCGGGCCACGGTCAGTGGAATTCTCATGGCTTCGGACGCTCCCGAGACTTTTATCTCCAGCGCCTACATTCAGGCCGTATGTTACCGCGGCACGCAGCGAAACGCGGCCTATCAACTTGATGCCCGGGATATCACCGGCCCCCTGGCGGTGCAGATCCGCGACGCCTGCAAGTTTGTCGAACGCAACATGCGCATCTTTGCCATCAAGGCGCCCAACCGGATCGAGATTCCCCAGTTTTCGATGAATGCGGTCTTTGAAGCCGTAGTCAATGCCGTGGCCCACCGTGATTACTCTGTTTATGGCTCCAGGATTCGGTTGCACCTCTTTGCTGATCGACTGGAGATATTCTCTCCCGGCGAGATCCCCAACACCCTGACCATTGAGAGCCTTTCTGAACGGCAATCGGCAAGGAATGAGCTGATCAGCTCGCTGCTCGCTCGTTGCCCAATGAATGTCGACGCCATCGGCAGCCAGCGAAATTTCATCATGGATAAGCGCGGGGAAGGGGTTCCGATCATTATCAGCGAGAGCGAAAAGTTGGCGGGGAGAAGACCTGAATACAGAATGCTCGATGAGTCAGAACTGATGCTGACCATTTATGCCGCCCAGCCACCCCACGGCGATGATTGAACAGCCTCACCCCCAGCAGTCTTGCCCAAAAATATCCGACGTCAAATTTTAATTTTTGTGGATGCGTCCGGATGATTTTGTAGTATATTCCCTCTCGGCAACCTCGAAGAGCTGCCAGCTTCGACTTGCCGGCTTCAGCCTGAGCCGTTCCCTCTGCCCCCGCCCCCATTATTTGGGGGAACGTTCAGGAATCTAAACTATTCATCATCAATACAATACCCCGCTATGGCGCTCGCCATCACTGGAGATTAAGTCACCCATGCATTGGATCGCCCCTTCCGAGAAAGACGCCGCGTCCACTTCGCTCGAAAAGCGCTTCTGGGATGCCGCCGATCAGTTCCGGGCCAACTCCGGCCTCAAGGCTCAGGAATATTCCGGCCCCATCCTTGGCCTCATCTTCCTGCGCTTTGCCGAAGTACGCTTTGCCGCCCAGCGCCAGAAGCTGGAAAAGGCCGGCGTCTCATCCCGTCGCGGCAGCCGCGTCGATGAACCGGCCGCCTATCACGCCGACAACGTCCTTTACCTCGCCCCTGAAGCGCGCTTCGACTTCCTGCTGACGCTGCCGGAAGCCGCCGATATCGGCGCCAGGGTCAACGCGGCCATGCGCGAAGTCGAAAAGCATAACCCGCAGCTCGCCGGCGTGCTCCCCAAAACCTATAACCTCTTCACCAGCACCCTGCTTAAGGAGCTGCTCAAGAAGATCTCCGAGATCCCGGCCACGCTCGACTTCGACGCCTTTGGCCGCATCTACGAATACTTCCTCGGCGAGTTCGCCATGAGCGAGGGGCAGGGCGGCGGTGAGTTCTACACGCCGGCCAGCATCGTGCAGTTGCTGACCCAGGTGATCGAACCCTTCCACGGTCGCATCCTCGATCCCGCCTGCGGCTCAGGCGGCATGTTTGTCCAGTCGGCCCGCTTCGTGGCCGAGCATCATAAGAATCCTGCCGCTGAACTCGCCATCTGTGGCGTCGAGAAGGCCGACGAGACCGGTCGCC
>CAZKWK010000177.1:0-3938 GCA_964556335.1 uncultured Bordetella sp. | reverse complement strand
CGGGCTGGTTGATGCTCTTCGTGTTGACTCGGAGCTTGGAGCAGTTGGCCCTGCGATTCTTAAGGCATACAGTCCGGCGCAAATCCAAGACGTTGGGGGCTTCCTCTCTACTGAGTATTATTCGCATTGGCCCGGTTTTAATAGTCTTCCCTATGCGGCAGTTCCGAAGACGCCCCTGTATTGCGAGTACCTCGCTAGCTGTTGCCTGCTTACGCGGCGCAGTACTTTGCAGCAAGTGGGTAGTTTTGATCCTGGCTATTTCCTTTACTGGGACGATGTAGACTGGTGTACCCGTTTGCGTGAGGCTGGCTTTCGCTTGAAGGTAATTCCAGAGCTGAGAGCTTGGCATAAGGGGGGTATTCAGACCGCCACCGGTACCAACCCAACGTACTTCAATATTCGAAATCGCGTCCAGTTCTTTCGAAGGTTTCCTCAGCTGTGGGGCTTTAAAAGTGCGCTCAGTGGTATTGAGTTGAATCTTAGGGAGGTTATTTTCGGGTCTCTTGTAAGGGAGGACTCGAACTATATAGAGGCAAACCTCGCAGGATTTAGGGACGGCCTGCAAGGCGTTTTCAATCAACCCCCGCCCGCCTCTCTTAAGACGCGTAAACCCGTTGGTTCGTCGGAGTTGATTTTGAACTACGGGGGAACATATCGGCTTCGTTTCGATGGCTGGTTTTATTCCGATACCTTTGAAATTAAGCGACTTAATCCTTCTCTCACACACGGGGATTATCATCGTATTGCTCGTGTAGTGGCGACGGTTTCTGGGCTAAAGAACCGCTATGGAATCCGCGCAGTTCTTGAGCCGGAGTTTTTCGACACTCTGGATTCTGTTGAGAGACGCATCCTAGAGGACTTGGTAGAGGTACATGCGTTGCCGGTCACCTTTCCAACACTTCGGATAACAAGGCATATTTCCGACCTCGTTGCCGTCGACGCAGATGACCAGGCTGTTACTGATCCCTTTCTCAACTCCTTACCTAAGTCGCAATCGGTGAGCGACGTACGTTCACACGCCGGTCGGTTAGTGAGTGAGGTTCTTGCCTTGTCGTCGTCATACCGGGGGAGTTCATATTGAGGCTGTTGCCAACGGAGGCCGAGTTGCTTAACTGGGTCACGAGCCAGCGCTATGAGGTTGCTGTTGAGTGGGCGCTAGGCAAGATTGGTTCGTTGTCCCCCTGGGCGAGGTATCTTGTTGGGCAATGCTGTTTTCGGCTCAGTAAGATTGAAGAAGCTATCGATATATGGAATGGGCTTGAGAAGACCGAGGAAGATCTTTTCTTTGTCAGGAACCGGGTCACCCAGATAAACAGGTTCCCAGAGGCGGTTTTCGGCTGTTCCATTTCATCCGAACTGCAGCCCAGGGTGCATGTTCTGATTTTGACTTCTGGTAGGAGAAAACTCCTTGCCGGAGTGCTAGATTGCCTCAAGAAGACAGACTATGATAACTATAGGCTTTTCATTCTAGACAACGGGAGTCTAGACGATACATGGACTTTCATTGAGAGCCTAGGGGAGAGGTTTGGCCTTGCACAGCCGGAAGTACTGCGCTTACCCACCAATGTAGGCAGACCCGCTGGACACAATTTTATGTTGAGTCACTGGGATCATAGTTCGTCTGACTTCATCTCGATTCTTGACGACGATCTGATCGCTTTCGAGTCAAATTGGCTTAATCAGCTCGTTCACACCATTCAGGTTCAGAATGATATCGGTGCTGTAGGCACGAAAACGATAGGCCCTGAAGGATTAATTCAAGATGCATTTCCGGCTTTTGTTGGATTAGGGGACGGTACAGAAGTGCATTTCCACACAAGGCGCGGTGAGATTGACGTTGGGCAGTTCGACGTGATTAATGATTACGCAGACTATGTTACCGGGTGCAGCTCTTTATTTAGGAAAGATATTTTTAAGGATGTCGGTGAGTTTGATATTCGTTTTTCGCCATCTCAGTTTGTCGATATAGATCACGGTATCCGGATGCGACTATCTGGCTGGAATCTTCTTTTTAATGGAAATTGCAGTGTAGCTCATGCGCAGTGCACGCACGAAGAGAGAAAGGTTTCGAGGTCGGTTGCGGGGAATCAACGGGGCAACGCCTACAAATTATCTCAGAAACATGAACCGGAAGTGTTCTCTAAAGTTGTATCCGATAGACTTTTGAGGCAGCAGCAGATGGCTTTTTATTCAGAGCGATAGGCGAACCGACGCCACGCTTTTTGCTTGAGTATTAAGCTGCGATTGGCTCTCATGTAATTTTAAACTGGTCACTTTAGGGGGGGGGGGGATGACGAGCGTCAACAATCGAGGAGAACGACTCTTTAATTATGTTAATAGACACGTTTCGAAGTTTGTTGGAAATCTCTCCACATGCCAGCGTATATTAGACTATGGTTGTGGCGACGGAGCACTTACTGAGGCTTTTTGGACTAGAGGTTTTAAGAACATCGTAGGTTATGACACGTCAGTCAGCAAGCAGGCGGCTTTTCAGAAGAGGGATTTACCAGCCAATCTTTATAAGCTTTACGATGGCGCGCTGCTGCGCGAACCGTCAGAATCCGTAGACCTTCTTCTCTCATGGTTTGTCTTCGAACATATCGAGCATCCGTGTAACGCATTGCGTGAATGCATACGGGTTACAAAGCCCTCTGGCACCATTATGATTTATGCTGATGACTACATGAACAGCTGGGATGGGCATGTAAAGCTTCCTATTCCTCCGTTGATGCCTCGTGTGTTTATTAGAGATTACTTGAACGTCTTTGGGCTTGAGGACAGGGCAGACTATCTTTATACCAGTGTCTTCTCTGTATCCATAAATCAACTAAGCGGTCTCGCAGAGGCCTTTGGTTGCGAGGTCTTATATAAAAGTAGGCCTAGAGAGTGCGCCGAATTTTTGCGGGCGGGTCTGTTTATCGAGTCGCCCGCCTCCGCAGTTTCCTTGGCCGAGCGTGTAAAATGTGGAGAGTTTCCGGAACTGATTCTTCCTCCAAAGGAAGACCTTACACTCATTATAAGGCGCCTCTAGAGCGTTACTCTGTAGTGCTTGGTTAGGCAGGATTCTTCATTATAAAACGCGCCGGGAGCTTCATCATGGATCTCACGTGTAATATTTGCGGCTCGCAATCTTTTGACTCATACGGAGCGGTCCCGCGAGTTAACGCGAGATGCTCAGTTTGCAAGAGCTTGGAGCGCCATAGAGCATTACACTACTTATTGAAGTCCAATGGTCTGTTAGCCGCGCGGCAGGGTGTATATCGATGCCTGCAGCTCGCGCCGGAGAGGGTGACCCATGACTACCTTTTAAGGGCCTACGGTGCAGGCTACGTCGCGGCTGATCTGTTTCCTCAAAGATACGAGCACGCTGAGTGTCTCAAGCTTAGACTCCCAGATGACTTTGAGATTTTCCCAAGCGGCTATTTTAGTTTAATTGTTCATAACCACGTGCTTGAGCATATTCCTGGTAGCTTTAGATCTCATATCGATGAATTCTATCGCTTGCTTAGGGTCGGGGCAATTATGGCATTCACGGTACCTGACGTTGCTCAGGGTATTCTTAATACTGTCGAGGGGGGCGAGCTTCTGCCTACTAATGAAGACCGCGTTCGTTTACACGGCCAAGAGGACCATTTTAAAACGTTTGGCACAGATCTTATAGATTATTTGAAATTGAAGTTCGCAGTAGTTCAAACAGCGTTTTCAATAGATGATCCGCTTCGACGAACAATTTTTGAGAAACACAATGCTAGCGGAGTTGTTTATTGGTGCGTCAAATAAGCGGGATCGTTTAGCGAATTGCTTCGAGTGTAATAACGCTATTTAATACAAATATTAAAATCACTTGGTTCACGGATTCTGTCAACACTCAGGATAAACTTCGTCTTTATCTTCCCTGTGACTAAGTCTGAGCGAATTTTTCTTATAATGTTATCGCT
>CAZKWK010000176.1:0-3952 GCA_964556335.1 uncultured Bordetella sp. | reverse complement strand
GGCATCAAACTCCCAGGCGGGAAGGGGCCGCAGCGGTGCCTCAAGTGCAGTGGGAATCTGCAGCGACTCGGAGAAGAGAAGCTCCGCAGGCTGTAGCTGCCCGAGCAGACTATTGATCCAGCCGCCGTCTTGCAGTGCCTCTGCATTCTGGTCTTCTTGGTCCTGCGGATCTCCTGCGGGGCGTTGCACCAATCCCCGTTGCAGGCCTTCGTGTGAAAAGTGCAGCGCTCCGGTGGAGACATCCAGCCAGGCCACTGCCTTGGCCTTGGGCGAGATCGCCACCAGCCAGGCTGAGGCTCGCTCGGGCACGAGGCCCTGTTCATGCAATGTGCCCGCCGTAGCAATACGCACCACCCGCCGCTCCACAGGCCCCTTACTGGTCGCGGGGTCACCCACCTGCTCACAGATGGCCACTGAATGCCCGGACTGAATAAGTCGTGCTAGGTAGTTTTCGGCGGACGCGACGGGGACCCCCGCCATCACCACCGGAGCACCGGCGCTCTGGCCGCGTTGGGTCAGCGTAATACCGAGAATGCGGGCCGCCTTTTCCGCGTCTTCGTAGAAGAGCTCGTAGAAGTCGCCCATCCGATAAAAGAGGAGGGCCTCAGGATGGTCCGCCTTGATGCGCAGATACTGCTGCATCATCGGGGTGTGCGTTTCCAATCCCTTGTCCGGTGTGGTGGCAGTCATATAAACCGGGCACTTGGCCCGTACTCCAATGGATTTGAGTGCGGATGATACGGGACAAAGCGGTATTTATTTAAGGGTGCGGAACAAATCCTCTGGTGGGCTCGATAAAAAGTCGACAGTGTCGGTCTTTGCAAACTCTCTCCGCGCGGCGTATTGTTTGACCAGAAATTTGACCAAAAAGGAGCTCCTCATGAGAACCGTGAGTTTGGCAGCGGCAAAGGCGCATCTCAGCGAGTTAGTCACGCAGGTGGCCTCTGGGCAAGAGGTTGTAATTACCCGGCACGGGCAGCCAATCGTGCGACTGTCTGCACTTGCAAAGACCAAAGCGCCGCTCTCTTCCCGGGAGGGCTTTCGTGCGAAACTGCCGCGTCAGCGTGAGCCATCGGCAAAGATAATTCGCGCGATGCGCGATGATGAGTCTTGAGGTGCTCTACCTCGACACTAGTTTTGTGGCGCCTCTGGTATTGAACGAGCCGACCAGTCAGTCGGTTGAATCGTTCCTGTTGAAGCAACCGCCAGGGTCTCTTGCGGTGAGCGATTGGACGCGTGTCGAGTTCGCGAGCCTTATTGCGCGCGCGGTTCGAATGAAGCAATTCGACAAAGCCACCGGCAAGACCATCATTGCGGAGTTGGACACTCTTCTTGAAGAGTCTTTTCAGGTCTGGATTCCTAGTACTGCTGATTTCGCGCTGGCACGCGACTTCGTTGCGCACTTTGAGAGCGGGTTGCGCGATGCGGATGCGCTTCATCTCGCGATTGCAAAAAATCAGGGCGCGGAAAAAATCCTCACCCTAGACGAGGGACTTCTCAAGGCCGCCAGGCTCCTGAAGGTATCTGCCGCGCGGGGCATTTAGTAAGCCGCCCTACAAAGCCCCCAGAACGTATTGTGAACGTTGATTACTTATTTAACGGATGCATCATCGGGGTGTGGGCTGCTTCACGCATTCTTACCGTGAGGCGTATCCGAGTTGGCGCCCTGGCGCTCTAAGTCTTGAATGCGTTTTTGCTGCCGCTTCATCTCGTCCATCATCTGGTGCAGCAGCACATCTATAGGATCCTTAAACTCCTGCGTGACGCCATAGGCCGTAAAGCCGTCGGCCTGACTCGACTCTGACTGACTGATGGCCTCTTCGCCATCGACCACCCGAGCGGGAACCCCGACCACCGTGGCGCCCGCGGCAACGGCCTTCACCACCACCGCGTTGGAGCCGATCTTGGCATGGGCGCCTACCGTAAATGGCCCCAAGACTTTTGCCCCGGCGCCCACCACCACGCCGGTCTCCAGTGTGGGATGTCGCTTGGCGCCCTTGGTCAATGAGGTACCTCCGAGGGTGACACCTTGATAGATCGTGCAGTCGTCACCAATATCGGCCGTCTCTCCAACGACCACACCCATGCCATGGTCGATAAAGACCCGCCGGCCAATCCGCGCACCGGGATGAATCTCAATGCCTGTAAGCCAACGGTTGAAGAGCCCGACAAACCGGGCAAGCCAGCGCAGGGGGCCCCAGCCGCTGGCCCAGAGGAAATGCGCCAGACGGTGCAGCCAGATGGCATGTAGCCCGGGATAGCAGGTCAAGACCTCAAACCGCGAACGTGCTGCAGGGTCCTTCTCCAGGATGTTGTCGAGGTCTTCAATAAAGTAGGCGAGTCGCATGGGCAGAGAGACTATCAGAGACCACACCAGAGGCAGCCACGCCGCTTGAGGCGGCAGGCAAGATCCCATCGACTGTCCCCTACGACGCTAGGTGCAGCCGCAAGCGTTGGGGTCATAGTCTTTGCCTTATGGCGGAAATGAGGCCATGCAGCATCTGCAGTTCATCTTGATGCATACCTGCCCGACTCCAGAGGCCCCGAAGGCGCTCATCAAACCGGCCTGGATTCTGCGGGTCAAGGTAGCCCGCCTGCACCGCCGCTGCCGTGAAGGCCTGGTGCAAGGCCTCGATCCCTGCGGCGGATGCTGGTATCGCCGTCGGACGGCCCTGGCCATCGGTCTTGAAATATGGCGTCGGTAGCAGCAGTTTTCTGCGGGCGGTCTGCCGAAGCAGATAGGCGACGAGTTGGGTTGCCTGCGCCAGGTTGAGCGAGCTAAAAGCCGGATTCACCTCAAGGCCGCAGACTCGGTTGCAGTGCATGAGGTCGTCGTTCGATAGGCCACTGCGCTCAGGCCCCATAACAATGGCTACGTCGGCATCCGCATGACGCATCAGACAGTCGGTGAGTTCTTCCAGCGCCTCCTCAAGGGTGCGCCGCGGAGGCTCAAACTCCCGCGGGCGCGCGGTCAGCGCAAGTTGAATCACTGTGGGCCCAAGCGCCTCCGAGAGGCTGTCGGCCCGGCAGCTCTGCAAGAGGTCATCGGCTCCCGCCGCAAGCGCGACGGCCTGCGGGTCGGCACGGAGCACTGCTGCCTGCTCGGAGGAAAGGTCTGCCAGCCAGATCTGGTGGTACCCGGTTGCCTTGAGCGCGCGCGCCCCTGAGCCCAGATTACCCGGGTGACTGGGGCGCACCAATACCCAGCGCACCCGACCCAGAAGTGCCGTCAGGGCGGAGGGGTCTTGTGGCAAGGAGGCCGCACTGTCTGCGCCACTTGGGGGGCCAGCTTCCTCTACACTACCGGTTGCTCTTTGAAAGTTCACTGCCATGCATCCCATGCTAAACACGGCCGTTAAGGCCGCGAGGAAGGCCGGCGCGATTATCAATCGTGCCAGTCTCGATATTGATCGGGTTCGAATCAGCCGCAAGGACCGCAACGATTTTGTCACGGAAGTCGATGAGGCCTGCGAACGGGTCATTATTGAGACGCTGACCCAAGCCTATCCAAGCCATGGGTTTCTCGGGGAGGAGTCGGGTCTGACTGGCGTCTCCGCCGCTTCAAAGGCCAGTGAGTATGTCTGGGTGATCGATCCCCTCGATGGCACCACGAATTTCATCCACGGTATGCCAGTCTACTGTGTCTCGATTGGCCTGTTGCACAAGGGGCAGGTGACCCAGGCGGTCGTATACGATCCCAGCCGCGACGAACTCTTCGTCGCCTCCAAGGGCAAGGGCGCCTTTTTGAACGACCGGCGTATTCGGGTGAGTAAGCAAGACCGCCTCGAAGGCGCTCTCGTAGGTACCGGATTCCCGTTTAAGCGGCAGGCACAGATCGACCTCTATCTCTCGATGTTCAAAGAGATTAGTGAGAAGGCGGCGGGTCTGAGACGGCCCGGGGCTGCCGCTATTGATCTGGCTTATGTGGCTGCGGGCCGATATGACGCCTTCT
>CAZKWK010000175.1:3704-3989 GCA_964556335.1 uncultured Bordetella sp. | reverse complement strand
GCCTGGCTCAGTTGAGTGAAGTGCGTGGTGGGAGCAAAGAACATGAGGTTCTGTATCCAATCCGGCATACTTTCCCTCGGGGTCACTGCGCCCGAAAGCTGCTCTAGCGGCAGTAATACCAGAAGAATGAGGAGTCCAAACTGAGGCATATTCCTAGCTAAGGTCGCAAGGAAGATACCAAGCGAAGACGTAGCGAACAGGTGTAGGGACATGCCAACACAGAATAGTCCGAGTGATCCCTCAATCGGGATTCGTAATACACCCTGAACGATGACGAGAAGCGAA
>CAZKWK010000175.1:1495-3694 GCA_964556335.1 uncultured Bordetella sp. | reverse complement strand
GAGACGAGCTGAGCGTTCTGTGCCGGACGGCACAGGAGAGAAAGAACTGCTGCCATGAAAACCACCACGGACATTGACCAGACCTTTGACAGCATGATCTCGGTTGGCGTAACTGGCATGGCTAGGAGATGCTCGATGGTACTGTGCTCAATCTCTCGAATAAGTGCTGCGCCTACAAGAATCATTGAAAGCATCGTGATGTGATTGATGTACTCCATAAGCGCCGTAAACCATAAAGGGTCCAGGCTTGGGTTGAACCGCATACGCGTAACTAGTCCGATTGAGCGAAGAGCTTCCGAGTTGGATATCCCACGAAATTCCCGAACCTCTTGAGAGATGATGTTTTGAATTATGTTCGCACCGATAAAAGCTTGGCTCATACGGGTCGCATCTATGTTCAACTGTAGTTCAGACGCTTTATCACTGTCTTGGTCTCTTTGAAAACCCGATGGAATAACCAGAACGAAGGTATGACGTCCCGCTTCAAGTGCTTCGTCCATCTCCTTTAAGGTTATCAACCTCGGGGGAAGAAAGTCGGGCAACATAAACGCCGCCCCAATTCTTCGAGATAGCACCGACTGATCCTCATCTACTATTGCGATAGAAGCTCGATTTAAGGTTTCAGGTGCGGATTTTCCTGCCAGAACAATGGCGACCGTGAAAACAAAAAGAATCAAAAAAAGCATGGCAGGATCCCGCCAAAGGCAGAGAAGTTCCTTGGCCCCCAGATAGAGAATGTTGGAGACGCGCAGCAATGCCTACACCGCCTGCTTTCGGAGGGCTATGACTGCGGTAACCATAATTGCAACGGTTCCAAGTAAAAGTACCGCTACTGGCTCAACAAGGTCTGCAAGTGTCTGAGCCTTGCTAAATACGCCCCGACTGATCGTGAACATGTGGCTTGCCGGAAATGCTTCGCCTATAACTCGGCCAACTCCCTCCAGCGAAGCCACAGGGTTTATTAGTCCAGCAAACTGTGCCGCTGGGATCATAGTCCCAACGAGACTAAAAAAAATAGCTGCGATTTGGCTCTTTGTGAAAACAGCCGTAATCAGCCCTATCCCAGTGACTGAAAACAGAAAGACAAGAGTTGCGAGAGATAAGGCAAAGAAACTTCCCGTCATTGGGACCCCAAGAATAAAGACACCAGCAAAACACATAAAGACAAAGTTCAGAAATCCGAGGAGGACGTAGACGAGTTGTTTTCCCATAAGAAACTCAAACTTGGTGGTCGGCGTGACATAAAAGTTCACAATGGATCCAAGCTCTTTTTCACGCACGACCGACACAGCTACCAACACCGTTGGAACCATTAATAAGATCATTGGTATGACCGCAGGGACCATAGCATTGAGGCTTTTCACCTCGGGGTTGTATCGGTATCTTGTCTCAACCGCAGCCGGAGCGATATTTTTGGTACCTAGTTGGTAGCGTTCGGTGAACCAAGATAGATGCGCACCGTTGATATACCCCTCTATAGTAGACGCCCTTTGTGGCATAGCTCCGTCTATCCAAGCGGCGATCTCTGTATAGGATTCCCTTGCCCAGTCGCGAGAAAATCCAGCAGGTATCTCGATAACAAGCGATACCTCTCCTGCACGCATCTTCTGATCAAGTTCGGGGTGGCTTTGAATGTCCAGCTGCCTTACGAAATACGGAGAGGCTTCTAGAGTCTGCGCATAGTCTCGACTAAGTATGGTTTGATCACTGTCAAGCACTGCAAACCGAAGACCCTCAACGTCGAAACTAATACCAACGCCAATCACGAAGAGCATCAGTAAAGACCCGAGTAGTGCCAACGTACTGCGGACTGGGTCGTGTCGCAGTTCTAACACTTCACGATGCGCTATGTTTCCCAGGCGCATCCCGGTGGTATGCAAGCCGGGTTTTCGCTCCACTGCTTGCCTATTAAAAAAGGGGTTAATACTGCGAGGGTCAAAGCGGAACTTAGTGGAGTCGGTCTCTTTTAGGACCGAGATAAAAGCATCATTCAGAGTGTCAACCCCTCGGCTTTGTAGGAGGGCCCTAGGCTCACCGGAGGCAAGAACACGACCTTCATGCATGAGTGCCACGCGATCGCAGCGCTCGGCTTCATTCATAAAATGAGTGGAGACGAAGATTGTTACATGTTCATTTCGAGCCAGAGCGATCATCAAATGCCATATCTCGTCCCTAGCAATGAGGTCGACCCCAGATGTC
>CAZKWK010000175.1:0-1485 GCA_964556335.1 uncultured Bordetella sp. | reverse complement strand
CATAGCCACCGCTATGGAGAGGCGCTGCCGCGCGCCAAGAGGAAGGCTTGACGCTCGTTCCTCGGATTTTTCCCTTAGATCGAATTTATCGAGCATTTCTCCAATACGCGCGGCTTGCTGGCTTCGTGGCACGCGAAATAATTCGGCATGTAAAGATAGGTTCTGCTTCACTGTAAGCTCGCCGTAAAGCGAGAAGCTCTGGGTCATATAACCCACACGGCAACGCTGATACGTGTCCGAAGAGTCAACTTCTTTTCCCAATAGGCAAGCCTTTCCCCCGCTCGTTGGGAGAAGACCAACAAGCATCTTCATAGTTGTAGTTTTTCCACACCCGTTTGACCCGACAAATCCAAAGACTTCGCCTCGCAAAATTCGAAAGCTAACGTCGGTCACTGCATGAAAATCACCGAATGTTCGAGATAGGTTACTTGCTTCGATTGCTATTTCATTGTTGGCAGGTCTTTTGGTATGTTGATCGAATGTCTTATAAGTGCGATTTCGCGACCCAAGAAGAAGAGATAAGAATGCCCGTTCCAATGTCGCTTCGCCCGTGCGCTCCAAGAACTCACGAGGAGTTGTTTCGGAAAGAATCTTCCCATTAGCCATCGCAATTAAAGTGTCAAAGTGTGATGCTTCCTCGATGATTGAGGTCGCTACGATCACAGTTAAGTTTTCACGAACATCGCGTATTGCGGACAAGAGCTCCCAGAACTGCGATCTTGAGAGCGGGTCGACCCCGGTGGTTGGCTCATCGAGAATGAGCAGCTCAGGATCGTGCATCAGTGCGCAGCAGAGGCCCAGCTTTTGGCGCATACCGCCAGAGAGTTGACTTGCTCGGCGGTCTAAAAAAGGATGAAGACCCGTGGCGCGGGTAATACCCTCGATGCGTCGTCGGCGATCGGCCTGACCATGGCCAAAAAGAGCTCCAAAGTGATGCAGATTTTCTGCGATGGTAAGGGCATCATAAAGATTTCTGCCTAGCCCCTGAGGCATGTAGGCGACTCGGTTCATGACGCTCTGTCGCATACGAGCATCAGCCATGTTGACGCCGAAGACTTCTATTGACCCTTGCTGTAATGAGCGAGCACCAGATAACAGGTCGAGCAAAGTGGATTTACCAACTCCGTCGGGCCCAACCAATCCTACGAGCTGGCCATGTGGAATGTTTAGGGTTATTGATCTCAGCGCCTCAATTTGACCGAATCGTTGTGAGACGTCTCGCAGTATTGCTACTGGCTGGATCGTATGAGAGCTCATCACGGTAGGCGCACTGCTAATTCTTCCGGCCATGCCTGGCGATCATCAATCCGGACCCATGCAACCCCCGGAAGGCCTCCTTTGACATTTTCCTGAAATTTCACGAGCAGGTTTTTGTCAATCTGGGCACGGACTCGAAACATAAACTTTTCCCGCTCGCTCGCTGTCTCAACAGTCTTGGGCGTAAATTGCGCTACGCTGGAGACAAAGGAGATCGTTGCAGGGATA
>CAZKWK010000174.1:0-3997 GCA_964556335.1 uncultured Bordetella sp. | reverse complement strand
CAAATCTCTCGCAGAGCCCGAGCATGAACCGTGTTTTAAGAAGACGGATAGGTGCCCGGAACCAAGATCTCGCGGCCGACATTCTGGATATCCCGATGTCCCGTGAAGGCCATCGTGATGTCGAGCTCTTTGTGGATGATCTCGAGGCACTTGGTGACACCCGCTTCCCCCATGGCACCCAGGCCGTGCAGAAAGGCCCTGCCGATCATCGTGCCGCGTGCACCGAGCGCCCAGGCCTTCAAGACATCTTGGCCCGAGCGAATACCACCATCCATCCAGACCTCGATCTCTTTTCCGACGGCCGCCGCAATGCCGGGAAGCGCCTGAATACTCGATACCGCGCCATCGAGCTGGCGTCCGCCATGGTTGGACACGATGAGTGCATCTGCCCCTGAGTTCGCGGCGAGCCGGGCATCGTCTGTATCCAGAATGCCCTTCAGAATAAGCTTGCCGCCCCAGCGTTTTTTAATCCATTCCACATCGTTCCAGTTGAGCGCGGGGTCAAACTGCTCGGCAGTCCAGGAGGAGAGCGAGGACATATCGCCCACCCCTTTGGCATGCCCCACGATGTTGCCAAAGCTGCGCCGTGGGGTGCCGAGCATGCCCATGCACCACCGGGGCTTGGTCATCATGTTGAGAATATTTTTTATCGTGAGCTTGGGCGGTGCAGACAGACCATTACGCAGGTCTTTATGGCGCTGCCCCAGAATCTGTAGGTCTAGGGTTAAGACTAGGGCAGAGCAGTGTGCAGCCTTGGCCCGGTCGATAAGCCGCTCGATAAAGTCGCGGTCTTTCATCACGTAGAGCTGAAACCAGAAGGGCTGGTTGGTTCGTGCTGCGACGTCCTCGATAGAGCAGATGCTCATCGTTGAGAGGCAAAAGGGCACCCCAAACTTCTCCGCCGCCCGGGCCGCGAGAATTTCTCCGTCGGCGTGTTGCATCCCCGTGAGACCCGTGGGCGCGAGCGCCACCGGCATCTTCACCTCTTGCCCTACCATCGTGGTCTTGAGCGACCGGTTCTCCATATTGACGGCGATACGCTGCCGCAGCTTAATCGATTGAAAATCTTCAGAGTTGGCTCTGTAAGTGGATTCTGTCCAGGCCCCCGAGTCGCAATAGTCGTAGAACATGCGCGGCGTACGCGCCTCGTGGAGGCGCCGTAAATCTTCAACGCAGGTAATCACGGGCATGGTGGGGTGCTCCGAAAAAGGGCAAGAGGGTGCGCGCTATTTGCGCGCGATAAAAAACCAGTAGACGCCGTTGTCGTCTTTTCTCTCGATCAGCCGATGACCCGTGTTCGCGCAGAAATAGTCGAAGTCGTCCCAGGCCCCGCCGTCGGTGGCGAGCACCAAGAGCGTCTGGCCACTCTGCATCTCGCCGAGCGCCTTCTTTGACTTCAAGATGGGCAGTGGGCAGTTCAGCCCCTTGAGGTCAAGGGTACGGTCGGCCTGCGGTAGGGGGTTTGCGAGATCTGTCATGGCAGAAGGCTAACGCGCGGATGCCTTGCCTGCGACAAATGATGCAAGGCTCGCAAGGGCTTGGGGCAGGGCTGCGGGCTGGGTGCCCCCTCCTTGGGCCATGTCGGGCCGGCCGCCGCCTTTGCCGCCGATCTGCTGGGCCACATGGTTAAGCACCTCACCCGCCTTCAGCCACTGGGTGAGGTCGGCGCTGACCCCTGCCACGAGGCTTACCTTTTCGCCTTCCACCGCAGCCAAGACAATGGCGCCGCTACCGAGCTTGGCCTTGACCTGATCCAAGAGATCACGCAGCCCACTAGCCTCTACACCCTCCACCTTGGTGGCCAATAATTTGATACCCGCCACCTCTTGGGCCTGGGCTACGAGGTCGCCTCCGGCATTCGCCGCGAGCTTGGACTTCAGCCGGGCCATCTCTTTTTCCATCTGGCGCACATGGTCGAGCACCTGGGCAAGCTTGGTTGTGACCTCGGCCGCGGGGGCCTTGAGCAGGCCCGAGGCCTCTTGCACCTGGGAATCAAGGCTCTGCACCAGGGCCAAGACCCGCTCGCCGGTAATCGCCTCAATACGCCGAATGCCGGCGGCAACGCCCGATTCCGACACGATCTTAAAGAGCCCAATGTCTCCGGTGCGGGCCACGTGTGTGCCACCACAGAGCTCGCGCGAACTGCCGATATCGAGCACGCGTACCGAGTCGCCATACTTCTCGCCAAAAAGCGCCATGGCCCCGCCTGCTACCGCCTCATCAAAGGCCATTACGCGGGCCTGCGTCGCGGTATTTTGTAAAATCTCTGCGTTCACCCGCGACTCAATCTCAGCGATCTCGGCGGCCTTAACTGCCTGGCTATGCGAGAAGTCAAACCGCGTCTTGTCGGCATCGACCAGTGACCCTTTTTGCTGCACATGGTCGCCAAGCACCTCGCGCAGTGCCTTGTGCATGATGTGGGTAACCGAATGGTTGCGTGCCGTGCGGGCCCTGCGTACGAGATCGACCTCGGCTGCCACCGGCTGCCCTGTGGATAAAGATCCCTTGATCACCCGCCCGTAGTGGCCAAAGACCGTCGGCGTAATCTTCTGGGTGTCGTTAACGGCAATTTCTAAGCCCGCCGCACGGATCCATCCAGCATCCCCCACCTGGCCGCCTGACTCTGCATAGAAGGGGGTGTGGTCGAGTATCACCACCACGTCGTCACCCGCTTGGGCCGAAGGCCGCTGGGCGCCCTCCACATAAACCGCGGTGACTGTGCCCTGGGCCTGGAGTTTTTCGTAGCCCACAAAGTCGGTGGCAACGCCTTCGTAGGCCAGGCCTGCCCCCGACTTAAACTTACTGGCCGCACGGGCCTGCTCGCGTTGACGGCCCATGGCAGCCTCAAATCCCGCCTCATCCACCCTTAACCCCTTTTCGCGGCAGACATCGGCAGTGAGGTCGAGCGGGAAGCCAAAGGTGTCATAGAGCATAAAGGCGGTCTGGCCATCGAGCGCCTGGCCCTTCTGCAACCCCTGGACTGCCTCAGACAGAATCGCCATGCCCTTCTCGAGGGTCTCGCCAAACCGCTCTTCTTCTTGCTTAAGTAGGTCGGTGACACGGCCCTGCGCCTTGGCGAGTTCGGGGTAGGCTGAGCCCATCTCTTGCACGAGCGTGGCAACCAACTGATGGAAAAAAGGCTGCGCCTGGCCAAGCTTGTGGCCATGACGCAGGGCCCGACGAATGATCCGCCGCAGCACATAGCCGCGGCCCTCATTGCCGGGAATCACGCCATCGACGATAAGAAAGCTACAGGCACGAATATGGTCTGCAATAACCCGCAGCGAGGGGTTATTCAGATCGGCACAGCCGGTGGCCTTCGATGCCGCGCGAATCAATGTCTGGAAAAGATCAATCTCATAGTTGCTGTGCACATGCTGCAAGACGGCCGCGATGCGCTCTAAGCCCATACCCGTATCGACACAGGGTTTGGGCAGTGGCGTGAGGGTGCCCGAGGCGTCGCGGTCAAACTGCATGAAGACGAGATTCCAGATCTCGATGTACCGGTCGCCGTCTTCTTCGGGCGACCCCGGGGGCCCTCCCCAGACATCGGGCCCGTGGTCATAAAAGATTTCACTGCAGGGGCCACAGGGCCCGGTGTCGGCCATCTGCCAGAAATTGTCGCTGGCGTAGCGGGCCCCCTTGTTGTCGCCAATGCGCACGATGCGATCGGTTGGTACGCCAATCTGATCGCGCCATATACCGAAGGCCTCATCGTCTTCGGCATAGACCGTCACCCAGAGTTTTTCTTTGGGCAGTTGATAAACCTCGGTGAGCAGCGTCCAGGCAAACCGAATGGCGTCTTGCTTGAAGTAGTCGCCAAAGGAGAAGTTGCCCAGCATCTCAAAAAAGGTGTGATGCCGGGCCGTGTAGCCCACGTTCTCGAGGTCGTTGTGTTTGCCCCCTGCCCGCACACTGCGTTGTGATGAGGTGGCCCGCTTATAGGGGCGCTGCTCTTTGCCTAAAAAGGTGTCTTTGAACTGCACCATCCCACTGT
>CAZKWK010000173.1:0-4008 GCA_964556335.1 uncultured Bordetella sp. | reverse complement strand
TTGTCACGCCAGTGGCATCGCAGGGTAGCTAAGTGTGGAAGAGATAACCGCTGAAGGCATCTAAGCGGGAAACTCGTCTCAAGATAAGACTTCCCGGGGCCTCGAGCCCCCTAAAGGGTCGTTCAAGACCAGGACGTTGATAGGCTGGGTGTGGACGCGCAGTAATGCGTGAAGCTAACCAGTACTAATTGCCCGTGAGGCTTGACCCTATAACCCTGTTGATGAATCACGACGCATACCGAAAAGGGTTGCGTGATTTAACCAGACACATAATTGATTCCGTCGGTCAAAAACCGGCGGGGTTCGAAGACCATGTTGTTATACAAGTTACGCCTGACGACCATAGCGAGGTGGAACCACCCCTTCCCATCCCGAACAGGACCGTGAAACGCCTTTGCGCCGATGATAGTGATCATTCGATTGTGAAAGTAGGGCATCGTCAGGCTATCCCACAAAAAAGCCCCGGTTAGCGATAACCGGGGCTTTTGTTTCTGCACTTTCCTACTTTCGTGTTGCGCAACTGCGAACGGCAATCACGAGATAACTCCTGGTGAGTAAGAGTGCTGATCCCTGCCGCGCACCCACCATACCCACAAAACGACCCATATCGTCTAGCCTTTAATGGGGGTCGTTTTCCATCGCGCAAACACCACGAGTGCGATACCCAAGATCAGTAGCGGAATCATCGAACTGAGATTCAGTAGTGTCCAGCCTTGGGTGGTCACGAGTGCCCCGGAACCCAGAGAACTCAGCCCCATCGTAAAAAACACCCAGAAGTTCAACGCGCCCTGCGCCTTATCTTTTTCCTCGGCCCGATAACTGGAAAGGCCGAGCGTGGTGCTGGCAGTGAATAAAAAGTTCCAGCCCACCCCAAGGAGGAAGAGTGCGACTGTAACCTCCTCAAGGTCGGATCCTGAGAGCGCAATACCGATACAGACCAGATTGAGCGCCACCCCCACGCCCATAATCTGCAGCGCCCCAAACCGCTTTATCAGATGCCCCGTGAAGAACCCAGGCGCAAACATACCAATAACATGCCACTGCAGAACAAACGCCGCGTCGCTAAAAGGAAGACCACAAATCTGCATCGCCAGCGGCGTCGCGGCCATGAGCAGGTTCATAACACCATAGCCGAATGCCGCCCCAAGGGCCGAAACAATGAACACGGGCTGCCGCATGATCTCTGATAACGGGCGCGCGTTTGCAGCCTCTGATGGTGCACCCCACCCGTCAGCGCGCAGTGGTGACGTGTTTGCCTTAGACGGCGCTCCCTCAGCCAACGCCTCGTTCGGCGGCGAAAAATCAATCCGCGCCATCAAAAGCGATGCCACCACCCCCACGAGAATAAGCGCGAGATACGAACCTGCAAACGGCACCTCAAAGAGGTTGCGTGTAGACGACGCAATATTGGGCCCGAGTACCGCACCGATAAGACCGCCTGCGAGCACCCACGATACCGCCGTCTCTTTTAGTGCTGGCGGAGCGATCTCCGCCGCAGCAAACCGATAGAGCTGGGCATTAGCCTGGTAGTACCCCGCGATAAATGTCGCTGCAACTAAGAGCCAAAACTCCCGCATCCAGGCCGCAAGGAAACACAGTGCTGATGACCCAATTGCAACAAAAATGGCCGATTGAAATGCTCTCTGACGTCCGAGCTGTCTCTGTGCGCGAGCAACTAGGCCTGTAGCCGCAGCGCTCCCCACCACATAACCCATGATCGGCAGGGTCGCGAGCCACCCAAAGGGCGCCATCGAAAAACCAACCAGCCCGTTGATGGCGATAAAGGTGATGTTGTTAGTGAGAAAAAGTCCCTGGCAAAGCGCTAAGAGAAGGAGTTTGCGTTGCATACGCCCCGATCATAGCCCAACCGGTATACCCCACGGAGTACCCGGCTCAGCACAGAGAACTCCCGTGCCACCCTCTCAAAGAAGGGCTCTCTAGGGCGACTGGCCAGCGCCGCACTTCCGTAGGCAATCTGCCCCATGCGCTCGTAGTAGTCTCTCGACACAAGCCGTGCGCGACGCACATCCCAGGCATCAATAAACAGGCAGCTATCCCCAATCTGCCGAAAATCCTCAGGCGTCTTTGCCTGCGGAAACTCCAAACAGATAATCTCAGGCGGCAACCGGGTGTTTCGAAAGTTACGTGCCATGAGGTGTACGAGATAGGCCTCAAGGTCATCATCAAGAACAACTTCCGTGCGGCCTTCGGCCTGCACCACAAGCTCCCAACTCGCCTTAATAAAGGGCTGCCAGTCCACGAGTGTCTCCCCAACGCGTTGATCAATAACTATCCAACGTCTGTTTACCACCACGTTACTGCGAAGCAACAAGCTTGTCTAGCCTCCCCGACACATTGTGAAACCACCTCGGGGAAACCCAGGGTGGACCAAAAACGCTAGCGCCGACCACCAAACTACGCACATAATCCGCGAAGAAAAAAGCTGACCCCATACGGAGCGACTTGGGCGTGTGGGAGTAAGCAATGACACCGGGGAGGAGACCAGTATGGCCACAGACACAGTCAATCCGTTGCGGTATTTGCATTTACGTTATTGGCCGTGGTGGTCGACAGCCCTCTTGGCAGCGTTCGGCCATCTGCTCTCACCGATCCTCTCGATCATTGGCGCGGTGCTCTTCTACCTGGGGATGAAGGACGTCACGCAGACCGCGCAGGCCGTGCGCCGCAACTACCCTGTGACTGGCCGCCTGCGATACGCCTTAGAATCGATCCGCCCGGAGATTCGCCAGTACTTCATCGAGAGCGACGCAGAGAAACTACCCTTCTCACGCAAACAGCGGGCCCTTGTCTATGCGCGCTCAAAGGTGCAGAACGACAAGTCAGGCTTTGGCACGATCGAAGACCTCTACACCCAGGACAGCCAGTGGCTCGCGCACTCCATGAGCCCGATCCATGTAGATCCCAAAGACCTCCGCGTGACGGTGGGCGGCGCGGCCTGCCGTCAGCCCTATTCCATCTCGGTCTTCAACATCTCCGCGATGAGCTTCGGATCGCTGTCGGCCAATGCCATCTTGGCGCTGAACAAAGGTGCCGCCCGCGGCGGGTTCGCCCATGACACAGGCGAAGGCAGCATGTCTGTGCATCATCGCAAGCACGGTGGCCACTTGATCTGGGAGATAGGGTCGGGCTACTTCGGCTGTCGCGACGCCGATGGCCGCTTCGACCCGCAACGCTTCGCCGAACAAGCCAAAGATCCCCAGGTGCGAATGATCGAGATCAAGATTTCGCAGGGCGCAAAGCCGGGCCACGGTGGCGTTCTCCCGGCTGCCAAAGTAAATGAGGAGATCGCTGAGGCCCGTGGGGTACCAGTAGGAAAAGACTGCGTCTCCCCCGCCCACCACTCCGCCTTTTCTACGCCACGGGAACTGATGGCCTTCATCGAGAAGCTACGCGCACTGTCCGATGGCAAACCCGTGGGATTTAAGCTCTGCGTTGGCCAGATCCATGAATGGTTCGGCGTCGTCAAAGCGATGCAAGAGACCGGTGTGACCCCAGACTTCATTGTGGTGGATGGGTCGGAGGGCGGCACAGGCGCTGCGCCCGTGGAGTTCGCCGACCATATGGGTATGCCCCTGCGTGATGCGCTGCGCCTCGTACACATGACCCTAGTGGGCGCGGGCCTCCGTGACCATATCCGGATTGGCGCCTCCGGCAAGATTACCTCGGCCTTTGACATTGCCCGCTGTATAGCACTTGGGGCCGACTGGTGCAATTCCGCGCGGGGTTTTATGTTCGCGCTCGGCTGTATCCAGTCGCGCAGCTGCCACACCGACCACTGCCCCACGGGCGTGGCCACTCAGGACCCCTTACGTCAGAAGGCGCTGGTCGTGGAAGACAAGGCCTCCCGTGTCTATAACTTTCACGCCAACACGTTGAAGAACCTCGCTGAGATGATGGGCGCCGCGGGGCTCCATCACACCCGCCAGATCACCTCCGACCTCATCATGGTGCGCGACAAAGCCGGTCATGCCGTGCCCTTGCGATCCA
>CAZKWK010000172.1:0-4084 GCA_964556335.1 uncultured Bordetella sp. | reverse complement strand
CTGCTCAACGTATCAGTGATAAACCCCACTGCGGCCTACACGACCCTAGGCCCAGCCACACTGAGTACCGCAGTGGTGGTCGGTAAGCCTACCGATGCCGTCTGGGACCCCTTCCAATTTTCGATTGAGTCTGTGCTGGTAGGGGGGAGCCTCATCGATGTGGACCCCAGCCGCGCGGGTACGCAGGTGCGCACCTTAATTGATATCTCTCGTGCTCAGGTCGCCGAAGGCGACATGATCGGGTACATGAAGTACGTCACCCAGGCCGCCCTTGATGGCTATACCGCCCAAGGCGTACAGCTCAGAAGCCTCGATAACGTCGTCATCTCTACCGCAGGCTGGTACGACTTCACCCAGCGCACCCCTGGGGGCGATGGTGCCCGGTTCATAACCAGTAACGGCATCATCACCGCGATCGAGCTCACCATCACCGATAACGCCTTTGGCGACAACGATCAACGTACGAACAAAATCTACGATCCGGGCGTTCCCATCTTCCGGTCTGACGACACCGCGAGCCCGCTCAAGCCCCTACCCGCACTGCCGCCCGAGCCGCCACCCATCTGGCGTAACCCGCTGCTGGTGCCGCCGTCGACACCTTATAACCGGGGGCCATCTATTCCCTATCTCTTCGACTCCACCCTGCGACCCACGCAGTCGTCATTGCCGCAGTACGAGTTAAGCCGCCCCGAGCCAGACCCAGAACTACTCGAAGACGGCTTCTATCAGTCCACATCCGAGCTCGCCCGGTACTATGACCTCTACACCGACCAAGACGACTGGCGCGCCTCCGTCATTCCTGCCGAGATGCCCGACCTGCGCGTCTTCAGAGGCATGCCCGATCAGTTTGTGGAACATGCTGCACAAGGCAGCTTCACCGTACCCTGGGACGCCTTCGTGCATACCAAGCGTGAAGCCGAGGTTCGGCTCACGGCAACACTCGCCGACGACACCGACCTGCCTGCTTGGATACAGCTCAATGGCCAGACAGGCGTTTTCAAAGTCGATCCGCCACCGGGCATCTCTGGGGAATGGATCATTAAACTCATCGCCCGCGACAACGAGGGCCGCGAGGCGGCCACGCTCTTCAGAATGCATGTCGCAGCTTCGTCACAGCCAGAGGGGAGCGAGCCCCGCGTGACGCCGGAACTTAACCCCGCAGTCCCCTCGACACCGGCGACCCCACCAGCAGATGCACCACGGCGCAGGGAAGAGCCGATGGTACAGACCATGGCCCTCGCGGAGGCAGAAGACTAGACTATGGCTGCGAGTACCGAGCAGATTCTGGACCTCATACGCAAGGCGCGGTCTGCCCAGTCAAAGGCAGAGCTGCAGTTCTTGCTCGTGAATCAGACCCATGCGCTGGCCCCCTATCGACAGGCAGCACTCTGGGTCAATCGTAAGCTTGCGAAGCTCTCAGGTGTAGTCAAGATTGAATCCAACGGGCCCTACGCCCAGTGGCTGTCCCAGGTCTACGACGAAATCGATCGTAATCGGCCGAAGATTCCGGTTCCCCTCACCGCGAGCCATTTTCCGTCGCCGGTCGCCAAAGACTGGGCCCAGTGGTTCCCTGAATATGCACTCTGGGTACCTCTACCGACGGGGGGGCCGGCCGGCGGCCTCTTGTTGGCCCGAGAAGCCCCCTTTTTGGAACACGAGGTAGCGCTACTTACTGAGTGGGTCGATGCCTGGCAGCACGCCTATCAACATCAGCGTAAGGCGCTACCCTTGCTCGGGCGCTCTGCAAGCGACAAAGAGCAGCCGCAAGGATTCTTCGGCCGCATTTTCGATGGCCTCTTTGGTACTGGCGGCAAGAAGTTGCTCTGGGGCGTAGCGATTCTCACTGCACTGGGGTTCGTACCGGTGCCGCTCACGGTACTGGCGCCTGCCGAAATCGTCCCCGCCAATCCAGAACTCATTCGCGCGCCGCTCGAAGGCGTGATCGACCGCTTCTATGTGCAGCCCAATGACCCCATCAAGAAGGGCCAGCCCCTCTTTTCTTTTGATGAACGACTCATCAAGAGCCGACTAGAGGTCTCCATTCAGAGCCTGGGGATCGCCGAAGCAGAATACCGCCAGGCGGCACAGCTTGCCTTGTCAGACAACCAGGCAAAGCTCAACCTGGCAAACCTGGCGGGGCAGATTCAAGAACGCCGGGTAGAGGTGGCCTACATACGCGATCAACTGAGCCGGTCGCAGGTAACGGCCACCCGCGATGGCATTGCCCTACTCGATGACCCGAGCGCCTGGATTGGCAGGCCTGTGGCGGTCGGTGAGCAGGTGATGCGCATTGCTGCGCTCGAAGACAAGGAAATCGAGGCCTGGATCAGCATTTCCGATCTGATTCCTATAGAGCCACAGAACCCGGTGCAGATGTACCTCAATGCCAACCCGTTGCGCCCCGTCACCGGTGCCGTGCGGTATCTGGGATATGACCCGGTGACACGGCCCGATGGCACGCTGGCCTACCGGCTGCGCGCAAAGCTCGTGGAGACCTCAGACGACAATGAGACCCGCATTGGCGCCCGCGGCACGGTAAAAATTGAAGGCCCCACCGTATTGGCCGCCTACTGGGTATTACGCAGACCATGGTCAGCCCTACAGTCGCATCTCGGCATCTAGGACCTGCAGGGCCCCTGGCCTTTGCCGCACCGCAGGCCGCCTGGCCGCAGCTGCGCAGTGACCTGCAATGCACCTATGCCGTGGACAGACGCACGGGCGAACCCACGGCTACCCTGAGCGACCCGAGCCGCAACCTCTTTTTCCAGCTCGACTGGCCGAGCCTGGAAATCCTGCGGCGCTGGCCGCTGGGCAGCCCCGAGACCATTATTGAAGACATCCAGAAGACAACACCGCTGACGGTAGAGAAAGACAGCGTGCTAGCGCTCTTAAAGTTCTTCTCGGAAAACCATCTCCTGGCGCCCCACGACAGCCGCACGGTGGCCCGTATGGTGAAAGAACTCGCGATGTCTCGGCGTGCCTGGATCAAAAATCTCTTGCACCAGTACCTGTTCTTTCGTCTTCCCCTGGTGCAACCCGATGCCTGGCTCAACCGTTGGATGGGTGTTGCAGGACTCTTCTTTAGCAGCTTTTTTTTCTGGTTAAGTTTCGGGGTGCTTCTGCTCAGTGGCGCCTTGCTCACACAGCAGATCGATGTCTTCTGGTCAACGCTCGTCGACACCATGACCTGGGAAGGGCTCACCGCCTACGCAGTAACCGTTCTAGCCATTAAGGTGCTGCACGAATGCGGGCACGCCTTCGCGGCCAAGCGCTATGGCTGTCGCGTGCCGGTGATGGGCGTTGCCTTTGTGGTGCTCTGGCCCATGGCCTATACCGACACCAACGATGTCTGGCGGCTGAAAGATCCCCGTCAACGTCTGGCGGTATCGAGCGCCGGAATTGTCACCGAGTTACTGGTAGCCATCTGGGCAAGCTTTGCCTGGCTCTTGCTGCCCGATGGCGCGCTACGTGAGGCCGCCTTCTTTCTTGCCACCACCAGCTGGGTCCTCACGGTATTGATTAATGCCAGCCCCTTTATGCGGTTTGATGGCTACTTTATTGTGAGCGACTTTCTCGACATGCCCAACCTGCATGCCCGCAGCTTTGCCATGGCCAAATGGAAACTGCGCGAGTGGCTCTTCCGGCTCGGCGACCCCTGCCCCGAAGACTTCGAGCCCAACGCGCGCCGGGCGATGATTCTTTTTGCCTGGGCTACCTGGATCTACCGGCTGGTGGTCTTTCTAGGCATTGCGCTGCTGGTCTACCACTTCTTTTTCAAGCTGCTGGGAATTGTCTTATTCATTATCGAAATCTATTGGTTCATCCTGCATCCCATTGCCAAAGAGTTGGGTGTCTGGGCCTCACGATTCGACGACATTCGGGCAAGCAATACCAGTACACGACGTGTATCCGGGTGGTTGCTGCTTGTCTTACTCCTTCTCACGCTCGTATTTATTCCTTTACCTGCCCGCGTCACGAGTGTGGGTTTGGTGAAACCACCACAGACGATGACGCTCTATGCGCCGTCCGGGGCGCAACTCAACGAAATCGCCATTAAAGTGAACCAAAATGTACGACAAGGCGA
>CAZKWK010000171.1:756-4087 GCA_964556335.1 uncultured Bordetella sp. | reverse complement strand
CTGGGCAAGGGCAGGGCCTGATCACCAAACGTCGGGTAACCCGACACTTCGTGGGTAGGGGGTGGCTGGGGGTCTTCGCTGCTGCCATTGCCCGCTGAAGTGCTAGGGTCTTGACAGCAATCCGCCGTGCACTTCAACGTGCGTTTCAAGGCTACGGCATGACGAAGCGACATTCAGGTGATAGCATCTTCCGATGATTGACTGGTCAAATTGCCCCGAAGTCGAAAGCTCTGCAGATAGAGTCAGTGGCGCTTTGGTTTTTGTTGGCTCTCGGGTACCCCTCGCAGCGCTGTTTGAGAATCTTGAGGATGGGGCGTCGGTGAAGGAATTCACCGAGCTCTTTCCGGGTGTAGGACTTGCTCAGGTAAGGGCGGTTCTGGAGTTCGCGGCCAAGCACTCGCTAACTGCTGCGTGAAGTTTCTGTTTGACCAAGGCACGCCTGTGCCGCTCAGAGAGTTTCTATCTGGCCATGAGGTCTCAACAGCCTACGAGCTTGGGTGGTCAACGCTTAGGAACGGTGAACTGCTAGCAATGGCTGAGGCCAGAGGCTTTCAGGTTTTCGTTACGACCGATACCAATCTTCGATATCAACAGAACCTCCAAGAGAGAAGAATCGCGATTGTTGTTTTAAGCGCCGCGAGCTGGCCTCGGATTCGACTCCGGGTAGCGGACATAAAGCTTGCAATTGACCAAGCAGCAGCCAGCGGATTCTTCGAGGTTTTGATTCCGCACGCGAAGTGATCCGATCGCTACTCTTGTCACCGCTCCTACGTCCCAGCCCTGCGCTTGGCCTGTAGCTCCTGAATGGCCATCTCGCCCGTCAGGGGTACGGCGTAGAACCGGTCAATCCTCTCGTGTTTCCATTGGCCACGAAAAGCCTCATCGGCAGATCAGGTTTCACATCATTGATGAAAAAGTCCCTGGGAGCGTATTCTTATAGGGCTTTGCTCTGCCGAACGACAACCCTGAATGGAAAAACCAGCACCCTTGTGGGTAAGCGCCGTGAGGCGGAAACCATCGTTCGCCAGGACGTTAGATGGGGATACGCTATGAAGAAGATCTTGGGCCTGATGTTTGTCTTTTTTTGCACACCGGCGATAGCGCAAGAGTGCGTCTTGATACTGATGCATGGAAAGTGGGGAGGGCCGAAGTCTCCATTTCTTCGGGTTCTCGCAGAGAAAGTGCAGCGGGTTTGTGAGGTCGAGCTGCGTGAAATGCCGTGGTCAAGGAATCGTAACTATGACGAGACCTATGAGGCAACGCTCGCAAAACTCTCGGAGGCGGTGAGTCGCTATCGCGCCAGAGGTTACAAGAGAGTGTTCATTGGTGGCCAGAGTTTTGGTGCCAATGCGTCTATCGCATACCAGGCAACGTTCGGAGACATTGATGGGGTAATAGCCTTGGCCCCGGGGCATTCGCCCTACGAAATGTACCAACGGGGTATGAATCGGCCGTTACTTGAAGCAGCGAAGAAGCACTTAGCCGAGGGAAGATCAGAGACCTTGCTTGAGTTTACAGACCTCAATCAAGGGGAACAAAAAACCTTCTCTATTAGAGCAGACGTCTTCTACAGTTACTTCCGGCCTGACGGCCTCGGAAACATGGCGTTGTCCGCCTCTCGAATTAAGAGTTCAGTGCCTTTCATGTGGGTCATCGGAACGAAAGACCCGCTCTATCAAGGAGGTTCGGCCTATGCGTTTGACAAAGCGCCCGCGAACCCATGGAGTAGATACGTGGTTGTAGATGCGAACCATGCAACGACCCCAGAGGTTGGATCCGATCAGGTAGTTGAATGGATTAAACAAGCAAGTAGACTTTAGTATTTGGCTTCGGGATCATTTTACCTACCCGCAGTAGGCCCAGGGTCTCCTGATCAACAGAACCCTAGAAACTCGTCAATAGCCTTTTTGAGACTTTTTATGCGACGGCTTTTCATCGGTAACAAGAACTACTCCTCGTGGTCCATGCGTGCCTGGGTCTTGATGCGGCACTTCCGTATTGAGTTTGAGGAGGTGATGCTGCGATTCGATGGCTTTTCGCCACAATCGCAGTTTAAGCAGCGGCTTTCCGAAATCAGTCCAGCGGGTCAGGTGCCTGTTCTCGTTGACGACAAACTCGTGGTCTGGGATACCTTGGCTATTGCCGAGTATTTGGCTGAAACATTCCCGCAGCGTAAACTCTGGCCCCAAAATGCAGCGCATCGCGCGAGGGCACGAAGTGTCTGCGCAGAAATGCACGGGGGCTTTAGGGCATTGCGTGCAGCATGTCCCATGAACATCGAGGCACAATTGCCCGACGTCGGCGCTCTTGCTTTGCGTGACAAACCAGGGGTTCGAGAAGATTTGTCTCGTATCGTGAACATGTGGTCTGGACTATTGACCCAACATAAGGGCCCCATGTTGTTTGGCGAGTTCAGTGTGGCCGACGCCTATTATTGTCCTGTGGTGATGCGTCTGCTCACCTATCAGTTGCCTGTACCACTCGATGTGAAGGCCTACATGGAGAGGGTGACACAGCTCGAGGCAGTCAAGGCATGGGTCGAGGCGGCGCTTCTCGAGCGAGACTTTCTAGATTTCGAGGAACCCTACCGGCTGGGACGCTGAAACCTAGGTCGGCAAGCGTCACTCCAACAACACCGTGAATCACTGGCATGACTAACCCGAATCCGATCATAAATGCGCCGGCTTGCCTAAACGTCCGGAGTTATCGGGCCGCGGTAATACCCAAACGTCACCAGTAAGGCTTCAAGAGCTTTGAGCCTACAACTCCTTTTTTTATGATCACTGCGTTACAAATGGCGCAGTGGGAAGATATTGGCGCTCAGACCAGTGCAAACGAATCGGCCAGTGCTTCGCTTAAGGTGTGCAGTACACCATCAAAATCTAGGAACAGTCTTTTCAATGTGGATGCCTCCAGTAGGAGCGATGCATACTTTTGGCTCCAGTGCTTTGGTCTGCCTTCGTGAGGAAAGTTCCAGTTTGACGTTTTATGTTACGCCGATACCTGTGCCTGGGTGTTACAGGAAGACCTGGCGCTTTTAGGGGACAATGGACAAAAGAGAATTGACATAAAAGTTCTGCCTAGACGGTGATCTCCATGGATGATCGATTCGACATTGAGACAGTTCCTCCCGATTCCTACCGCTGGGGTAAGTTTCCTGAGAGTACGCAACTAGATCCATCTACAGGCCTTCCTAAGCTTATTCCGCTCTGGGTGGCCGATATGGATTTTGATGTGGCAGAGCCGATTCAAGTGGCCATGTCGCGGTACCTCTCCTACCCATTTGAGCGCGTCCACCCGGAGCCGCCCGATCTGCGCGTCGTGCGAGTTG
>CAZKWK010000171.1:0-746 GCA_964556335.1 uncultured Bordetella sp. | reverse complement strand
TCCTATTCGAGGTTTGGGTATGCCACCACCCCTGCCAGTCTGGCGCCGCTAATCTGCGAGCGACTGTCTCTTCTGTATGAATGGCAGGTTGATCCGGAGTGGCTGGTGATGCTTCCAGGGGTGGTTCCGGGCCTCTATGCAAGCACATTGGCCTATACCCAGCCCGATCAGCAGGTGTTGTTTCCTCTGCCCATCTATCACCATCTGCACCTAGCAGCGGCCATGTTTGGACGGCCCCAGCAGGCGGTACCACAACGCCGTGATGCCTCGCAAGGTCGCGAAAGGCTTCTCTTGTCGGGTGATGATTTGCGCGATGCCTGTACGTCGCAGAGCAGACTTTTGCTTTTTTGCAATCCCCAGAATCCGGGCGGCACAGTGTATCGACGACACGAACTCGAGGCGCTTGCCGCCATTGCCTGTGAGAAAAATCTCATCGTCTGTTCCGATGAGATCCACGCCGATCTAATTCTCGATCCCACGCTTCGGCATATTCCGATAGCCAGTCTCAACAACGATATCGCGGAGAGAACGATTACCTTGATGTCACTTGGCAAGACATTCAATATCGCCGGAATGGGTTTGGCCTGGGCAGTGGTGAAGAACCCAGAACTGCGCGCTACGCTAAAGAATCTACAAGGGCTACTACCAAGCCCATCGGGCTTTGCCTATCAGGCTACTCTTGCCGCTTTGGCACAGGGTGAACCCTGGCGGCAGAGGCTCTTAACGGAGTTACGCAGCTACCTCCC
>CAZKWK010000170.1:0-4125 GCA_964556335.1 uncultured Bordetella sp. | reverse complement strand
GTTTCTCTTCATGGTCGTTGCGGTGCTCCTGATCTATCAGTTCCCCGGAATTGTCCAGTGGCTGCCTGCACAGATGTCCCGTTAATGCGCTAGCCGCCTCGCGGCCAGCCCCACTGCTCCCCACTTCGGCCTCGTGTCCCATTCGCCTCAGCTTCGGCTTGCCCTTTTGCTGTTCGTTGCCTCCGGCCTCTGCCTATCGGGGCTGGATGGCGTGGGGAAGCTAGTTCTCACCGAGTCGGGCCTCTTGTTGCTGGTCTGGTCACGTTACGTGGGGCATCTGGTGCTCTCGCTGCCGATTGCCTATGCCTACGCGGGTCCCCGGTTTTACCAGACCGCCCGACCTGGGCTGCAGATGATTCGTTCAACGCTCATGGCACTGACCACCCTGCTCTTCTTTGCGGGCGTGCAATGGCTGCCCCTGGCCGAGGCCTCTGCCCTTGCCTTCACCGCACCGATCTGGGTGGCGCTTTTTTCCTGGAAGGTTCTTGGAGAGCCCGTTGCCAAGAGCGACAAATGGATCGCCGCCATTGGCTTTTCGGGGGTGCTTCTCATTGTGCGGCCTGGTACGGACGTCTTCCATCCGGCGGCGTTACTGCTCATAGCAATGGCGCTGGTGAATGCGGCATACCAGCTGCTTACCCGCAAGCTCACTGTCGACTCGGCCTTCACCACCTTTTTCTATACCCCGTTGGTCGGCGCTGTGGTCTCGAGTGTGTTGCTCGTCTTCTATGGTCTTCCAGAAACGCTCTCCACCACCGCCATGATTCTTCTGGGCATGACCGGCGTGCTCGGTGGGCTGGGCCACCTGCTGATTATTTTGTCGTTCTACCGCGCACCGCCGGCAAGCCTTACGCCCTTTGTCTACCTGCAGATGATCTGGGCGATCGCCATTGGCTGGCTGCTCTTTGCGCAGCTGCCCGATGCCATTGCCCTCATGGGCATGGGCGTGATTGTCTCGGCAGGGCTCTGGCTGGTGTTGCATCGGCGGCGGGCGATGCGCATCGCCAAATAGCACCCGCGGGTCGGGCGAGACGACGCTGCGTCTTCCGTACAAACCCTAGGGCCATGTTTTAGGGGAATAGTTGTAGCGCCTACAGAGGCTGAAATAGGATCCAGCGCATGACCCAGTGGATCCTTTCGCAGGTACGCGCGCTTCCCACCTTCACCGTCTCTATCCCCCTGCCCAGTGCGCTGCAGTTTGTCTGCGCCTTGGGGCTTGGCTTGTTGGTCTTCTTTAGCGTCTATCACAACGCTTGGTGGGTACTGATTGGGCTCCTGGTGGTGCGGCTCTTCTGGATTATTGAACCCCTAGAAGGTGATGTCGACGAGCAGCCCATCTATGTGATTCCGCCAGGACGGCGATCTCGTAGCCGCCTCGCGCAGGCTGCCGTACAGGCACGCAGAACCTGGCACTTTGCGCAGGTACAGTATGAGTACCAGTGCCCCCATCATCCTGGTGAGCGACTGGTTGATACCGAAACGGTGCAGGTCTACGGCAAGTGCGAGGCCTCTGCGCTGCTGTCGTTACGCAGACTCTACCCGCGGCGCGAAAAGCTACGGGTGCGATCGATTAATAGGCATTTTGTCGAGCCGACGCTCGACTAGTACGTTCACAAGACATCGATCGACGCGTGATCGATGACGCGTCGCTTAGCGTTCGTCGAAGCTCACCACAACACGGTCGGTGGTGGGCCGCGCCTGACAGCTCAAGACATAGCCCTGGTCCATCTCGTCTTTCTCGAGCGTAAAGTTCTTCTCCATCTCTACGGACCCTTCTATTACCTTGGCACGACAGGTGCAGCAAACACCCGCCTTGCAGGAATACGGAAGGTCGAGACCGAGCGACAGGGCGGCATCAAGCACCTTTTCGTCACGGCCCATACGCAGCTCGTGGGCCTTGCCATCGACATGGACCGTAAGCGCCACCGGCTTTTGGCTTACCGATTTTGAGACGCGTGCATCGGTGTCTGACTGCACCTTCGCCGCCTGGGCGGGGCCCGAGGTAAACCGCTCGGTATAGACACGGTTTGGCGGTACGCCCGCTTCGATGAGGGCCTTCTCGGTTGCCTCGATCATCGCCTCCGGGCCGCAGATAAAGACCTCATCCATACTGGCAGCGGGTAGCAACGACTGAATAATCGCGTGTACCTTCGGCCCATCGATGCGCCCCTGCAACAGGTCGACTTCTTGCGCCTGGCGCGAGAGCACATGAATGAGAGTCAACCGATTGGGAAACTGATCTTTGAGGTCTTGGAGCGCCTCATTAAACATCACCGTCGACATCTGGCGATTGCCATAGACGAGCGTGAACTTTGCATCCGGCTGATCTTCGAGGGTGGTCGCAGCAATCGAGAGTATCGGCGTAATGCCAGAGCCTGCGGCAAAGCCCACTCGATGTATCGCCCGCTCTTTCTTCACTATGAAGCGGCCATCGGGCGGCATGACCTCAATCTGGTCTCCGGCCTTGAGATGCTGAACAGCCCAGTTTGAGAAGAGGCCCCCCTCTACGGGTCGAATGCCGATCTCGAGCTCGTTAAAACGATCGAATCGGCTCCGCGGACTGCTAATGGAATAAGTACGACGCACCGACTCGCCCTGCACGTTGGCCTTTAAGGTGAGGAACTGGCCGGGGACGAAGGCGAAGGCGGGTTTTTTGTCTTCTGGAATCGTAAAGGTGATGGCCACCGAGCCCGCGGCCTCCGGGCTCACACGCTTGACCAACAGGGGATGAAACTGGACAGCCATATCGACCTCTCTGGGGGCTTAAAAACGGATGGCATTACATCTGCGCGCAATGAAGCCACACACGCAGCACATTAAAAGGGCTTGAAGTAATCAAAGGGCTCACGACATTCGAGGCAACGATAGAGCGCCTTGCAGGCCGTGGAACCAAAGTGCGAGGTCTCCGTGGTGTTGTCCGATCCACAGTGGGGACAGGTCACAGGCGCGAGATCCACGGCGGTGTCGAAGGTGCGACGACGCGGCTGCAGACGGATCGGTGCCACGCCGACATCACCCGCCTGGCCCGCGGTGGCCGCATGGGCCGTGCTGTGCGGGGGAGCAATGCCGTAGGCCCGCAGCTTGGCCTTTGCCTCGTCGGTCATCCAGTCGGTGGTCCAGGCTGGCGCCAATTGCGTGATCACGCGCGCCGCAACGCCGCGGTCGGCCAATGCCGCCTTGATATCGTCTTCGATCTGATGCATGGCCGGACAGCCGCTATAGGTGGGCGTAATTACCACCGACAGGCCATCGGCGTCCGCACGAATGTCTCGCAGAATTCCGAGCTCTTTCAGAGACACGACCGGAATCTCGGGGTCCGGCACCGAATCTAAAAGTTGCCACGCCGGGGCCACCGCATCACGGAAGGCACGACCTTCAGCGACTCCGCCAACACATAGTCGAGATGCTCAGAGTGTTGACCAAACTTGCCCTGACTCAGATAGCCCTGCCCTGACGGACGGACCAGCGTGGCCTCGGCAATGGCCGCAGACACCAGGTCGTCCCAGTCTTCACGCAGCATGGAGAGATCCACCCCAATACCGGCCTTCACCGCCTCAGACTCGGCCGGGCTTTGGGCCCAAAACTCTTGGGTAAACGGAAAGAGGTAGTCGAGCGCCGCCTGCGTACGGCGATGCGATTCGTCCGTACCATCGCCCAGCCGCACGAGCCAGTCGCGGGCATGCCGCAGGTGATACCGGGTCTCTTTGAGCGACTTCTCGGCGATGGCGGCAAGGGTCTTGTCGTGTGACCCCTGCAACGCATCCCAGACCAAGACCATAAGCGCGCTGTAGAGAAAGTTGCGCACGATCGTGACGCCGTAGTCGCGCTGCGCCTGGCCATAGCCCACCACCGGGCCCGAATGCGGTAGCTCAAGAAGGGTGTAGTTTCGGAAGGCGGCCGTTTCGCGAAAATAAGCAAGCGTGTCCTCGGTACAGTCTCCGCCACGGTCTTTGGCGATCTCCTGATAGAGCAGGCGGGCCTGACCGATCAGGTCGAGGCTCATATTGGCAAGCGCAATGTCTTCCTCCAGCACGGGGCCATGTCCACACCACTCGGCATTGCGCTGCCCAAGAATGAGGGCGTTGTCGGCGAGATGCAGAAGATAGGGAGTGCGGTCCATTACAT
>CAZKWK010000169.1:0-4188 GCA_964556335.1 uncultured Bordetella sp. | reverse complement strand
CCTCGCGCCTGCCGGGCAGCCTCATTGCCATTGTGGGCAGTACGGTGCTGGTGGCGGTCTCGGGCCTGCCGGTGGAAACCATTGGCAGTCGGTTTGGCGAGATTCCGCGCGGCTTCCCAAGCTTTGCCTTGCCCGACTTCGACTGGGGCACGATTCAGTTTCTGTTTGCGCCGATTCTCACCATTGCGCTGCTCGGGGCGGTGGAGTCTCTGCTCTGCGCTCGCGTGGCCGATAGCCTCACCAAGACCCGCCATGACCCCAACCAAGAACTGATGGCCCAGGGCATTGCCAATATTGCGAGCCCCTTGTTTGGGGGCTTCTGCGCGACAGGGACGGTGGCCCGTACGGTGACCAACATTCGGTCGGGTGCCACATCACCCATCTCTGGCATGGTGCATGCGCTGGCCCTTCTGGCGATTGTCTTGGGGGCGGCGCCCTTGGCAGAAGATATTCCGCTCGTGGCTTTGTCAGCCACTGCCCTGGTAGTGGCCTACAACATGGGCGAGTGGCGCATCTTTCGGCAGCTCAAGCAGTACTCCATGGGCTACCGCATTACGTTGCTTTCCACCTTCGTGCTCACCATCGTAGTGGACATCACTGTGGCGGTAGAGGTGGGTATTGGCCTTGCCTGCATCTTCTTTATCTGGCGTATGTCGCAGCTTACTAAGCTCGAAGTCATTAGCGAAGAAGAACGCCATGCGCGGGGCATTGCCGCGCCGGATATCCAGGTACAGCGCATTACAGGCGTCTTGTTCTTCGGCGCAGTGAGCTGCCTAGAGCCGCTCTTAGATCCCAAGCTTGTACTGCCCAAGACCCTGGTGCTCGACTGCTCCACGCTCTTAGCCATTGACAGCACCGGGGTCGATGCCCTGCAGTCTGCCGATGCCTTCTTGGCCGCCCGGGGGGTTACTCTGCACCTGGCGTCCATCCGGCCCGAGCCCTTGGCCACGATGACCCGCCTGGGGCTGATCGAGCGCATGGGCAGCCACCGTATCTTTCCGACGCTTAAGGGGGCGATGGGGCTCGATTGACGACTCTTGCCTGTGCTAGATTTGTCGCTATCGAATAGGAGCCCGAATCGCCATGTCTACCGTATCGCATCCCTTCCACCTCGCCTTTCCCGTAGACGATCTTGCCGAAGCCCGCCGTTTTTATGGCGACCTGCTTGGCTGCTCGGAGGGCCGTAGTTCCGATGAGTGGGTGGACTTCAACTTTTATGGCCATCAGATCGTGGCCCATCTTTCCAAGGGTGAAGCGCGGGGTGCAGGACACAATGAGGTCGATGCCCACGATGTGCCGGTACGTCACTTTGGCATCGTGCTGTCTATGCCGGAATGGGAGTCGTTGGCCGATCGCCTGAAGAAGGCGGGCACCAAGTTCATCATCGAGCCCTACATTCGGTTTAAGGGCGAGGTAGGGGAGCAGGCCACTATGTTCTTCCTCGACCCGTCGGGTAATGCCATTGAATTTAAGGCTATGGCCCACCCGGATCGGTTATTCGCGAAGTAGCGGCAGTTCTCTACTGCTCGGGCCCTGCGAGAGATTTGTGACTCCACGTCCGTTACGTCACAAATAACCCCCGCAGGCCCTCGGGCTGAATGCGCCGTGCCGAGCACGTAGGGCCGGGGAGCACATGAACGGGCGAACGACGAGCGTGCCTGCCTTTCGCGAGGCGGCGACCGGTCATGGGCTAGACCGGCCCAATGCTTTGAGCACGCGCAGGGCCCGAGCGTGAACTGCCAGTGCAAAATTGCATTTGTGGGCCGCTGCAGTCTCTAAAACTTCTCGAAAGTACCCAACCGTCGCCACTGCCCTACGGGCAGGTTCCCCAGCATGATGCGGCCAATTCGGATGCGCCTGAGACCCACCACCTTGAGCCCCACCAACTCACACATGCGCCGTATCTGACGCTTCTTCCCCTCGCGCAGGGCGAAGCGCAGTTGATCTTCGTTCTGCCACGAGACCTTGGCTGGCTTGAGCGCCTTGCCATCGAGTGATAGGCCGTGGTTGAGCAGGGCAAGTCCCTCGGGGCTCAAGCGCCCCTGTACTCGCACCAGATATTCCTTTTCGAGTGGCGAGTCTTCGCCAACGAGGAGTCGGGCAATACGCCCATCCTGCGTAAGTACCAGCATGCCCGTGGAGTCGATATCGAGTCGTCCCGCAGGGGCTAGACCGCGGGTGTTTAGCCTCGCACTTTGGGTGGCGGCGCGGCTACCGGCTGTACCAGGCGTCGCGGGGCCTTCCAACCATTCATTCTCAGGCGTAATAAGGGTGACCGCCTCAGGGTAGGCCTTGTCATCATCGGCGTGGGACACATAGCCCACTGGCTTATTCAGTATTACGGTGATTCGCTGCGACTGCTGCAGTTGTGCACCTTGGGCAAGGCTCACCGTCTGGCTGGGGTGAGCCCGCGTTCCAAGTTCCGTCACGACCTTCCCGTCTACTAGCACCAGGCCCTGCGAGATGTAGAGGTCCGCCTCGCGGCGGGAACAAAATCCGCGTTCGGCAAGGAGCTTAGAGACGCGAACGAGGCCTGTGGAATCAGCGGGGGTATTTTGCATGCCGAGAGGTTTTTAACGGTTGGCAACGATTCGCAAAGAGTAATCCACCGCCTTCACATCTTTGGTGAGTCGCCCCACTGAGATGCGGTCGACCCCGGTGGCAGCGACCGCGCGCAGGTCTTCGAGGCCCAGGCCACCCGAGGCCTCCAGTAGCGCAGGGGCCCGCACGGTTCCTGCGTGCTCTGCGTGCCGCTGCGTTATTTCCACCGCCTCACGCATCTCCTGCAGCCCAAAGTTATCGAGCAGAATGCTTTCTGCCCCTGCGTCTAGTGCCTGCTGCAGTTCGTCTATCGATTCCACTTCAATCTGAATCGACACACCTGCGTTGAGTGCGCGGGCCGCTTGCAAGGCGGGGGCAACACCCCCCGCAGCGGCAATATGGTTTTCTTTAATCAAGATGCCGTCCCACAACGCAAGGCGCTGATTAGCCCCGCCTCCCACACGCACCGCATATTTTTGGGCCTGTCTTAGGCCAGGAATGGTCTTGCGTGTATCAAGTACCTGGCAGCCGCGTGGGTTAGGGCTCGCCCCTGCAATGGCCTCTGCATGGGTGCGGGCGCTGGTGGCTGTGGCCGATAAGAGTTGCAGAAAATTCAACGCGGGCCGCTCTGCCGTGAGCAGCGCTCGCGCTTTGCCAGAGACACGACAGACCGTGCTGTTGGCGCGCATAAGGTCACCTTCGGCATAGGCCCAGTCAAACGCCACGGTCGCCTCTAACCTTCGGAAGCAGCCCTCAAACCAGTCTCTGCCGCAGAGTACCGCCGACTCCCGCACGGTGAGCACTGCCAAGGCCGGAGCATCCGGTACGAGTAGGGCCGTGTAGTCTGCGCGGCCGACATCTTCGCGTAGTGCATCTTCAATGTTGCGCGCCCGCGCTGCAGCTAAGTCTTCGTTTATGGAAAACATGGTTGGGGGCTTACGCGAAACGAGGGGGAGGCGGGGGAGGGGGGGGGAGGGGGCCGCGTTAGGGTGCTGCGAGTAACACCCTCTAGGCCGCCCCAATGTTCTTCACAAACCCATGTTGGGCCCGCGCAAGCTTCTCGGGATTCTCCGCCGTAAAGCGCAGCATGCGGTCGATACAGTTCACCGCTTTGGCACCAATCGCCGGGTCGACCAACACCTCAAACGGGTTCCGCTCAGTGCCTTTAAAGGCCAAGCAATCGCGCAGCCCCACGAGCCCATTCATGGCCATCCAGGGGCAATGGGCACAACTCTTACAAGTGGCGCTGGTGCCTGCCGTGGGCGCCTCAATGAGCCGCTTGCCTGGGGCCAACTGCCGCATGCGGTGCAGAATGCCTTGGTCGGTAGCCACAATGTATTCCTGGGCGGTGCCTTCCACCACTGCCTTAATCATGGCGCTGGTGGAGCCCACCACATTGGCAAGATCAATCACCCCCTTGGTGGCCTCAGGGTGTACTACCACCATGGCTTTGGGGTGTTTGGCCTTCAATGCCGCCAACTCACTGGCCTTAAACTCGTCGTGTACGATGCAGTGGCCTTCCCAGCACAAAATATCCGCGCCGGTCTGTTCTTGAATGTATCGCCCCAGATGCCGGTCGGGGGCAAATAAAATCTTCTGGCCTTTTTCGTGCAAGCACGTGACTACTACGGAATGAATCCGATTGTG
>CAZKWK010000168.1:0-4206 GCA_964556335.1 uncultured Bordetella sp. | reverse complement strand
CTGCACGAGGCCGTGGGCCATGGGCTGGAAGGCGACTTCAACCGCAAGGGCTCTTCGGCCTTTAGCGGCCGTATCGGTGAGCGCGTGGCCGCCCCAGGTGTCACCGTGATCGACGATGGCAGCATTCCCGATCGCCGTGGTTCACTCAATATCGACGACGAGGCCAACCCCACACAGCGCACAGTGCTCATCGAAGACGGTGTGCTCGTAGGCTACCTCCAAGACAGCCTTAATGCCCGACTCATGGGCGTTCCGGTAACAGGCAACGGCAGGCGGGAATCGTATGCCCATCTCACCATGCCCCGTATGACCAACACCTTTATGTTGGCCGGCAAAGAGGATCCCCAAGAGATCGTTGCCTCACTCGATCGGGGACTCTATGCCGTGAACTTTGGTGGCGGTCAGGTCGACATCACCAGCGGCAAGTTTGTCTTCACCGCCTCGGAGGCCTACTGGGTAGAGGGCGGAAAAATCCAGTATCCGGTCAAGGGGGCCACCATCATTGGCAATGGGCCCGATGCCCTCACCCGCGTCACGCGTATTGGCAACGACCTAGCGCTCGATTCCGGTGTGGGCACCTGTGGGAAAGAAGGCCAGAGCGTGCCGGTAGGCGTAGGTCAGCCCACGCTGCGTATCGAAGGCCTCACCGTCGGCGGAACCGGCGGCTAGCCGACGCGTAGGCTAACGGCGGGGGGGCGGCACCTTCGTGAGCCGCAACTCTGCGGCCCGCGCATGGGCAGGGAGATTTTCCCCCCAGGCAAGTTCGGCGGCCACGGGCCCAAGCGCCTGGGCGCCCTCTGCCGAGATCTCAATCAGGCTCGTGCGTTTCTGAAAATCGTAGACCCCGAGCGGCGAAGAAAAGCGCGCGCTACGCATCGTGGGCAGCACATGGTTGGGGCCTGCACAGTAATCCCCGAGGGACTCCGACGCATACCGCCCCATAAAGATGGCGCCGGCATGGCGAATCTTGTCGGCCCAGCGCTCGGGCGTATCGGTGGATACCTCGAGGTGTTCGGGCGCAATCCAGGACGCAATCGCGCAGGCCTCATCGAGATCTCGCACCTGGACAAAGACGCCACGATGTTTGAGGGAGGCCTCAATCACAGCCCGTCGAGGCATGCTGGGCAAGAGTCGGTCGATGGCCGCGGCCACCTCGGCGATATGCCCGGGATCAGGCGTCAAGAGTATCGACTGGGCCATTTCATCGTGTTCGGCCTGAGAAAACAGGTCCATAGCAATCCAGTCGGCAGGTGTCTTGCCGTCGGAGATCACCAGAATCTCTGAGGGCCCCGCGATCATGTCGATCCCCACACGACCAAAGACCTGGCGCTTAGCCTCCGCGACATAGGCATTGCCTGGGCCCACGATCTTATCCACCGCAGGAATCGTCTCGGTGCCAAAGGCCAGCGCGGCCACCGCCTGGGCTCCGCCCACGGTAAAGACCCGATCGACACCGGCTAAGTGGGCAGCGGCGAGCACAAGCGCGTTGCGCTCCCCCTGCGGCGTAGGGACCACCATCACGATCTCTGCAACACCCGCCACCTTCGCAGGCAAGGCATTCATTAACACCGACGAGGGATAGGCGGCCTTACCGCCCGGGACATAGAGGCCCACACGGTCGAGGGCCGAGACCCGCTGACCGAGTACAGAGCCATGGCTGTCTGTCATCGACCAGGAGGTCTGGCGCTGGGCCTCATGGAATCGGCGAATGCGGTCGGCAGCCGCCTCAAGGGCAGCGCGCGCTTCAGGGGGCAATGCCGTAAAGGCCGCGCGCAGGGTCTCGGCTGGAATCTCCAGGTCGGCAGCCGTCTTGGGGGTCAGCCCATCAAACCGCGCCGTATAGGCCAAGAGCGCCTGATCACCGCGGGCACGGACATCCTCCAGCACGCCACGCACGGTCTGCTGAATGCTCACATCCTGGTCGGCATCAAAGGCGAGTTTCTCAGCGAGCCGGGCCTGAAAATCGGTCGACTGGCTGTTGAGTCGGACAATCTGCGCGGCAGAGAAGGCGCCAGACGAAGTAGAGGGGGCAGAAGTGGTCATGGGGGCTCTAGAAAGCAAAGTGGGCCTGCGCAAGTGGGCCTGCAAGACGCAGGGCCGGCTTTGGGTCTTGCTGGCGCGCTTTAGGCGACCTGCTGGGCGAAGGCCTGAATCAGAGGCCCGATTTTATCCTGATGCAGCTTCAAGGAGGCCTGATTCACCACCAACCGTGAGGAGACCTCACAGATCTGCTCGAGCTCCACCAGGCCGTTGGCCTTTAAGGTGGCCCCCGTGGAGACCAGGTCGACGATGACATCGGCCAGTCCCATCATAGGGGCGAGTTCCATAGACCCATAGAGCTTGATGAGGTCGGCATGCACCCCCCTACCGGCAAAAAACTCTCGGGCCACGGCGGTGTATTTGGTGGCCACCCGTAAACGGCCACCAGACCGCATGCGGCCGGCAAGGTCGAATCCGACGGGACCCGCCAGACTCATGCGACAGCGGCCTAGGCCCAGATCTACTGGCTGGTAGAGGCCTTCAGAGCCTGCCTCCAGCAGCATATCGGACCCCACAATGCCCAAATCCGCGCCGCCGTAACGCACATAGGTAGGGACATCACTGGCGCGCACCAGCAAGAGACGAAGATCAGGACGGCTGGTCTGGACCACGAGTTTTCGGGAGTCTTCGGGCCGCTGCTGCGGGGCGATCTGCATCGCCGAGAGCAGAGGCATGGCCTCATCAAAGATGCGGCCCTTCGATAGGGCGAGGGTGATAACCGTCATGCGGCGTCTGACTTCACACGAAAGACCTCAGCACCCAGGGCTGAGAGTTTCTTCTCCATCTGCTCGTAGCCACGATCCAGGTGGTAGATGCGGTCAATAATGGTCTCGCCCTCCGCAACCAGGCCTGCAATCACGAGGCCTGCGGAGGCTCGCAGATCGGTGGCCATAACGCGGGCACCCGTGAGTTGCTGCACGCCCTGCACCATCGCGGTATGCCCATCGATACGAATCTGGGCACCCAGGCGCAAAAGTTCTTGGACATGCATAAACCGGTTCTCAAAGATGGTCTCCACCATGAGACTCGAGCCTTCAGCCACGGCATTGACCGCCATGCACTGGGCCTGCATATCCGTGGCAAATCCTGGATAGGGCGCGGTACGAATGTTCACGGCCCGCGGTCGACCTGCCGCCCGGGCACGAATGCCATCGGCAGACTCGGTCATGACGAGCCCCGCCTCTCGCAGCTTCTCTAGGGTGGCCGCCATATGGTCGGCATTCGCGCCAAGCAAAAAGACCTCGCCACCGGCAGCGGCCACCGCGCACAGAAAGGTACCTGCCTCGATGCGGTCAGGCATTACGGAATAGTCGGTGCCATGAAGGCGGTCAACCCCCTCGATCTGAATGCGATCGGTTCCTGCGCCTTGAATCTTTGCGCCCATCGCGATCAGGCAGCGGGCAAGATCCACCACCTCTGGCTCGCGCGCCGCATTATCGATCGTGGTGATGCCATCGGCCAGGCAGGCGGCCATCATAAGGTTCTCAGTTCCGGTGACCGTGACCATGTCGGTGGTGATGTGGGCCCCACGCAGCCGGGGCGCCTTGGCGCGCAGGTAACCATGGTCGATCTGAATGTCGGCACCCATGGCCTGTAGGCCACGAATATGCTGGTCCACTGGCCGCTGACCGATCGCGCAGCCCCCGGGCAGACTCACCACCGCCTCACCGAAGCGGGCGAGCATGGGGCCTAAGACCAGCACCGAGGCCCGCATGGTCTTCACCAGATCGTACGGGGCCTCGAGCCGATCCACCGTGGCGGCCGAGAGCGTTGCCTGTCCAGACTCAGGCGAGGCCTGAGATGCCACCTCGGCCCGAACCCCCATCCCCCGCAACAGACGAATCATCGTCGAGACATCGTGCAAGGGCGGAAGGTTACGGAGTTGCAGGGTATCGGCGGTCAAGAGGCTAGCGCAGAGAATCGGCAGGGCCGCGTTTTTTGCGCCCGCAACCACCACCTCTCCATGCAGGGGCCGTCCCCCGCGGATTACGAAACGGTCCATCGCACCCTCAGCTGCTGGCCATCAGGCCTGACCCGACTGGGCCCATTCCGCGGGCGTCAGCGTTTTCATGGAAAGGGCATGAATCTCTTGCCGCATCCGGTCTCCCAGAACCCCGTAGACCTTCTGGTGTCTGGCCACAGGCCGCAGGCCTTCGAAGGCCTGAC
>CAZKWK010000167.1:0-4268 GCA_964556335.1 uncultured Bordetella sp. | reverse complement strand
CCACCGAGCGCACCTCGGGATGCTCAAACCGAATACGGTTGAGCGCATCGTTGAGCTCAATATCGACGCCGAGGTCATAGCTGTTGAGCTTGAGCTTGTAGCCGGGACGCAGGCCCGCATTCTCGTCAATGTCTACGGCCAGCGTGGCCACAGCGCCGTTAAAACTGAGTTTGAGATGTTTGTACTGCGTGGGATCGGTCTGGTACTCAACGCGGGGGTGGCTATTCATGGCTGTCTCCTAGAGTTGTTTTTGGCTTCTGTCGCGGCAGAACGGGCTGCCTTGATGTGAATAATAATGCAACAACTTTTGCCATGTCAAGCACTTTAATTCATCTTTAGAAAATCTCTCACGGAGGCCCGCAGGAGGCCGAAGGTCTCTGGTAGCGGCTGGCGACTGGTGTCTAAGGTGAGGTCAGCCTTGGAATAAAACGCGGCCCGCCCCGCGAGAATGTTGCAGAGGTCTTGCATGGCCTCGGGACTCGCGGCCATAGGCCGCAGATCGCCCTGGGCCCGCACCCGCCCCATATGGTCCTCGGGGTCGGCCTTGAGCCAGACAGTAGAGCAATGGCCGAGCAAGAGGTTGAAGGTTGCAGGGTCAGACACGAGCCCGCCCGGGGTGGCAATGACCGCCTCGGGATAGATCTGAATCGCCTCCTCCAGCGCCCGACGCTCATACCGCCGATAGGCGTTCACCCCATAGAGGGCTTGAATCTCCGCGATGCTACAGCCGGCGAACTTCTCAATTTCTTGGCTGAGCTCCACAAACGGGAAACCCAGGTCCTCGGCAAGCATGCGCCCCAGGGTGGACTTACCGGCGCCCCGCAGGCCAATCAAGGCCAGCCGCGGGTTGATCGGCCTGGGGCCTGCCTTCGCCGTTCCCAGGCTCTCAGAGATCTGCATGCGAATGCGGCGCAGCGCGGCCTCATCGTGTTGTTGCAAAAGCTCGCGCAGCAGCAGCCATTCTGGGCTCTGGGTGGTGACATCACCCACCAGCTCTGCTAGAGAACACTGCAGCGCATTGGCGACCTGCAGGAGCACTAGGATCGAGGGGTTTCCAAGTCCATATTCCAGGTTGGCCAGGTGCCGATCAGACACCTCGGCGGCCTGCGCAAGCGCCCTGCGGGTCATACCCTTGCGGGCCCGTGCGATCTTGACCCGCTCGCCTAAGGCCACGAGAAAGGGGTTCTTCTCCTCCGCCTCAGTGCCTGCGGTCGCGGGGACGGTCGTGCTCTGGGGGGCACGAGCCCCCTGCGAAATATGAACTATAGTGCTTGACATATCGGGAAATGAGATCTAATGTGCATGCCTGCACGATACTGCATAAGCCCCACTGCAGCAAGCCTCGGCCGCTCCCTTGGGGTACTCAGGCGAGCAGCGCGGACGCGAAGACAGTGAAGGCAGAACAGACAAAACAAAGAGACACCAAGGAGACATGCCGTGACCCCCGATATTTTTCGATCGCAGATTGCTGCGCTTACCCAGACCCTTGCCGGCCGACCGCTCGATGCGGCACTTGGGCAATGGCTCAACGCCACCCACGGGCCCCACTCGCCGACTTACCAATCTCTGCGGAAGAGTTGCGAGGCAGGTGTTGCCCAAGGATGGCTCTGCAATCGCGAAGGCGGTGGCGTTCGCTATGGTCGGATCTTCAAGCCCGCAGACGACCTCGCGGGGTTCTCGGTCGACGTGGTCGATATGCAAGAAATCAAGGGCCCCCATCACGCACACCCACTCGGTGAGATCGACCTCATCATGCCCATCGACCCAGAGGCCGAGTTCGATGGCCATGGCGCGGGATGGCTCGTCTATGCCGCAGGATCTGCACACCACCCCACGGTGCGCAAGGGACGCGCGCTGGTGCTCTATCTCTTACCCCAGGGGCAGATTCAATTTACCCAAGGGGCTGCAGCATGACGGAGCGACTGAAAAACCATCTCGCGGGGCAATGGCAGGCCGGCACCGGTGCTGGGGTGACCCTTTATGACCCGGTGCTTGGAACCCCTCTGGTAGAAGTCGACGCCACGGGCCTTGACCTGCAGCGTGGCTTTGCCTTCGCCCGGTTACAGGCAGGCCCCGCACTGCGCGCGATGACCTACCAGGAACGCGGCGCCATGCTGGGCAAAATCGCCACGGTGTTGCAGTCGCATAGAGACCGGTATTACGAGATCTCTACGGCCAACAGTGGCACAGTAAAAAACGACACCGCCGTCGATGTCGATGGGGGCATTTATACCCTGTCAACCTATGCGCGGCTGGGTGAACAGTTGGGCGCACGCCGGTTTCTTCTCGATGGGGAGGCTACAAAGCTCGGCAAAGACCCGCTCTTCCAATCGCAACACCTCCTCTCGCCCCGCACGGGGCTCGCGCTTTTTATCAACGCCTTTAACTTTCCGAGTTGGGGCCTATGGGAGAAGGCCGCCCCCGCGCTGCTCTCGGGTGTACCGGTGGTGGTGAAGCCTGCCACCGCGACCGCCTGGCTTACCCACCAGATGGTGCAGGATGTGATCGCGGCAGGGATTCTTCCCCCCGGAGCCCTGTCGATTGTCTGCGGCAGCTCCGCAGGACTGCTCGATGCCCTCACGCCCTTCGATGTCTTGTCCTTCACCGGATCGGCCCAGACGGGGGCGCTCATTCGAAGCCATCGCGCCGTCACCGAGCATTCGGTGCGCGTGAACATTGAGGCCGATAGTCTCAATAGCGCGCTCTTGCTTCCGGGGGCCGCAGAGGATGCAGAGACACTGGATCTGCTCGCCAAAGAAGTCAGCCGCGAGATGACCGTGAAGTCGGGCCAGAAGTGCACGGCCATTCGGCGGGTCTTTGTTCCCGAGGCCCTCTATGACAAGGCCGCCCAGGCCATTGGTGCACGGCTCCAAAAGACCACCGTGGGCAACCCGCGCCATGAAAACGTGCGCATGGGGTCGCTGGTGAGCCGCGAGCAATACCAGGCCGTTGCCGAAGGCGTTGGCCGACTCTCGGCGCAGGCCGACCTGCTTTTTAATGGACGCACCGCCCCGCTGATTGATGCCGACCCCGCAATTGCCTGCTGCGTAGGCCCCGTGCTCTTGGGCTGTCGCGACCCCGAAGGCCGGCCACTCGTGCACGACCTAGAAGTCTTCGGGCCCGTGGCGACACTCATGCCCTACAAATCCCTGACGCAGGCCACCGCCTTAATTGCCCGCGGACAAGGATCGCTCGTGACCTCTGTCTATGGAAAAGACCCCGCGGCCCTGGCAGAGGCGGCTACCACCGTTGCGGCCTATCACGGGCGTGTGCATGTCATTAGCCCCGACGTGGCATCTCTGCAGACCGGCCACGGCAATGTGATGCCCCAGTCGATTCACGGCGGGCCCGGCCGCGCAGGCGGGGGAGAAGAACTCGGTGGGCTGCGCGCACTGCAGTTCTACCACCAGCGTACGGCCCTTCAGGCCAGCACGGAGGTGCTTGCCGCACTCTAGATTTTTTTGCTTACCAACACATACAACCCCGAGAGAGCCAAAACGGCCCCGGGGCCGGAGACAAGGAGACAAGACCATGCAACACGCAGACGCCCTCGAGACCGAGGTATTCCCAACAGACGCGGCGATGGCTGCGGAAATCCCGCCCCCAGGCGCCACATTTAACTTTGCGCATCACCTCTTTCAGGTGAACGCACACCGGGCCGACAAGCTCGCCTTTATCGACGACCGCGGCAGCCTGCGGTATGGGGAGCTCGAAGACCGCGTGCGGCGGATCGCCCAGGGCCTTCTGGCGCGCGGGCTCACGCGCGAAGATCGCGTCTTGCTGCTGATGCACGACAACAACGACTGGCCCGTGAGCTTCTTGGGCTGCCTCTATGCAGGCATCGTTCCGGTTGCGGTCAATACGCTTTTATCGGCCGACGACTATGCCTACATGCTGTCGCACTGCCAGGCGAAGGCCGCATTGGTCTCGGCACCGCTGCGCGCCACGCTTGGCCAGGCCATAGAGAAGGCGTCGGTTAAGCCAGACACGATCATTGTTTCGGGGCTCACCGATGCGGCTGGGGCCAGCGGGTCGGATATTGCCATCGAGGCGCTCTATGCGGCGAGCCCCCTGCCCCATTGCGCAGAGACCCACGCTGATGAGATGGCCTTCTGGCTCTATTCCTCGGGGTCTACCGGCAAACCCAAGGGCACCGTGCATACCCATGGCAACCCGTATTGGACAGCCGAACTCTATGGCAAGCAGGTGCTGCAGCTGCAAGAGTCGGACATCTGTTTTTCCGCCGCCAAGCTCTTTTTTGCCTACGG
>CAZKWK010000166.1:0-4269 GCA_964556335.1 uncultured Bordetella sp. | reverse complement strand
GGTTCACCGGTGAGGCCAATGGCCTGGTGCAGCTTGAGGTGCAAGGCAAAGACGGCGCAGAAGCCGTGGTTGCAAAAAACGTCATTATCGCCACTGGCTCCAAGGCGCGCCATCTGCCAGGGGTCGCCGTCGACAACAAGATCGTCTGTGACAACGAGGGTGCGCTTGCCTTTGACTCCGTACCTAAGAAGCTCGGCGTCATTGGTGCGGGTGTTATTGGGCTAGAACTCGGATCGGTCTGGCGTCGCCTGGGGTCGGAGGTTACGGTCCTGGAGGCCACCCCGCAGTTTCTCGCGGCCTGCGATGAGGCGGTGGGCAAGGAGGCCTTTAAGCTCTTTACCGAGCAGGGGCTAAAGATCGAGATGGGCGTGAGTATTGGCGAAGTGAAGTCTTCTGCCAAAGGGGTCCAGATTGCCTACAAGTCGCCCGATGGCAAGCCCCAGACACTCGATTGTGACCGCCTCATCGTCTCTGTCGGGCGAGTCCCCAATACGGAGAACCTGTCGCTCGAAGCTGTCGGCCTCGCGGTCGACGACCGTGGATTTATTCCCGTAGACGATCACTGTCGCACGAAGAAGTCCAACATCTTTGCCATTGGGGATGTCGTGCGCGGACCCATGCTCGCCCACAAGGGGGAAGATGAGGGCGTCATGGTGGCGGAGATTCTTGCTGGCCAGAAGCCCCACATCGACTACAACTGTATTCCTTGGGTGATTTATACGATGCCCGAGATCGCCTGGGTCGGAAAGACCGAGCAGCAACTCAAGGTCGAGGGTCGCGCCTATAAATCGGGGCAGTTTCCTTTTGCGGCCAATGGCCGTGCCTTGGGCATGGACGCTGCCGAGGGTTTTGTGAAAGTCTTGGCAGATGCCACCACCGATGAGGTGCTTGGAGTCCATATTGTCGCCGCTACGGCCTCAGATCTCATTTCTGAGGTTGCACTGGCCATGGAGTTCAAGGCCTCTGCGGAAGATATCGCACGCGTTTGTCACCCCCATCCCTCGATGTCGGAGGTGATTCGTGAGGCGGCGCTCGCCACCGATAAACGAGCACTCAATATGTAGTTATGGCAATCGGCCCTGTAGAGGCGCGGTATCAGGCCGTTCTGGCAGAGCGGTCGCTGGCGCCTGACCCGAGCCAGTCTGCGGGGCTGGCTGCCCTAGAGCGCTGCGCGGCGGACTGGGCACATTACAAGGCGCAGCGCGGAGGCAAGCTGGCAAAGGTGTTTATTCATCCGCCGCTTCCGCGCGGTGTCTACCTATGGGGCGGAGTGGGCCGGGGTAAGACCTTCCTGATGGATTGTTTTTACGATGTAGTTCGTATTGAACGGCGGCTTCGGGTCCATTTTCACGAATTTATGCGAGGCGTACATCGCGAGATGTACGATCTGCGCGGCACCGAGGATCCCTTGGCCGAGGTGGCCTTACGAGTGGCCCGACGATATCGACTGATTTGTTTTGACGAGTTTCATATCTCCGATATTGCCGATGCCATGATTCTCGAGCGGCTTCTGCTGGCCCTCGTCAAGGCCAAAGTGGGATTCGTGATGACCTCCAACTATCCGCCCTCGGGCCTCTATCCCGATGGGCTCCACCGTGACCGACTACTTCCTGCGATACGTCTTCTCGAGCAGCACCTTGCGGTGGTGGAGCTCGCCGCAGGCGCCGACCACCGTCGGCGTGATCAGCACGATAGCGCGGTGAGTTGGCTTACGCAGCGCGGCCTTTCGGGCGAAGACTTCTACGTACAGGTGACACAGCCCGAAGCGTCTACGCCCGCCCTGCGTCGGGTTTTTGAGTCCTTGGCTGACGGGCCTGAGTCTTATGAAGGCACCATCGCTATCGAGGGCCGCGAGGTGCCCTACCGATGCCGCGCGGGCGGTGTCATCTGGTTTGACGCCTCCACCCTCATTGGTGGCCCAAGGTCGATGCACGACTATTTATGGCTCGCGCAGCAGTTCCACACAGTGATCGTATCCGAGGTCACAGCCCTCTCGCCCCTGCAGTTCTCCGAGGCTCGCCGACTCACCTGGCTTGTGGACGTCTTCTACGACCACCGCACGCGCTTAGCGATATCAGCCTACTGTGCGCCCGATGCCCTCTATGTCGCCGGGCCCATGGCAGGCGAATTCAAAAGAACGGCGAGCCGCCTCATTGAGATGAAGTCCGAGGGCTACCTGAGCGCTGAGCGGCGCCGGGGTGTCGAGCGGATCAGTTGATGCCATACTTGAAGCCTATGGGCCTTCGACCTTTTTCTTCTGTCATGCCGAATTTAGCGCTTACGCTTGCGATTGCTTTTGCCGCTGCACTGGGAGGCGCACACGCAGATACGCGGACCGACTTCGAAGCGGCTCAGGAAGACCGGCTACAAAGCGGCTTAGCAGCACTCGCTGCAGAAAGACAACGTGTCCGTGGGCGTTATGCGGAGCAAGAGTTGGGCTGTCTGGAGCGGTTCCTGTCCGCGTCTTGCCTAGAAGAGGTTCGGCAGGGGTACGCGCGCGCGCTGCGTGAATTAGAACTCGTCCAGGAGTCGATGGAGCTTCAGATTCGCCAGGTTCAGGCAGGTGCCCGGCAGAGAGCCAGACAAGAGGCGGTCGCGCAGCATGCGCAGGCCATAGAAACGCGCCGCACAAAGCCATGAATCCCGACCTCGACATTCGAACCCTACCGATGCGACTGCTTGAACTCGAGCAGGAGCATCGCGAACTCGACCAGCTCATTATGTCATTGCAGCAAGACGGTTCCGCCGATGAGCTGGCGCTCAGGCGACTGAAGAAGCGCAAGCTACAGATCAAAGACCAGATCACACAACTTGTTATGCAGCTCTCGCCGAATGAACCGGCGTGAGCCATTTATCAGTCCTGAAATAGACCACCACTTTGGTCCCGAAGGCTTGCTGCAGCAGGCCCTGCCGGGATTTCGGGTGCGCGAAGAGCAGCGCAGGCTTGCCTCGGCAGTCTGGCAGGCTATCGAGCAGCGCGAAACGTTGGTGGCAGAGGCCGGTACGGGGGTGGGCAAGACCTTTGCATACCTCATTCCCGCGCTGCGCTCCGGACGCAAGGCGCTGGTATCGACCGCCTCGAAGACACTGCAAGACCAGCTCTTTACCCGTGATATTCCCAAGCTGCTGCAGGTCCTGGAGGTTGCCCCGCGCGTCGTCCGCCTGAAGGGCCGCGCCAATTATCTGTGTCTGTATCGCATGGAGGCCGCCGAACAAGACGCCCGATTCTCCCGTGCACAGGACTGGCAGGTGCTCCGCGCGGTGAAGCGATTCGCAGCCCAGACGAGCGAGGGCGATCTCACAGACTGCCCAGACCTTCCTGAAGACTCTGCGGTTCTACCGTGGGTCACCTCAACCGGGGAAAACTGCCTCGGAAATAGCTGCCCGCACATCTCAGACTGCTATGTGGCCAAGGCACGCAATGCGGCCTGGGCGGCTGACCTGGTTGTCGTCAATCACCATCTGCTGTGCGCAGACCTGGCCCTGCGCCGCGACGCGGACCAGGCGCTCTTGCCGGTGCTTGATGTGGTCGTACTCGATGAGGCCCATGCGTTTATACCCACCGCAAGTCAGGCATTCTCAGAATCGGTTTCGACCCACCAGTACGCAAGCCTTGCGCGCGATCTGCTGTCTGCGGGGCTGCGGCTTGCCCGCGATGGGGCGCCGTGGGCTGAGCTCTCGGCGTCCCTCGAACAATCTTCTATGGTCGTACGTTCCGCCTTTGCGTCTCTTGCGCTTGGAAAGTGGGACTGGTCCAAACTTGAGACGGAGATGGGGGCAACGTCTCGACAGGCCATTACCGATTGGGCGGGGGCCTTGCGGCCAATCCAAGACGCTCTGCGGTTGAACCGCGAGCGCCACCCCGAATTGGAACGACTCGCGGATCGTACCGACACGTTAATCGAGCGGCTCACCCATTTTCAGGCAGGCACAGAGGCGCTCACGCGACAGACCACCAACGACCATCTGGCCGAGGAAGGAACGGGCCAGGCACCTGACCGGGTCTTCTGGCTAGAGAAGACCAAGTCGGGGCTGAGCCTGCATGGCGCGCCGCTCGATCTTGCCGAGCCTTTACGACCGGTGTTTGATGCGCCCGATCGCAGCTGGATATTCCTCTCTGCCACGCTCTCTTCGGCGGGGCCCAACACGGTAGATACTGCAGAGGCCTTTTCTTATTTCACCCGGCGGCTCGGTATCCGGCCCGCAGAGTCGCTCTTGGTGGGCAGTCCGTTTGATTTTCAGCAGCAGGCACTGCTCGTCATGCCGAAG
>CAZKWK010000165.1:0-4277 GCA_964556335.1 uncultured Bordetella sp. | reverse complement strand
CCCATGAATCGCTAAGGATCTTGTAGTACAGATTAAAGGTATCACTACTATTTGCCGACCAGGTGGGAAGACTTTGTGGATTGGGCCCAAGCTTGGCGCTGGTGGTAGCGCTATCGGTATAAATGGCATAGTCGTCACTGCTGAGATGACCAATGCTTTGACTATTGGCGTCTCGCTGAGCATTGCCGCTGTTGATGGTGGTGGTGCCGTTGGTGGTGCTGAAGCCCACGTTGAGGTTCAGATCGCTGGCGGGCGATTTGTTGGCGTAGATGGTGAAGCCTGGGCCTGTTGCTTCGCCGCTGGTGGGCTCCACCACGCTGCCACGGGCTGCCGCCTCCGACAGGAACAGGGCGCTGCCGGGGATGACTTGGTAGGTTGTGCTGCCAGGGGGTTGCCAATTGAGTTGGGCAATTGCAGCGCCTTTGTTTTCGAAATAATCCATCTGCAACCAGACCACATCGCCGGCGTTAAGGGAGGCCGAGATGGCGGGGGGATTTGGACCGGCATTCCAGTGAGTAATGGTTCCGAGAGAAGCCCCGGTTGAATTATTCTTTTTCAGCAGTAGTTTTACGCCATCATCAGTACTGACATTAAACAAGTAGCTGCCGGTCTGGGGAATACGGATATATCCTTCCCAGCGGATACCGAAATTATCGTTCAGTCCCAGCGCTGTAAAGGTACCGCCTGTGCCATCGGTTTCGTTGATACCGTTGACATCAAACAGCGTGGTGGCCGCCGTGGTTGAATCGAGGTTATCTGTAGTTAAAGCGACGTAATTGGTATAGATGCTCTGCTTTAGACCCTGGCCAAGACTCAGGGTGGGTTCGTCGTCAATGAGCCAGAGCTGCTGGGTGCTGCTGCTGCCGAAGGAGTAGGCGGTGTTGCTATCGAGGCTGTAAATATGATAGGTACTGCTGTCTCCCGCTAGCTTAACCCCGACGTCACTACCCAGGGTGATGGTTACATCACGCGGCTCATTCCTCGTGGTATTATTGATTGGCTTGATCAGCAGGGTAACACTATTGATTTGGTCGTCGTAGGTGCTGCCTGACGGCTTAACGTACAGAAGATCTTTGCTGTCATTGCGCTGATAGACAAAGTTACCAGCATTGTTGCCGATGATTGCGTCGAGATCGCCATCGCCATCGAGATCACCGAACGTTGGCGCTAGATTATCACCATCAAAGCTAGTCACCAAGCCAAGATTAGTCTGGCCGTAGACGATCTCAGAATTCGCAAAAGATGCAACACTAGCAGTGCCAGTGTTGCGGAAGAAGAGTGTTGTGCCATCGCCGTGGCCGATGAAGAGATCGGAATCGCCATCGTTGTCGATATCAAAAAATCTCGGAGCCACCAACTTGCCTGTGCCATACCCACCTAGCCCAAAAGCATTGACGGTTGGAGCGGAAAAATGAGGATTGTATATTGTTCCAGTATTGCGGTAGAAAACAACGTTGCCAGCGCTGTTACCGATGAAGGCATCCAGATCCTGATCACCATCGATATCTACCAAAGTAGGGGCAGCATAGTCGCCGACATCAGTCAAGCCAAAGTTGCTGGACGAGGATTGGGAAAAGGCAGCAGTTGTGGCCGACCCATTGTTTTTGAAAAAGGTTGTATTGCCATCAGCTGTGCCAATGAAGGCGTCGAAATCTCCGTCTTTGTCGATATCCACCAGGCTGGGGCTGGAATAACTGGGGCCAGAACTGTAAGGAGACGGCAGCAAATAGCCGTTCGATCTAATAAAATGAGGGTCCGTGACTGAGCCAGTATTGAGAAATAAATAGGTATTACCGCCATAGGTACCTGTTACAAGATCAAGATCATAATCATGATCGATATCAACAAGAATGGGCTGAACAATTCCTACCGCGGCATTCGAGGTCAACAGGGTCGACAGACCAAAGGGATTGGTTGTGGCACTGGAGAAGCTGGCCAGTGCGTGCTGAACGTAGGTACTACCTTGGCCTGCCTCTGCCTTGACGGCAACAGTGTAATCCTGGTTATGGACAGCAGAGCCACCAAAGGTGAGAGGTATTGCGATCAACGGTTTGTCGTAGACGTAATTGCCTGGCACATATTTATTGTTAAAAGTAATTTTTACTGACCCGTAGTTAGCGGCATTGTCGGCACTCGCTTCATGCGCATTAACTGGCGCTGCCGTATCAAAACCAAGAATAAATTGAGAAGAGCCACTGACGCCCCACTCGGTGATGTATCCCTTGGCATACGTGACCGGTCCATCATTCCACTGGGAGGTACCTTTTGACCCCGAATACATCAACACAAAATCTTCGTTGCTGTTCACGTCATTTGGCTCGCCGCTATACCAGTTTGTATACATACCGGTTACAGCACTTCCGTTCTTGTGACCATTCCAGAATTTTATTCCGTTTGCATCGGTATACGGATCGTACTGCCAATAGAAGTTGCCTGGGCTTGGGTTTGTCCCGGACACCTCGCCATACAACGAACCACCTAGAAAAGCATCGAAGTTGAGATTAATATCACTATTATTCGCTCGGTTGCTCTGAGTGAAAATGAATTCGTTTTCCGCGTGGGAATATACTGTCGCCAAGTAGCCTGTTGTACCAATTAGAGTGGTTTGGCGCGAAGCGGAATTTTGAGCGTCATACCAGTCAACAGCTGCTCCTCCCTTCCAAGTGGCAACATAATAATGTCCATTGATGAATGCACGGGCGCCTTTGAGATTGATATCTGCTGCCGTTGTCGTAAGCGGAGGCGTAGTCATGGACGATCGCTTGATGTAATACCTACACCCTCTTCCCGCTCGGCTCGGCTCGCAAGCCCCTCCCCCCCTCACCCCTCCCAAAAGGGGAGGGTCAATTTTTTCCAGCTCCTGCCCGCCTGGCCGCCAGAAGGCACGAGGCCTCCTTCAAGGTGCCCAGTACCTCCTGGCGGTCTCCACCCGGCTGCCGCCGCCCAGCTTGCCGCGCACCGTCTTGACATAGTTGCGGACGGTTTCGTAACTGAGGCCCATGGCCTCGGCGATCTGCCGGTCTTTCAGGCCCCGCGCCAGCCAGCCCAGCACCTCCTCTTCCCGTGGCGTCAGCCGCGCGCCCTGCGGCTCCCGCACGGCGGGCGGCGGCCACTCCCGCGCGAGCAGGGAGGGGCTGCGGTAGCGCTGGCCCAGGCACAGGGCGATGAAGGCCGCGCCCAGGGGCGCGTCATCGGCGTTGAGGTCGTCCTCATGCACCATCGCATCCACCAGCTGATCGAGGCTGCGCAGGTCCGCTGCCCGCAGGCCCCGGTCCTGGTGGCTGAGGAGCATCAACACGCCCATCCCCGGCACCTCCTGGCGGGCCTCCCGAACCAACGACACAACGCCGCCGCTCTCCAGCCAGTCGGAGCAGACCAGCAGATCCGGCCGATGTAGCCCCACGCTGGCGAGGGCCTCGGCTTCGGTGGTCACCGCCGCCCGCAGCTTCATCGGCCTCACCAACACCTGGGCCAGCAGGAGCAGGGGAAAGCGGTCGCCCATGGCGAGCACCACGCTTCTGGTGCCGCCGGCCTGGAGGATCCAATCGAAGGTCTCCCGGTAGTGGCCGCGGAAGGCCACCACCTCCTCTCTCAGTTCCATGCGGATCCCCGCGGCAGAGCGCGGAAGCAGAGCTTGGCCATCCCTCAGCGCCCCCAGCGGCTGGCCACGGCCGCCAACCGGCTGCCGCCGCCCAGCTTGCGGCGCACCGCCTTCACATAGGTGCGGGCGGTTTCGTGGCTCAATCCCAAGGCTTCGGCGATCTGCCGGTCTCGCAGACCCTGGCCCATCAGCTCAAACACGTCTGTTTCCCGCGGGGTGAGCCGCACCCCGGCTGGCACTTCAGCCGCCCGGGACGACTCCGGCGGAGATTCGGCCCGCAGGGAGGGGCTGCGGTAGCGCTGGCCCCGGGTCAGTTCCCGGAAGGCCCTCATCAAGGGGGCTTCCTCACAGCCGAGGTCGCTCTCCAACAGCATCGCGTCGAGGAGCGGCTCGATCGTCCGGAGCTCCGGGGTCAGTTCGCGCTGGCTCACGATCATGAACACCCGCAATCCCGGCACCTCCTCGAGGGCGGTCTGCACGCACGACACAACGCTGCCGCTCTCCAGCCAGTCGGTGATGATCAGCAGCTGGGGCTGGTGCAGCCGCACGCTGGCCAGGGCCTCCGCTTCGGTGGTCACGGCCGACCGCAACAGCTTGGGTCGCGCCTGCAGCTGGCCCATCAGCAGCAGGCGTTGCCGGCTGCCCACCGCGAGCACCACACCCGTGGGCCAAGTGG
>CAZKWK010000164.1:0-4277 GCA_964556335.1 uncultured Bordetella sp. | reverse complement strand
CCGTCTTCGAGGTCTATCGTGACATCGAAATCATGCCCACGGGCGGCCTGAAGACCCAGCGCCTTGGTAAGCTTCTTGACATCACCCGCATAGTGCTCGCAAGCAATAACGGGCCCCTCCATGCCTCCTGTGGAGACCAAAACGTCCTCAGGATGAAGGCCCGCCATTGCCGCCTGCTTGTCGTAGCGTCGCTAACCGAGCAGGTGCTTCACGCCATCCTGCTCCTCGAGCAACTCGTTTAAAGTGTGCGTCATACGCTCACGCGAAAAGCTATCAATTTCTAGCCCCTGAACCACGCTGTACTCCCCATTGGCACAGGTCACGGGAAATCCGTACATCACATCCTTAGGAATCTCGTAGTCGCCATTGGAGGCAATCCCCATGGTGACCCAGCGACCCGCCGTACCCAGGACCCAGTCACGCATGTGGTCGATGGCAGCGTTGGCGGCAGAGGCCGCCGAGGAGAGCCCCCGGGCCTCAATAATGGCGGCGCCACGCTTGCCCACGGTGGGCAGGAACGTACTACGATTCCACTCTTCGTCGTTGATCATGGCCTTCACCGACTGGCCTGCGATCGTGGCGAATCGATAGTCCGCGTACATGGTGGGGGAATGGTTGCCCCAGACGCAGAGCTTCTCGATCTGGGAGACGGGCTTTCCGGTTTTTGCGGCAATCTGAGAGGCAGCCCGGTTGTGATCAAGACGCAACATCGCAGTGAAGTTCTTGCGAGGCAGATCTGGCGCAGACTTCATGGCGATATAGGCATTGGTGTTCGCGGGATTTCCGACCACCAGCACCTTTACCCCACGCGAAGCAGACGCATTTAGCGCCTTACCCTGGGCGGTAAAGATCTGGGCGTTGGCCGACAACAGGTCTTTACGCTCCATGCCGGGCCCCCGGGGGCGCGCGCCGACCAGCAAGGCGATATCTGTGTCCTTAAATGCGGTCGTGGGGTCGCTATGTGCTGACATGCCCGCAAGAAGCGGGAACGCGCAGTCTTCTAGCTCCATCATGACGCCTTTGAGCGCCTTTTGGGCTTTCTCGTCTGGGATCTCGAGCAGTTGCAGGATTACGGGCTGGTCTTTGCCCAGCATTTCGCCACTGGCGATACGAAACAAAAGGCTGTAGCCAATCTGGCCCGCCGCGCCAGTAACCGATACACGCATAGGGGATTTCTGCGACATCTGGTGCTCCTTATTGCATTGCAAATAGGGTTGACAAAAGAAAAAGGAATTTTGGAAGACGCTGCAGTTTAGGGTTCACCCTAGGCGGTGTCAAAGGCGCCGTCCTATAATACGCACACAAAAAAATACTTCAGGGAGCGCGAATGTCAGAATTGCCGCGAAAACCTCGCCCGCAGTTTCGGAATATCCATGTCAGTCAGATTCTGGGGTACCGACTGCCGATTACGGGCGTTATGTCTATTTTGCACCGCATCAGCGGTGCGGCCATGTTTCTTTCTTTGCCCATCATCGTCTGGCTCTTTGACCTGAGCCTGACCTCGGAACTGAGCTACGCCACGCTGATGGACGTGACCGATCTGGTCATCGTGAAGCTCATCCTCTGCGGCTTGGCCTGGGCCTTCATCCACCATTTCTTCGGTGGCGTCCGTCACCTCATTAGTGACATGCACATTGGCATCACCAAAGAATCGAGCCCGCGCATTGCATCCGTCTTTATGGGGCTCAGCCTGGTGGTCTCCCTCTTGGCCTGGCTATCGATCTTCGGAGTTCTCTAATGGCAGACGCCCCTATTGGTCAGAAGCGCCTTGTAGTAGGCGCGCATTATGGTCTGCGAGACTGGCTCTCCCAGCGCATTACAGCCATTGTGCTGGGCTGCTACACCGTGGTGCTGGTGGTAGCCGCTCTGCTTGCACCAGAACCCGGCTATTACGGCTGGTCTGGGCTCTTCGCGCAGACCTGGATGAAAGTCTTCACCCTGCTGGCATTTCTGGCGTTTTTCTATCACGCCTGGGTGGGTGTGCGGGATATCTGGATGGACTACGTCAAGCCGTTATCGGTGCGACTAGCCCTACAAACATTCACGATTGTCTGGCTGCTCGGATGTGCAATCTGGGCCATTGAAGTGCTCTGGAGGGTCTAAGACATGGCAGAAGTTCAAATGCACCAAACCCGCCATCTGCCGCGTCGCCGTTTTGACGCGGTGATTGTGGGTGCTGGCGGATCAGGGATGCGCTGTTCTTTGCAGCTGGCTGAAGCGGGCATGAATGTGGCGGTGCTCTCGAAGGTCTTTCCCACCCGCTCCCACACGGTCGCCGCCCAAGGCGGTATCGGTGCGTCCTTGGGGAATATGAGCGAAGACAACTGGTACTGGCATATGTTTGACACCGTCAAGGGGTCAGACTATCTCGGCGACCAAGATGCCATTGAGTTCATGTGTCGTGAGGCACCGAAGGTGGTGTACGAGCTCGAACACTTCGGTATGCCCTTTGACCGTAACCCCGACGGCACCATCTACCAGCGGCCGTTTGGCGGCCATACGGCCAACCTAGGCGAAAAGCCGGTCCAACGCGCCTGCGCAGCAGCAGACCGCACCGGGCATGCGTTGCTCCACACCTTGTATCAGCGCAACGTGCGGGCGCGTACCCAGTTCTTTGTGGAATGGATGGCGTTGGACATCATTCGAGACAGCGAAGGCGCCTGTGTTGGGGTCGTGGCGCTCGAGATGGAAACGGGCGAGGTAATGGTGCTCGAGGGCAAGGTTACTGTCTTTGCCACGGGAGGCGCCGGCCGCATATGGGCTGCCTCCACCAATGCCTTTATCAATACGGGCGATGGGATGGGTATGGCCGCCCGCGCGGGTATTCCGCTCGAGGACATGGAGTTTTGGCAGTTTCACCCCACAGGCGTCGCCGGCGCAGGTGTTCTCATCACGGAAGGGGTGCGCGGAGAGGGCGGCATTCTCCTGAACTGCAATGGCGAGCGGTTTATGGAGCGCTATGCACCGACCCTCAAAGACCTCGCACCGCGCGATTTTGTCTCCCGCAGCATGGATCAGGAAATTAAAGAGGGCCGCGGCTGTGGGCCGAACAAGGACCATGTGCTTCTCAAGCTCGACCATCTCGGCGCAGACAAGATTCTTAAAAAACTCCCCTCGATCCGGGAGATTGCGCTGAAGTTTGCCAACGTCGATCCCATTAAAGAGCCCATTCCCGTGGTGCCGACGATTCACTATCAGATGGGGGGGATCCCCACGAACATCTATGGACAGGTCGTGGCCCCGAAGAACGGCAACCCCAACGAGATTGTGCCAGGGCTCTACGCAATTGGCGAGTGTGCCTGCGTCTCGGTGCATGGCGCCAACCGTCTGGGCACCAATTCGTTACTCGATCTGGTCGTGTTTGGCCGGGCTGCGGGGAACCACATCGTGGGCCAGAAGCTGCAGAGCGCCTCACACCGGTCGTTTCCAGAAAATGGCGCCGATACGGCGCTTGAGCGACTGGCCCATATCGACCATTCCACTTCCGGCGAGAAGGTACAAGACATTGCCGGCGATATTCGTCAGACCATGCAGACCTATTGCGGCGTCTTCCGTACCTCCGAGCTACTTGCTGATGGAAAGCAGAAGATCTTGGCCCTTGCCGAGCGGGCGAAGCACGTGCACGTGAAAGACAAGTCGAAGGTCTTCAACACCGCGCGCATTGAGGCGCTGGAGCTTGCCAATCTGGTCGAAACCGCCAAGGCCACGATCGTATCTGCGGAGGCCCGTACCGAGAGCCGTGGCGCCCATGCCCATCGCGACTTCCCGGAGCGTAATGACGCGGAGTGGATGCGTCACACCCTCTGGTACTCGGAAGGGAACCGTCTGGACTATAAGCCGGTGAATCTCAAGCCGCTCACGGTAGAAACCTTCCAGCCGAAGAAACGCACCTTTTAAGTACCGATTACTGGACACGCCGCAGATAAGGACATCAAGGTATGACCACCGCCACACGCACTGTTCGTTTTTCTATTTACCGATACGACCCCGACGTCGATGCCAAGCCGCGTATGCAAGACATTACGGTTGAACTCCAACCCACCGACAAGATGCTGCTCGATGCGCTGATGCGCATTAAGGCCGACTTTGACGACTCAGTCTCCTTTCGCCGCTCGTGCCGTGAGGGGGTCTGTGGCAGCGATGCCATGAACATTAATGGCAAGAATGGACTGGCCTGCACCACGAATCTGCGGGAGCTCAAAGAGCCCATCGTGTTGAAGCCATTGCCGGGGCTTCCGGTGGTGCGAGACCTGATCGTCGATATGACGCAGTTCTTT
>CAZKWK010000163.1:3485-4287 GCA_964556335.1 uncultured Bordetella sp. | reverse complement strand
AGTGTTGCCTGATAAGACTGGGCGTGATGGGCTAAGGCGAGTTCGTAGAGACCTTGGTCGTCGTAATAGATCTCGCTGTAGACCGCAGTCAGCAGAGGAGCAGAGTCACAGAGTACCCAAGACCGTCCCAAGGTGTGCGCCTGCTGTACTGCCTTCGCCTCGGCCTGCTGCTGCATAGTGAGCAATGCCCGCTGCTGCTCGCGCCCCGGGGGGGTACCTTTCTCCTCTACCCATAGACGCAGCGGTTCTGTAAAAGCGATCCCGGGGAGCCGCTGCGAGAGGGTCTGACAGAGGCTGGTCTTGCCTGTGCATTCCGCGCCAATCACGGCGACACGACGTACCGAACGCGCGTCCAAACGCGACTTATCAAAAGATGGCGTGCTGGCGGGTGTCATTGCGGTGCGGAGGGAACAGAGCGCCGCCAACGCTGAAGACCCACAAAAGAAAGACCAGACTGCACCACATAGAGCAGCGTAGTGGCCCAGAGGCCTTGTTGGGCAAAAAGAACCACCGCTGACCCGTTGGCCACGGCCCAGAAGACCCAGCAATCCAGCCGACGTTGGGCCATGAGCCACATGGCCTGCAGGCTTGTGGCGGTGACCCAGGCGTCCAGCCAGGCGTGCGGGTTCTCAGTTCGCCCCAAAGCCACCCCCAAGAGCAGCCAGAGGGCTCCCCCCACAAGCACCACACGCCGCAGTCCACAGACGCCGTGCCACTGCGGTTGTGTCTCCTCTGCCTGAGACTGCGAGCGCCACCGCCAGAGGCCCCAGAACGAGAGGGCAATAAACACGCCCATCAGGCC
>CAZKWK010000163.1:0-3469 GCA_964556335.1 uncultured Bordetella sp. | reverse complement strand
GAGTATCCAGACCCCTGGCCGTTGGGCAAGCCCAAGCAAAACCCCCAGAAGGCCCAGGACTGCCGCCAAGGATTCAAGAAGCGTCATGCGGTAAGACTATGATTGCGGCATGGTTGCAAAACGATCACTCCGCTGGAAAGAAGGCCAAGACGCCTTCGGCGGTCAGATTCTGCCCGAAGAAGATCTGCGCTGCCCACTCTGCGACCGCATCATGATTCCTGGACCAACCGTCGATGAACACCATCTCACGCCCCGGTCGCAGGGCGGCCGAGAGAAATTTCAGCTGCACAAGGTCTGCCATCTCAAGATCCATCAGGCCCTCAAGCCGCGCGAACTTGCGCGACAATACAACTCCTGGGAATTGTTACGCGGCCATCCCGAGGTGGCCAAGTTTATTGAATGGGTAAAGAAGCGTCCCCCCGAGTTCCTAGGCTAGCAGCGCCACAACAATAATTCTTCTCAACGTAAAGAAGGCGGACAGGCAATGGTCATTGGCTGGATTGTGATTTTTTTGGTCGGTTTCCTCTGCGGCTATGTAGTGGGCCGTAAGCAGCCCCCTCGGGGGGAGTAGCACCATGAGGCAGACCTCTCTGATGCGTGTCGCTGGGCCTGGTCTTGCCCTGGCCTTTCTCCTCACGGGCTGTGGCGAGAAGCCGCAGGCGCCGCCATTACCGCCGCTGGTCAAGGTCATTACCGTGTCAGAGCGCTCGGCGGCCACACCAGGGGCAGCGCAGTCGGCGCCCACAGAAGACCGGTTGCGTGTGGTTCGGGCCGAACTCAGCGGTGAAGTGCTTGAGGTGCTGGTCGCTACGGGCGACACAGTAAGGGCGGGTCAGGCGCTCGCGCGTATCAATCCGCGGGATGCGCGACTGGCAGACTCTGCCGCACAGGTGCAGATTCAGGCCGCCAAGGCCGAGCTTGCCACCGCCGAGGCCGACTTCGCCCGCTACACCCGACTGCGTGACCAGTCGTTTATTTCTCAGGCCGAATGGGAGCGGCGACAGACCATGCTCACACTCGCCCGTGCGCAGTATGAGGCGAGCCTCGACCGTCTGGGTCTCTACAGCGTGCGCGCCCTTGCGGATGCGCGGGTAGACCAGCTATCAGTGCGATCAGGCCAGGTCATTGAGGCGGGCACCCTGCTCGCACGCCTCACGCCCCAGCGTGCTGTCGCCCCAGTAGGCGCTGCGCGGTTACCGGTGGCTGCCGGCAGCGATAGTCGGTCTGCCCTCGCACAGGCTGCAGGCGGACCGCTCTGGGTACCCCTTACCGCAGTCGTTGACGGCACCACGGTGATGGTGGTGGAGCTTCGCACCGACGGGCAGTGGGAGACCCGGGCACAGGCGGTGGCTGTTGGGCAGACCGACGGCCAACGCATCCAGGTGCGTGAGGGGCTGCACCCAGGCGAGCAGATTGTCGCTGTGGGCGCCCATCTGCTCACCACAAAACAGATCGTGCGCGTCTCGCCCTAGCGCGAGCGCGCTGACCTCGCCCTTCCCTCCTTCCACTTATGTCTCGACATTTCAACCTTTCGCGCTGGGCCATTGGCAGGCCTGCCCTCATGCGCTACCTCATGGTCTCGCTGTTAATTCTTGGGGTCATGAGCTACTTCAATCTGGGTCAGGACGAAGACCCTCCGTTTAACTTTCGGGTGATGACGGTGCAGGCCCAGTGGCCAGGTGCCACAGCCATGCAGATGGCAGACCAGGTGGCCGATCGGCTCGAGCGCATTCTGCAAGAGGTACCCAACACCGACAAGATCGTAAGCTTCTCAAAGCCTGGACAGACCACCGTGATCTACCAGGTCAAAGACGACTTTGATCCTAACGAGGTCTCGGATCGCTTCTACACCGTACGCAAGAAGATGACCGATATGGCCCACACCCTTCCTCAGGGCGTGCAGGGCCCGTTTTTTAATGACGACTTTGGCGATACCTATGGCGTGATCTATGCCCTGTCGGCCCCGGGCTATTCGCAGGCTGCACTCACCGACCTCACACGCATGGTGCGTGGCGAACTCCTAAAGATCAAGGATGTGGGAAAGGTGGATGTCTTTGGCCTGCAACAGGAGCGGATTTACATCGAGCTCTCACGCAGTCAGCTGGCACGCTACGGACTCTCCGCAGCCGCCGTGGGCCAGCAGATCAGCGAGCAGAATGCAGTGGTCGAGGCAGGTGACCTCCAAACCCCAGACTATGCGATTCCGCTACGGGTAGCGGGTCAGTTTTCCTCGGTCGACGATCTGGCAAACATGCCCATCCGCGCGGGCGGCCTGCAGCTGCGTCTTGGCGATCTAGGGGAGATTCGTCGTAGCACGGTCGATCCCCCGACACCCAAGGTGCGGCTCAATGGCCAGCAGGTGGTAGCCCTGGGGCTCTCCATGCAAAAAGGCGGCAACATCATTCTGCTTGGTAAATCGCTCGCCGAGGCCGATGCACGGATCCGCACGCAGCTGCCTCTGGGGGTGGACTTCCAACAGATCCAAGACCAGCCAGCCGTGGTGGGTGCCTCCGTCTCAGAGTTTCTGATTGTCCTGGCAGAGGCGATTGCCATTGTGCTCGGCGTGAGCCTTCTGGCGCTGGGCCTGCACCGCGATCCGCTGCGGATTGATCCGCGTCCCGGGCTCATTGTGGCGATTAGTATTCCGCTGGTCCTGGCCGTGACATTCTTGATCATGGACCTCTGGGGCGTGGGCATCCACAAGATCTCTCTCGGCTCACTCATCATCGCCTTAGGACTTCTCGTTGACGACGCCATCATTGTGGTAGAGATGATGATCCGTAAGCTCGAAGAGGGGCAGAAGAAGATCGATGCCGCCTCGGCCGCCTTTGACCTCACCGCCATTCCGATGCTTACCGGCACCCTGATTACGGCGGTGGGCTTTCTGCCTATTGGCATGGCGAAGTCCACCGTGGGCGAATATACCTTTGCGATTTTTGCGGTTACGGCTGCCGCGCTCTTGGTGTCTTGGCTGGTCTCTGTCTTGTTTGTGCCGATGCTCGGGGTCTGGCTTCTGAAGCCGCCTCCGACGTCTGCCCATGCGGAGCTCTTCGATGGTCCGTTCTATCGCCGCTTTCGGGCGAGCGTACGTTGGTGTGTGGAGAACCCATGGAAGACACTGGCTGCCACGCTGCTTACCTTCGTACTCGGTATCGTGGGCATGGGTAAGGTCGAGCAGCAGTTCTTCCCAGACTCGTCACGACCAGAGATTTTGATTGATGTCTATCTGGCAGAAGGCGCCAGCATGGCAGCCACGGAGCAAGCCGTGCAGCGTATCGAGGCCGAAGTACGCAAGGTCGACGGCATTGACACCATCAATGCCTGGGTGGGTTCGGGCGCGCCGCGCTTCTTCCTGCCCTTAGACATTATCTTTCCCCAGTCGAATGTGGCGCAGTTCATCATTCAGCCACAACCTGGCGCCGAGCGCGAAGAGATCGTCGAGACTTTACTAGCGCGGGTACCTGCAGTG
>CAZKWK010000162.1:0-4288 GCA_964556335.1 uncultured Bordetella sp. | reverse complement strand
ACGATGGAAGGCGGAACGATACACAAATCATCCCACTCGAATTTCTGCTATCCGCAACGGATGCCAACCAGGTACCAAAGTTCTTTAAGCCGAGAATCGCTGCGCATTTTTTTGGGTATGGCTATCAGACCTGGCTTTTCCCCTTTAAAGAACGCACCTTCGCCCTGCAAGGTATCCATGGGCAAGTAGTTCTTGTACAGCCCTCTAGCAAGATCGTCATGGTTCAGACGGCAGTTTTTGACGGCGCAAGTGGAAGGCAGGACAGAGCCGCATGGGGCCGGATATGGGAGGTCTGGCGTGGCGTACTGGGAAGCCTAGGAGGGAACACCGAATCCTACTAGTCTGGCTGTTGTATCGCGCGAAACAAGAAATTCAACATAGGCTGTGTAGCCACCGGGCTGGGCTCATCGCATTGCGTGGATGACCAGTTTATCGGTCGCCTAGGCTCTCGCCACCGTCTCCCTATGAGACACATGTCGAGGAGAGCTTTTTATGGGCAGAACAAATGTCCTACACACAGCGCATCACGCACACGAAGCACCCAACACAATACCCAAGACCCCAAAGATTATTCGCGATGTCCTCGCGGCAGCAGACATTCAAATCAACGGTTCTCGTGCGCACGATATCCACGTTCACGACCCCCGCCTGATCGACAAGGTACTTCGCCGCTGGTCTCTGGGCCTAGGCGAGGCCTACATGGATGGGCACTGGGACTGCGCCGCCCTGGACCAATGCATTACCCGACTTTTGTCTACCGATCTCGATGCCAAAGTACGTGGCAGTGCTCGCCTATTGGCGCTTCTGGGAATATTGCGAACAAGGCTCTTCAATCTGCAAACGGTAAGCCGCGCCAGCGAGGTTGCCCACCGGCATTACAACATCGACAACACCCTGTTTGCGCGCATGCTTGACCCGGCCATGATCTACTCCTGCGGCTACTGGGAAAACACCAACGATCTGGCCCAGGCCCAACAAGATAAGCTTGACATGGTCTGCCAGAAACTCGATCTCCAACCCGGCGAGCGGCTACTCGACATTGGCTGCGGATGGGGCGGCCTAGCTGCACATGCAGCACGCTACTACGGTGCCCACGTGGTTGGCCTCACCATCTCTGAGGCGCAGCAGGCTCTCGCAAAGAAGACCTGTGATGGTCTGCCCGTGGAGATTCGGCTGCAAGATTATCGAAGCCTCGACGAGCCCTTCGACAAGATTGTCTCGGTGGGCATGTTCGAACATGTAGGCGAAAAAAATTACGCCGAATACTTTCGGATCACGAAGGACGTACTCAATCCCGAAGGCATCTTCCTTCTGCACACGATCGGCAGCTACACCACGACCGCCCGCACCGACCCCTGGATTGATCGATACATCTTTCCCAACGGAAAAATTCCTTCTGCGACAGAAATCACCTCAGCGCTAGAAGGCCACTGGGTGCTGGAAGACTGGCACAACTTCGGCCAGGACTACGACCGCACACTGATGGCCTGGCACAAGAACTTTACGGAGGCCTGGCCCGAACTCGCCAAGCAGTATGACCAACGTTTCTATCGCATGTGGTCGTACTACCTTCTGGGATGTGCAGGTTACTTTCGGTCCCGTCAAGGGCAGCTCTGGCAACTGGTCCTCACCCCACGGGCACGACAAACGGTCTACCGATCCAAGCGGTTTCAGCCACTGCGTGCAAGTAGCGCAAGCACATAGCCCGCAGTAGACAGCTGCTAGCCCGAAGAACCTTAGCCCGCCAGCATCAGAGATTCCAACCGTTTCGAGCAGTCCCGCGCGGCTGTTGACCTGAGACTGCAATCCCAACAACAACCTCGGGCTCGCCTCGCTATGTCAACGATCGACAACAACGCCACCCCGAAAGGGGCGGCGGTTCCTCCGCTCCGGGAACTCAGCACAGGGGACATCTACACCGCAGTCATGAAGTACAAAAGCCAGCTCGGCGCCGTCGTCGTCTTCTCTGGTGTGATCAATCTTCTTTACCTGGCACCCGCCCTCTACATGCTGCAGATCTACGACCGGGTGCTGACCAGTCAGAGCACGGCCACCCTCGTGGCACTCACTGCACTGGTCTTCGGGCTCTTTGTGGTGACGGGTCTGCTAGAAGGGGTGCGCAGCGGCGTATTGGCGCGCCTGGGCGAGGCGCTTGAAGACAACCTCTCGCCCCGCGTCTACCGCGCCATGTTTACGCAGCAGCTGCGGGCCGCGAGCAACCAGCCTAGCCAGCCCCTCTGGGACCTGCAACAAATCCGACAATTTTTTGGAGGAACGGGGCTGCAGAGTTTCTTAGATCTTCCCTGGCTGCCGATTTTCCTTGTCACCATCTTTCTGTTGCATCCCGCGTTGGGCTGGTTCGTGCTCATCGGTGCCTCGGTCCTGCTGGTCACTGCGATTCTCGCCGAACACCTGGCGCGCGCCCCGCTGTCACAGGCAAACCAGTGGTCGCTCGCGGCCCACGGCGCGGCCTCGAGCCAGCTTCGTAATGTGGAAGTAATTGAGTCGCTGGGCATGCTCCCCGCACTGGCAGCCCGGTGGCGGGCCCTACAGGCCAAGGGCCGCAGCTTTCAACGCGAGGCCTTAACCATCCTGGCGGTAACCGGTGGCCTGACGCGTGTGCTGCGGCTCATGCTGCAGTCTGGCGCACTGGGCCTCGGGGCCTGGCTGGCGATTAAGGGGGAACTGACCCCAGGCGCGATGATCGCGGCGGCAATCTTAGCCACCCGCGCCCTTGCCCCGCTCGAAGGCGTGCTCTCCCACTGGAAGACATTCCTTTCAGCCATCGTCAGCACCCAGCGGCTCAACCGTCTCTTGGGCGACTACCCAGATCCTGTACGCGGCATGGAGATTCCCAAGCCTGCCGGCCAGCTCACGGCAGAGAACATTTTTGTGGCCGCCCCGACCAACGGCAAGTTCATCTTAAAGGGCCTGAGTTTCACGCTACGGCCCAAAGAGGTACTGGGTATTCTTGGGCCATCGGCGGCTGGGAAGTCCACGCTCGCACGCGCGCTTGTAGGGGTCTGGCCTGCGCAGCTGGGAACCTTACGGTTTGATGGATCAGACATCCGCACCATGGACCGGGTTGCCGTGGGATCGGCGATCGGCTATCTGCCGCAAGACATCGAGCTCTTTAGCGGCACAATCGCTGAGAACATCGCACGGTTCAGCAATAGCAACCCCGAAGAAGTGCTTGCCGCGGCCAACGCCTGTGGCATCCACCACATGATTCTTGGCCTCCCCCGCGGCTACGACACACCCATAGGTGAGCTCGGGTCGATGCTCTCAGGCGGACAGCGCCAGCTGATTGGCCTGGCCCGAGCCCTCTTCGGAAAGCCTTCGTTGGTGGTACTCGACGAGCCGAGTGCCAATCTCGATGACAACGGCAGGCAGTGCCTTGCCACGGCCATCGCCTCCTTACGGTCATGGAGCAGCACTGTCGTGTTGATCAGTCATGACCCGACCGTTTTACTGCTCACCGACCGCGTGATGATTCTGCAAGAAGGCCAGATCCATGCCTTAGGTCCCTCCTCCGAAGTCCTTCCCTTTCGACGCGCCTTAAAGAAGGAACAAGAACATGCACGCAGCCATTAAACGCGGAGTCTGGATTCTCTTTTTTCTTTTCATCGGTTTCGTCCTCTGGGCCGTACTAGTTCCCCTAGACGCCGCGGTGCCCTCGCAAGGTATGGTTTCGGTTGATGGGCGTCGCAAGGTGGTACAGCATCCGCGTGGTGGCGTGATCACTGAGGTACTGATTCAGGAAGGCGACACGGTCGCGGCAGGTGACCTTTTACTCAGGCTAGATGACAGCCTAGAGCAGGCAGGCCGATCGCAGGTGCTGTCGCAACTGCTGGTGGTGCAGTCCCGCGCGGATGCCCTGGAAGAGATCCTGCCCGACCTGCGGGCACTCGCGGCTGATGGCTTTTATCCGCGCAACCGACTAGTAGACCAGGAGCGTCAGCTGCAGGAGGCTCTCGCCCTGCAGCAGGGCCTCACCGATCAGCTCGCGGCGGCGGAGCGGGAACTCAGCCGCACAGAGATTCGTGCCCCAGCCTCGGGTCGGGTGATGGGCGTTGGGGTCACCACCGAAGGCGGCGTGGTCATTGCTGGTGCGAAGCTCATGGATATCGTGCCGGTGGAGAGTCGCATCACGATTGAGGCGCAGGTACGCCCCCATCTCATCGATAAGGTACTACCGGGCGCATCAGCCCAGGTACGGTTTAGTGCGCTGGAGTCCACCCGCACACCGGTCATTACAGGACGCATCGAATGGATCTCGCCCGACCGA
>CAZKWK010000161.1:0-4295 GCA_964556335.1 uncultured Bordetella sp. | reverse complement strand
AGGATATGGACTGCACGTATCCCAATCCGCCAGTAGCGGTCGCGGGCAATCCGAAAGCACCTTGGGAAAGCGTGCTAAAAGCGGCGCTGCTGGCGGAGCCGGTGTTGCGGTAGAACAGAATGGAACCATTATTGCCAATAAAGGCATCTTGATCGCCGTCGGCATCGATATCAACAAAGGTGGGGCTGGCGTAGCCGCCTTGTGTTACAGGCAACCCGAAGGCGCCGACGGAAGAGGCGGAGAAATTGGTGGGTTGCCAATTACTGATGGCCTGAATCGAGACGGAGGTATCGGTTGCGTTGTAGGAGCCGGTGGCGTCTTGCGTGCTCACCAAAGTCAGCAGGTCAGCCATCGCGCCTGTGTAGCTGGCACCGCTGGGGTCTGTGAGAAGACCCGAGGTAAGGGTGGTGAGATCCCGGTGCAGAGTCACCTGCTGGGAGAGGGTGTATTTGGCACGAATGGTGGATGCGACAGTCGGATCGCCCATCAGCTTCAGGACGGTGCCAGCGGCCAAGGTATAGCTCTCTTCGCGGTTGCTGCTGCTACTGATATCGAGAGTAAGTTGGGCTGCTTGGGCGGTTCCCCGCCAATCCGTCACCCTAACTTCAATCGGTTGCGGATCGAGCATGACGAGCGCGAGGTTCTCCTGGGTGCTGACTCCGGCCACTCCTTCGGCCACGTTGTCATTCACAACGCTCACGTTGAAACCGCCGCTGGTCGCACCAGCGGGGATCACCACATGGCGACCCTGCACTCTCTGCAGCTGACTTGCGGGCAACAACTCCTGCACAGATTCGCCATTGCTGGCTGGCCTGGTCCAGAAAAGTGAAATAGAGGGATCAACTGTTGTGGAACCACTGGCTGTAAATTCGAGCCTGATGGGAACAAAGGTACCGCCGGTTAGGTTCAGAGATCCGCTAGTACCGTTAACGGTAGTCCCAGAAATGATTGATTGGGCTTGATCAATCACGTACAGGCTAAGGCTGCCCCCCGTCATTTGGGTCTGGAAGGAATAGCTCCCAGACTGGTCAATGCGCAGCCAGCCCGTCCAGGTACTGGTGAAAGCTCCGGATAGTTTCTTGGCATTAAATGTGTCCTTCGTCTCTTTAATTCCATCGTTGTCGACTTGCGTAAACAACTGGCCGCCTTTTAGCAAGCCAAGCAGGGTGAGGCCAGACAGCGTTGACGATCCAGCATCTGGCTGAATCAGGACATCATTATCGAGGGCATTGCCCACCTTACGATCTAGATCAAAGTAGACCACCGTATCCTGACTGGACTTATCTTTGAGCGTCACCACAAAGGAACTGGTGCTGGTGCTGCCTTCCACGAGGGAGGCTGACGTTGGCGAAGAGATGCTCACAAGTGGCCCGCCCCCATTCACATTTGCGCCTTTAGAGGAATCATTAACAGCATCATTGTCAACGTTTGTCACCTGAAGAGTGGGCTGCAACCCGTTGTACTCAGGATCCGCACTAGCGACCGTGAATCTCAACGACATGGTCTTATCACGATCATCATCAAGATCATCAACGCCCTGTAGAATAAGCTGCTGCTGCTGGTTCCAGTTAGCAGGAGTAAATGTCAGCGTTTTGCTGCTACTAACTTGCAGCTCAGCGCTAGCATAAGAAATAGGGTTGAGGGTGACGGTGACATCCGTGCTGGGCTTGGTGGCCAGAGTCACACCCATGGTTGTGTGGCTAGGCGGAGTGCTGGTCGCATCCCCCTCATTTGTCGTGGCACTGGTGGCAACGGTCCAGGTGCTCTTATCAGCGTTGAACAGACTGAACACCAAGCCGGCGGTGTCGTTGTCGTCGAGATTAGCCGTGCTGATATAATTTGGAGTCGTGGTGTAGCGTCCGCTGCCCTTCAGGTTGAGGGAGATGGATTCGGTTGCTTCCGCGCTGGAATCGTCAATCGCGGAGAATTGCACCACGGCACTGTTGCCCCCCACCGGAATCACAATCCCATAGGTGGGGGTGGCTTCGAAGCGGGCCGAACCCAGGAGAGCCGCGGCGCTGCCACCGGTGACGGCGTTGGGGCTTGCTCCGGCGGCGGCACCTGCTTGCGTCAGGTAAAAAGCGCTGGCGGGGATGTCCTCCGTAATGGCGCTACCACCAGAAGGTGTGCGGATCCACTGCAGTTCGGTCTTGGCAGACCCTCCGTTCTCAAAATAGTCCAGTTGCATCCACACCACATCACCGGCGTTGAGGGAAACGCTGCTGCTGGTGTTGATGGTGGCACCGTGAGGCGTCCAGTTGTTGATGCTGTACGGGATAGAGTTACTGATCGCAGCCAGGCTGGCACCATTGGCGTTGTTCTGCTTCAAGGTGAGCCGAATGCCGTCATCGCTGATGGTTTGGAACTTATAGCTCCCCGATTGGGGGATACGAATATAGCCTTCCCAGCGAATTCCGAACTCATCGGCCAAGCCGATGGCGGTGAAAGTGCCACCGGGTACGTTGTCGGTTTCGTTAATGCCGTTTGTATCCGTCAGCACGGGGCCAGCCGTGCTGCTATCGGGCAACGTATTCGATGGTGTGCCAACGAACTGGGGATAGACGGTCTGGCGCAGCCCTTGGGGGGGGTTATTGGCGCTGCCATTGCTGAAACTCCAGGCGCCGATCAAGTTGCTGCCGCTGGCGTTGCTGCTGAGCATCGAAGCCTGGATCTGCTCGGCGGAGCGGAAGCTGTTCCAGACGCGTACATCCCGCACGGCGCCATTGAGGAAGCCACTGCTCGATCGGCTGCTCTGGCCGACCCAGTTGCGGCTGCGGCTTGCGCTGAGGGGTACGGCACTGAGGAGAGTACTGGCTACCAGGCTGCCATTGAGATAGAGGTTGGCTGTGTGGTTGCCGTCAATGCTGAAGGCCAGATGGTTCCACTGGCCCGCCACGAGGGCATTGCCGCCACTGATGGTGCCGATTGAAGTGCCAGAGCTGTTGGCCAGGGTGAGCAGGGGCCTGAGGCTGCCTGCCACGAACCCGAGCATGATTTCGTTCGCCCCAGAAGCATCGGAAAATTCCAGAACGGCCGTATTGGCTGTGCTGGTGCCATCGGGCCGCACCCAGGCCTCGGCGCTGAACACCCCGCCGCTTCCCACCGTGGCGAGGCTGCCGAGGTCGGCGTAGGCGCTGCCGCCCGTGAGCAGCAATGGGTTGTAGCTGCGCTGCGTTGTGCTGGTGGTGACATCGGCATCGTTGCCGCTCAGCTGGAAACCACTGCCGGCGGCGAGGGTGAAGAAGACTTCCAGGTCGGAATCAACCCGGGGGGCATCGAGGTTGAGGGTGAAACCGAACTCATTGGTGGACCCCTCCGTGCCGTCAACCGCCGTAACGGTGACCGTAGGCGTGAAGACCTGCTCTGGGCCTCCCTCCCAGAGGGTGAGAGGCAGATCCGTGGTGGAGCCGAAGGGAACGATGGTTTGGCTGGCCGTTTTGCCCGAATAGAAGGAATCGCCAGTGCTGCTGGTGGTAGCGGAGAGGGTTGTATTAACGCTGTCGCTGAGGCCGGTGATCGTGACGCTCTGGGCTGTGCTCCAGTTGCTGGGGGTGAAGGTGAGGTAGGGGGTGCCGTTGCTGTCGGTATGAAGAGTGGTGCCGCTGAGAGTGGTACCACTGGGTTTGGGCAACTTCACCGTGACATCAGCCATAGGCTGGCTGAGCAGGTGCACATCCACGCTGGCCTGCTGCTGATTATTGCTGTTAACCGAGGCACGGATGGTGGCCGTTCCAGTGCGGTTGGGCGGGGTGATCGCCACACCCGGACTCCAGGCGGTGCTGTCGTTGATGGTGACCGTGGCGCTGGCTTTGCTGCCATCCACCAGGTAGCGCTGGTAGGTGAATGGGTTTGGGCCACCCGTACTCTCGTCGCGCGTCAGGAGCTGAAGGGTGATGGTTTCGTTGCCTTCGCGGATGGCATCGGCGAGGGCGGATATATAGAGCTTGGCTTCACTGGCCCCATAGGGAAGATAGATGAGGTCTTCAGCGCTGTAGGTCGTTGGATCCGTGTTGATGGTTGCTTTCGGTGCCACATAATCCGTATCCCGGGCAGCTGTGCCCCCCCCGGTGATCTGGTATTTCACATGCAGGCCGCTCTGGATAGGGTTATTCGTGAGGACGCCATTGATACGGCTGCGGATGGTGACCCAACCGGCATCCCCTTCGTTGGGGTTGTGGACCTCTTCAATGGAAAGGGTTAAGGGTTGGTCATGAAGGATGGTGGTCATCGTGCCGCTGGCCAGGCCGTAGCCGGTGCCAGCAGAGAGGGTCATCGTGATGGCCTCGTCGGCCTCG
>CAZKWK010000160.1:0-4305 GCA_964556335.1 uncultured Bordetella sp. | reverse complement strand
ACTCCAGCCCGCCATCCTTGGCCTTCAGCTTGTAAAACGAGGCCGGGCTGAGACCATGCTTGCGGCAGACCTCCGCCGTGGCCATGCCAGCTTCTTGCTCTTTGAGCATTCCGATGATCTGCGCCTCGGTGAAACGGCTTTTCCTCATGTCGTCTGCTCCTTCAAAGGTTGGGCAGACTCTACATCAGATTGAGGGAACTTCCGGGGGGCAGGTCACTTAAATTACCCGGAAAGCTGTCCAAGAGTTGGGGAGTAGCTCATTATGAGTTAACGGACAAGAAGGCTGAGTTAAGAAACAAGTATTGGGGGAGCCGGAGGATATGCTGTTAGAATTCTTCGTTGGCATACTGCTACTGATACTAGGATTTTGGACGCTTCAGTTTGTTTTTGACGCTGACATAGAAGACGCTTTTCCCTACCTTTTGTGCGTCACGCCATGTTTTGTTTTGGGAATGAAGGAAGCAATTGAAGGCTTTGAACCGGGCGGTAACGCGTTGGTACAATTGTTTCAACTTTGGATGGCCTTTATGATTGCTATGCCTCTAGGCATTTTTCGCATGGGTGAGTTTGTAGTTGATCTCTTTTGACGAATTCTGGCTGGTCGGCCCTCGGTGCATCAACAGAAGCGTGTGACCCCCATGTTGCCACATACCAACCTTGGACTGAGAGAGAGGTATTGGCACACCTTGAGCAGGGCTGGGGGAAAGGGGCTGTGCTCGACCTCAGGGTTAGCTTTTTCTATGGGGCATAGGCCGGGGCTTGGGAGACCGTTATTGTTACAGGTCCCTATAGTATACCAATAGCAAGTTGTAACAATAAGCCCCTAGAGCACCTTCACGGTACCCAAGGCTCGGCCTCGAGTAGTCCCCCCAAGGTCCTTAACCCTCTTCCCAAAATCTCGAAGCACCCCCCGCTGGCAGAGCCTATGTACATGATCTGGGTGCCCCCCACTGGCCCATGCCCACCCCCTCACCACTATCATTAACAATAATCTGAGAAGGGTTAGCGCAGGCAGAACTCGTACAAATCTGCGGATCGCCGCATAGTAGACCAGATCGTAGACCAGAAAGTGCCCAGCTTGATCTAATTCCGCTTCCCCACTATCAATGAAATCAGAGCGTTAGATGCTGGCCGATGCCTTCAGAGGGAATAGAACCGCTGGCCTCGGGCACCAAGCCCCTCGTGGGAAAGCCAGCAAGTATCTGATAACGCTCATTAAATCTCTCTGGGTTCATCCCGGACGACTGGAGCGTAGACCAAATTCAGGTAGCACTGAGGGTGCGTCAGGGCTGAGTTTTGAGACAAAGGACCACAGCTGTTTCGGTCGCGTTATTGCTCGCGGGAAAACAAGTTCCGGTTGCAGGCACAAATGTGCTGACAGTTCCATCATCTGTGACGACATAGGACTCTTCTGGATCAATGCGAGCACCAGTCACATAAGGTCCCAGAGTGCTTGCAAGCATGACATCTGTCTTGGTCGGTAATTCTGATGATAGCGCCGAGCAGTACTCCGCCGCGTCAGCGACCCGCATTCTTGTCCCCACGCCAACGCCATCTCCTCCAACCCATACCTTGCCCGCGAAAGGATTAGTGATGCTAGAACGACTAGGAAATTGAAATGCGTCGAATATCTTGGAAGCTAGCGTTTTCGTTGCAGCTAGGGGCACCCACAGCAACAAATGTCCGCGTTTCTCCATCCCCTAATCGAACAATCTTGATTGAGATCGAGACGTTGCCCTCGCTAATGAATGTGTAGGTCCCATATGCGGCATATTCGATCTTGGCTTCTTCTACGCCATCCTCCCGAAAGCTAATACGTCGATTCAGCGTGTTTTGATTAAAGTAAAGCGAGTCAATTTCACCGCGAAGACGTTCGGAGATGAGCGTACCAATCCCCTCGCTAGAGTCGCGTGACATGTAACTGTAAAGATCATTCAAGGCATAGAGGTAGGTAGCGATCTGACTCAGGCTGCTCTGGGAGCTTGCCGCTAGTTCAGGAGACCGCTGCAAAAACGCTTCAATACCTTGCGTTCTGTCAATACTTTGAGTTTCAAGGAAATCGTACAGGTTCCCAGCACGGAGTACAGGGATACTGGCATAGATGCTCACCTTGGATTGCGGCTCGCCGCAAAAATCGTCTGATGCAACGAGCTGTTGCGGGATCAGAAAGGGCAAAATCACTAGGACCGCCTGAATCTGCCTCCTCCAAAACGCTATTGGCAATTGCAACTGATCCCCCAAATAGACAGACTGCAGTTACCCTTGAGATGTAGCAGCTATACATGTGCAAGTAAACTTTGGGCAAATTTCGACTGCCATAGCGAATGGTCTCCCATCATTACGGCTAGCTAGGTGTGCTTCATGGCGCGTCAGTGAGGGGCGATCCAGCGAGTTCTCGAAGACATTAACGGACGATCTTTTCCAGCCACTTTGCCGTGACGTTGATGGAATAGCCCTCTCCGTACCCCTGACCAACACCCTCACTGATCCAGCCGCCAATCTGATCCGCAACATCTGCTGGGCATTCTACGGCTCTCAGCCTGTCCCGCATTGCATGCCTGAATCCGTGGATCGTGTAACCTTCACCTGTCTGCGCCTTGAGCCATTTATTCAAAGTACCGCTGGCAGAATTTGCATTGGTCGTGGATGTCTTGTTGTAGAGGGGAAAGGCGAACTTGCTTCCAGTCTCCCGCGCCAAGATAGCCTTAGCCGCCCATAGTGCAGCCCCAACAAGCGGTACCCGTCTCTCGCTCCCTTTGGTCTTCAACGAACGCCATGGATGGGGTCTAATCACAATGTACGGGACATGCGCATTCAGATCGATATCCTCACGCAACAACCCAGCAACTTCACCAAGTCTGGCCCCACTGTCTGAGACAATGGCAATCAACCATCTCTTCTCGTCGTTTATAGATTTGCATTTGCTCTGCAGGGACCGAATGACATCCTCAGGAATTGTTGCGCGCTTTGTGACGCCACGGCTGCGATCATAGTAGACTGAAACAAAGGGATGCCCATGACTTAGAGCCAGTTCGCCAATATTGAAATTGATGACCGCCCGGATGCTGCCCAAGATGCGCGTGATTGATGACCCGGACAGACCCTTGGCGACCAAGAAATCCCGAAGCGCCAAAGCATCTGCCCTCGTATAATCTGACAAAGGCTTTTCCCCTGCAGCATCGACAAGGTAGCCACAGGCCCTCTCAGCAGCCCTTCTGAATGTGTCAGCGCGACCCGCCCCTTTGTGGCCCACATAACGCGCTACAGCCTCTGCAAGCCTCGGAGACGCAATCGTGGACCCTGTGTCCTTTTCCGGAACTGTCTCGTGTCTTCGAACTGAGACCCTTTGGTAAGCCATTTGCGCGTGCACAAGGAACTTACGACCCGGCAAGTCTATCTGACTTAGTCTCAAATGGGACCAATACTCGTCTAGTTTCGCTGCGGCCATCATCGCCCGCCCCCGAGCCACTTGAGCAGACTTCGTTCGTAAGGCTTCTACGATTCTGTCTGTTTGGTAGCTCCCCCTAAGGTCGGAGGGAATTCTTCTGGAAAAGTAGTAATAGCCGTTTTTTTGGAAGGTGTATGGTGCCCGATTGGTCTTCAATTTGGTCTACGCTCCAGTCGTCCGGGATGAACCCAGAGAGATTTAATGAGCGTTATCAGATACTTGCTGGCTTTCCCACGAGGGGCTTGGTGCCCGAGGCCGGACTCGAACCGGCACGGCCTTGCGGCCTAGAGATTTTAAGTCTCCTGTGTCTACCATTCCACCACTCGGGCCAGCACGCCATGGGCGCGCGCGCACCATAATGCACGGGCAGGCAAGGTAAAGCCCCGGCCTAAAGCGGCGCGGCCAAAAGACGGCTCACCATCTCGGCGCTGTTTCTGACGCCCATCTTGGCGATCATATTGGCGCGATGCACCTCGACAGTGCGCGGCGAACAGCCCAAGGCCAGCGCAATCTCCTTGCTGGTAAAGCCGTTGACCAGATAGCGCGCGATCTTCCGTTCGGTCTGGGTCAGCGGCCCGGGCACGCCGCGCTCCTCGATCGGCCGATAGCTCCAGACCGCAAGCCGCAGCGGGTCCTGGGCATCCAGCGCCGTGCCCTGCCCCTCCACCCACCCCACCGGCCCGTCCTTGCGGCGCATGACCCGCCCGTCGCGGTAAACCTCCCCCGCCCGCATCGCGGAGACGGTGCGACGCCGGCCGGTGAGCGCGATCGTGCTGCTCACAGGCCCGCATGCCGGGGTGATGTCAGCAGAGCGAGCGTGGGCCCGATGGGCCCCCGTGACGGTGGTGCGGACGACA
>CAZKWK010000159.1:3018-4351 GCA_964556335.1 uncultured Bordetella sp. | reverse complement strand
CGGCAAGCACCACCACGCGAACCTGCGCGTCTGCGTCAAGCGCCTGGCAAGCCGCCCCGAGTTCATCGATGAGCTGCTCGTTAAAGGCATTGAAGACCTCGGGACGGTTCATCCAGAGGGTAGCGACACCATTACGATGTTCGATCTCCAGGGTCTGGTACTGAAACATGGGGCGCTCCGGGTCTAACGATTCTTAAAGGCGGGTTTGCGCTTCTCAACGAAGGCAGCCATACCCTCTTTCTGGTCTTCGAGCGCAAAGCAGGCGTGGAAGGTACGACGCTCGAAGAGCAGCCCTTCGTTTAACGACGACTCATAGGCGCGATTGACCGACTCTTTGACCATCATGACTACCGGGAGCGAAAAGCCTGCGATGGTGGCAGCCGCTTTCAAGGTCTCGTCGAGCAGCTGGTCTGCCGGAAAGACACGGGCCACCAACCCAATACGCTCTGCCTCGGCCGCATCGATCATGCGGGCGGTGAGGCACATGTCCATGGCCTTGGCCTTACCTACAGCGCGCGGCAGGCGTTGCGTGCCACCGGCGCCCGGAAGAATGCCGAGCTTGATCTCCGGCTGGCCAAACTTGGCCGTATCACTCGCGTAGATCATGTCGCACATCATGGCCACCTCGCAGCCGCCGCCCAAGGCAAATCCAGAGACTGCGGCGATGACAGGCTTACGCGCCGTACGAATGCGCTCCCAGTTGCGGGTAATGAAGTCGGTCTTGTAGGTGTCCATGTAGCCATAGGACTTCATGAGTCCGATGTCCGCACCTGCGGCAAAGGCCTTCTCATTGCCCGTGAGCACGATACAGCCGATGTTCTCATCGGCCTCAAACTGGTCGACTGCACGGCCAATGCCATCGACGACTTCGTTGTTCAGCGCATTGAGCGCATCGGGGCGGTTGATACGGATAAGACCGACTTTTCCGTGAACCTCTGTAAGAACGACGTCGGACATGGGCTGGTTTCCTTTAGAAGTAAGAGAGGTGTGGTAAATCGTAGTCGCGCAGAGAAATACTGGGGGTTAAACCCGCTCGATCACCATGGCAATACCCTGCCCCACGCCAATACACATCGTGCACAGGGCATAGCGTCCGTTACGGCGTGCGAGTTCTATGCTGGCAGTGGTCACCAGACGTGCGCCACTCATGCCTAGCGGATGGCCTAGTGCAATCGCACCGCCATTGGGGTTCACATGGGCGGAATCGTCGCTGAGCCCGAGGTCGCGCAGCACCGCAAGCGCCTGGGCCGCGAAGGCCTCATTGAGTTCGATGACATCCATCTGGTCCAGTCGCACCCCGGTCTGGGCCAACACCTTGCGTACGGCGGGCGCA
>CAZKWK010000159.1:956-3008 GCA_964556335.1 uncultured Bordetella sp. | reverse complement strand
CTGCTTCAATACTTTGGGCACCGCTTCCCCCGGCCCGATACCCATGATGCGGGGGGCGACCCCTGCTGTAGCCATGCCCACCACGCGGGCGCGGGGCGTGAGCCCGTGGCGCTTGGCGGCCTCTTCAGACGCGATCACCAGGGCACAGGCACCATCATTAACTCCCGAGGCGTTACCTGCCGTGACCGTGAGGTCAGGGCCATTGACCCCTTTGAGTTTTGCCAGCATCTCCAGCGTGGTCTCGGGCCGGGGATGCTCATCGGTGTCAAAGACCACGGGGTCACCCTTCTTGCGCGGCAGAGTCACCGGCACGATCTCCTCTGCGAAGCGACCGGCAGCCTGAGCAGCGGCCCACCGCTGCTGCGAGCGCAGGGCGAAGGCATCTTGATCCTCGCGGCTGATACGAAAGTCGTCGGCCACATTGTCTGCTGTCTGCGGCATGGAATGGGTCTCGTAGCGCTTCTTCATTTCGGGGTTGGGAAACCGCCAGCCAATGGTGGTGTCATAGATCGCGGCCTGACGCGACCACGCGGCATCGGCCTTGCCCATTACGAAGGGGGCCCGCGACATGCTCTCGACGCCACCGGCAATCATCAGTGCAGTTTCTCCCGCCTTAATAGACCGAGCGGCCAGACCGATCGCATCCATACCAGACCCGCAAAGACGATTAACCGTGGTGCCCGGCACCTCGATGGGTAGGCCTGCCAAGAGCCCCGCCATACGGGCCACATTGCGATTGTCTTCACCGGCTTGGTTGGCGCAGCCAAAGATAATGTCGTCTACCTGCGCCCAGTCCACACGCGGGTTGCGTTCCATAAGGGCTTTGAGCGGAAGCGCCGCCAGATCGTCGGCGCGCACCGTGGCGAGCGTGCCGCCATAGCGACCGATGGGAGTTCTAATAGCGTCGCATAGGAAGGCTTCAGACATGATTCGTTCTTTCTTTGTAGCGTTGGACCGGGTAATGGATTAGAGCTGCTTGGGCCGCTCGTCAAAGACGCGCTTGGCCTTGCCCACCTCGGTTCGGGGCAGGCTGTCCACCGGCAAGACCGTAACCTTGGTCGTAACGCCCACCAGTGTTTTTACACGCTCAGCCAGTGCCCCCCCGACCCCCGAGTGATCGGCAGGGGACATGCTGGCCGTGGCCTCGCGCTGCAGCTCACACCGCACTTCGAGGTTATCCAGGTGGCCATCGCGGGTGATGATCAACTGATAATTTCCGGACAGGCGCGTGTCGCGCAAGATAAGCTCTTCGATCTGGCTCGGAAAGACATTCACGCCGCGGATGATCATCATGTCATCCGATCGCCCCGTGATCTTGCCCATGCGCCGAAAGGACCGCGCCGTGGGAGGGAGCAGGCGTGTGAGGTCGCGGGTGCGATAGCGAATGACGGGAAAGGCCTCCTTGGTAAGCGAGGTAAAGACCAGTTCGCCGAGCTCTCCGTCGGGCAAGACCTCACCAGTCTCAGGATGAATAACTTCAGGGTAGAAATGGTCTTCCCAGATCACCGGGCCGTCTTTGGTCTCTACGCACTCGCTGGCCACACCCGGGCCAATCACTTCAGTGAGGCCGTAGATATCGACCGCGTCGATGCCGAGTTTGCGTTCGATCTCCCCACGCATGCCCTCGCCCCAAGGCTCAGCCCCGAAGATGCCCACACGCAAAGAAATATCCTTCGGAGCAATACCGCGTCGTTCAAACTCTTCCGCGATCACCAACGAATAGGATGGCGTGACCATGATGATGTCAGGACGAAAGTCGACAATCTGCGTTACCTGCTTTTCGGTCTGCCCGCCCGACATTGGCACGACGGTGCAGCCCAGCCGCTCGGCCCCGTAGTGGGCACCGAGACCCCCGGTGAACATGCCGTAGCCATAGGCCACATGCACCATATCGCCGGGCCGGCCGCCTGCGGCACGAATCGAACGCGCCACCAGATTGGCCCAATGGTCGAGGTCGCGCCAGGTATAGCCGACCACGATTGACTTACCGGTGGTGCCACTAGAGGCATGAAAGAATTTTGTCAGATTTTAGGGGAAGTAATGAAGCGTCCT
>CAZKWK010000159.1:0-946 GCA_964556335.1 uncultured Bordetella sp. | reverse complement strand
GGCATGGAGCCTCGCCACCTGCTCACGCGGCACAGCGAAGAGCCCAAACGGATAATGGTCACGCAGGTCGTTCTTGACCATGAACGGAAACTTCGAGAGATCGGAGAGCCGCTTGAGGTCGTCGGGATGTACCCCCTGCTTTTTGCACTTCTCGCGATAGGGCGCGACGTTGTCATAGGTGTGACGAATCGACCACTTCAGTCGCTTGAGCTGCAGCGTAGAGATCTCGTCGCGGCTGGCGGTCTCAATGGCCTCCAGAGGGGCGGAGGGATGTCGTTTGGCATTCATCGCTGGTCTGTCTCCTCAATTAAGTTCGCGTCAGGGGCTGTCCGTGGAATACCTTCGTTCCTTAGTTTGCTCGCGCGTCGGCTTCTTGTAGTCCGGCGATGACCTCGCCGTTGATGCGGTAACTCTTGCCTCTAAAAAGTGCCACCACCCTGCCCTCGCGGGTGCGTACGGTGACGTCGTAGACACCGGTTCGGCCAGAGAGCGAGCGCTCTTGGGCCTCGGCCTCGAGCACCTCGCCTTCTTTACCCGGGGCAAGAAAATCGATATTGCAGGCCGATGCCACTGTGTTCTTGTTGTAGCTGTTGCAGGCATAGGCAAAGGCCGTGTCGGCAAGCGTAAAGATCATGCCGCCGTGGCAGATATGGTGGCCGTTGACCATATCGGGGCGAACGGTCATGGTGAGCAGGGCATACCCAGGGCGTACGGTAATTAAGGCCATGCCCAGCGCGCGGGCTGCCTGGTCGCGCGACCACATGGCGTGCGCGGTCGCCTCGGCGAGCGTCTGGGCCTCTGCCAGCGAATGGGTGTGATGGGAATCAGTCATAGAGGGCCTTTTTGGCAAATACGCGTTGGTGAATCAATGGGGAAACACGATAGCGGTCTTCGCCATAGGCCTGGCCGAGATGGGCCAAGACGTCACGCACCCGGGGCAGCCCAA
>CAZKWK010000158.1:2277-4393 GCA_964556335.1 uncultured Bordetella sp. | reverse complement strand
CTTGGCAGCGTGCCCAGTGCCCCGTGCCGATCTCGGGGCTGCGACTAACGCGGAAGAAAAACCGCAACGACCTAGCCGTCATAACCTGGCACGCTCTCACCTGAGCCTATGGTGGTCAAGCCACAACCTTTTCCACTACCGTGCAATTCCAAGAAACAGTGCAAGGCGGCGATCCACCTCGAGCATAACTTCGGTCTCGAGTCGCCCAAAAACTTCGCCAACCCGTTCCATGCGGCTCGTCATTACCTTGTCAACCATAACCTGAGAAATAGCCTTTAGCCCGTTTTGCGCAGTAGGGCCAATGGTGACTCGCATATACGGAGCATCAACAATCGCGCTGGTGATGAGCGCAACGGTCAGCGTATCGATCTGATCAAAGAAGTGTGACTGAATAACCAGTGCCGGGCGCGGCTTAGAGAAGTCGCCCGGCAAGGCGATTGTCACTAGGTCTCCGCGAATCAATCCGCGTAACCCGCAATACTCGCGAGGCTTTCATCCAGAAACGCACCAAGATCTCGATCTTTCTGGTCGGCCTCAGCAACAAGCAGAGACTGACGTCTACACTCGGTGAGAAACTCGGGGCGACGAGAATCGGGGACCCAAATCTGAACTGGGCGCAAGCCTTGCTTTCTCATGGCATCACGCCTCTTTTGAACACGCAGAGAATTGGGTACTGGCATAAGATCTTAGTAGGAAAAAAATGTGGTGATCGCCAGAAAATGGTAAAGATTAATTTCGTTACATGCAACGATTTTTTGGCCGTAAGATTAGAAAGTAAGAAGGCATGACCAAAAAAGATAGCCACCGCGCCATCGCCGTTATTCCCGCCCGAGGGGGTAGCAAACGGGTGCCGCGTAAAAATGTGTATCCCATCGCTGGCACGCCAATGATCGCGCATGTTATTGCCACCGCCCTCGATGCAGGGGTTTTTGCGCAGATCATTGTCTCGTCAGATGATGATGAGATTCTTGCAGTAGCTGCTCAGGCTGGGGCGACCGCTTATCGTCGGCCAGAGGCACTCGCCGACGACATGACCCATGTGGGGCCTGTGGTCGAAGACGCCGTGCAGGCGCTAGCAATCCGTGCTGACTCTATCTGCCTTCTCTATGCAACCGCCCTGCTTCTCAGGCCCGATGACATCCGTGCGGCCTTTTCGTTGCTTCTTCAGCCAGAAGTCTCGTCAGTACTCTCGATTACCGAGTTTGATGCCCCCATTCAGCGCGCTTATGAAATGAACCCGGAAGGGCGTATTCGCATGGCACTGCCCGAGTTTTTCAATTCACGCTCTCAAGACCTGCCCAAACGCTTTCGTGACGCCGGCATGTTTTCTTGGAATAAAACGAATGCATCGCTGCACGACCCCGCCGTTGCCATGCCAAAGGGTTCCGAAGTCGATAGGCCTTGGCCACATAAACGAGGGCTTGTTATCCCCAAGACACGCGCTGTCGATATCGACACCGCAGAGGACCTGATTTTGGCGCAGGCACTCTATGCCTATCACCAAGGGAAATTGGGCGGCTAACAAATCACTGACAGCAGACAAACCGCGAACGCAAAAAGGACTAATTCGCAGGCGGCTCTCCGGCAGACCCAAACGGCGAACCCCGCCATAGCTGCATCGGAAACTCTGCGCGCATCTTTGTAAAACGGCCCTTCCGCCAGTCTTCTGCGGCCAGTGACAGCGCCAACAGCGTCTCGGGTTGACCAAGCTTTACAACAGCCTGATCTTTCTCTGGGTGGCGCTTGTAGCCATGCAACGTATGAAGGCGGAGTACCGCCTCATTGGTTGCAAGCACTTCGGCCGTGAGCCTACTGAGCCCCAACGTATCAAAGACAAAGTTATAAAAGTAAGGCGGCACGAAGGCTCCGAGGCCCAAGGCATGATCTTCGCCGATATAAAAGCCCCAGGCGCTACGCCGTGCCCCAAAATCGAGTGAGGCAAGGTTAATGAGCCCCACCGGCACACCGTCAGACTCAATTACCCAGTGGTAATAATCGGACCGGTCGTAGCAACCCAATAGCCAAGCGCGGTGGGGCTCGAGGCTTGCGCCCACCTCGGTAGCCATTTGGCTCGCTACCCGTGGCCTGGTGCGCCACGCCAGAATCATCTCCGCAT
>CAZKWK010000158.1:0-2267 GCA_964556335.1 uncultured Bordetella sp. | reverse complement strand
CGGCAGGCAGAACCTCACGAAACCGCATCGTTCAGGCCTTCTTAAATCGATGCCCCACCGATACCGCCTCAAACCGCAGCCTGCGCGGCACCATGTGGGCCGGAAGTTTCTCCCGTAGAAATTGCTCGAGATCGGCTTTGGGTACCGAGCTATCGGGCTGCGGCTGCACGGTGAGCTCGACATGTTGGCCGGTGATGGGGTTGTTGCGCCCCTCTGCCCGCACCAGAGACACCCCCGGAAACATTAGCGCCACCCGCTCCACCTCTGAGGCCATAAACTTTTGCCCCCCTACATTGATAACCTCGGTGGTTCTACCCACCACCTTAATCCAGTCACCGCGCTGCTCCACCACATCTTTGGTGTCGTACCAGCCCTCATCATCAAACGGTGAGTCGGCATTCAAATAGCCAAGCATCCTCGATGAAGACCGAATCTGCAGAACGTTGTTCACGACACGGGTTTCCACACCCTCGCCACCAATCTTCATCCAGAGGCTATTTCGGGCCTCAGACTTCACCCGCACGATGCCAAGTTCCGACATGCCAAAGGTCTGCCGAAAGTCCATCCAGGGCAAGAGCGCGCATAAAGCATCCAGCGTGGGCTGGTCCATACGCTCGGTGCCATACGTCATGAGCTGCAGGCTACGCGGTACCTGCTCGGGCACCATGCCGCTTAAAAGCATGAGCCGCAAGAATGTTGGGGTGGTGGGCAACACCTCTACCTGGTGCTGTGCGCAGGTTCTTAACACCTCCGCCACGGTTCGGCTCTGAATAGCCACGACCACGCCCTTGTTGTAGAGGGTGTGCAGCAGTGTGTTGATGCCGCCAATGTGGTCAAAGAGTAAGAAGTTGAGGGTGCGCAGGGTCGGGCGCGGCGTCTCAAACCGACAGGTCGTGAAGAATGGCCTTCGGGCGCCCGGTGGTGCCTGTAGAAAACAAGACCAGGCCAGCATGACCACGTTGCCGAAGGCTGTGCAGTAGGGGGTGGTCCGTAAAAGGGCCAACCCTGTAGACCAGTGCCTCATCAGGCACCACTACCCAAGACACGCGGGCAGATTCAAAGAAATAATCGTGTGAGGTCTTGGTATCCCAGGTAAGTGGTACCACCACCGCGCCACGGTCGATGAGCTGCAGGAGTACCTGAATACTGGCCGCGGTGAAGTCGCCGATTACCGCTACTACGTCGCCGGGCTTCACCGATGAAAGGTCTACCTGCGCGGCCGCTGCCGACAAGTCGCCAAAGCGCAGGGCGGTGTTTTCAAAGATCAGAAATGGGCTGCTCTCTTGCTTCCACCTCGATTCGAGCGTGGCCAGAATGCCCACTAGACCCCCCCCAGAGGAAAGACTTGACCCGTGAGCGTGCTTGCAGGCTCTGACATAAGCATGTCTGCCAGGGCACAGACTTCGGCTGGGCTGAACTTACGCTTGATAACCTGCCGGTCAACGATGCGCTGAATTTTTACGTCGGGCACACCTTTAATGAGGTCGGTATCTATAGGGCCAGGGGCAATGCAGTTCACGGTAATGCCAAAGCCTGCCACTTCGCGGGCAAAGGTTCGGGTGAAGGCCTCTACCCCTGCCTTAGAGGCCACATAGACCGATTCGCCTTCTAACGCCAGGGGCACCGCAATCGTAGAAAAGTTGATCACGCGGCCCGCCTTCGCGCGAATCATGTGGGGTACGAATTGCTGGCAGGTATAAATGGTGCCGAGCAGATTGGTCTTCACAATCGCCTCAGCGGTTGCGGGCGGCGTGGTGAGGGCCAGATTCATCGACGCAATACCCGCCGCGTTAATAAGTACAGATACGCCCCGCCCCTCTGCTAGAAGCCTCTGGGCTAACACCCGCAATGCCTGCGGGTCGGTGACATCACAGACCGCGGTGTCAAAGTCTGCATGTACCGGTGACCGCGCGAGGCCCAAGACCGGCAAGCCCTTGCCGCTAAAGTATGTGCAGAGCGCGCTGCCGATTCCCCTGCTTGCACCTGTGACTAAGATCATGGGGTAGGCCTAGCCTTACCCCTAGGCTCGCGGGCTTGCGGCTTGCCACTGACGCGCAAACTCATCTGCCAAGCTCTCCGCGGTACGAAACACACTGCGCGCGGCAGACATTGCCGAGTCTGAGGTCCAGTCGAATGAAAACCCTAGGGCCTGCGACTCATCTTCCAAGGCGAGACAGATCTCAACGAGCTTCATAGAATCGACCAGACCCGACTCCCCAATGAGTGCAGCATCGGGCCTGACCTGCTCAGCCTGGCCGACAACCGAC
>CAZKWK010000157.1:0-4404 GCA_964556335.1 uncultured Bordetella sp. | reverse complement strand
GGGAGACGCATCGGTGCGAACGGCAGCGACGTGATACGAGCCACGCTGGCCGCTTCGGCCGCGATCGATCGGCGCGATGCAGTGTCCAGACGGCGGACGCGAGGGTCTAACGGCTCGACGCCGCTCAGCAGCAACCGCTGGCGCTCGGGGATGGGTAAGACCAGACCGGTATGAACTTGTAGATCACCGCTACTCAAAACTTCTGGAATAACCTCATACAGCATGCATGTGTGCTATCGCGCCGTACAACTACCTAGTGCCGCAGGATTCAAAACTTGTCCCTGGTCCCTTTGAATTCTGAGAAATAAACGATGTAAGTTCCCTCCTACAAGCTATAGTTTCTTCCTGTAAGCTCTTGTATCTGATCCTACAGGCTTCAGCCACGGGACTACTATGTGACCTGATTTGGTTAATAAATCGTTCGCATTTACCAGCCGTAGTTGCTTGCCCCCTTTCGGCCGGCCTAGACGCCGCTGGCTTAGGGGCGCTTCCAGAACCAGCAGCCGGGCTAGAAGATTGGGGTTCTACAACAGTCGCAGCAGGAACCAACCCACGACACGTGTCTCCAAACAAGTTAATGCCTCTCTCCGTAATGATCGCTCTAAATGTATTGTCACAGCTCTGGTCCTCATTACGCCAGAAGGCATTGCAAATAGCCTGAGTGGGAACGCCTTGATATTTCCTTATACACGCCTGGCCAGCCGGGTTGGCACTTGTTGATAAATTTGAACTTTGGGTGGGAGAATTTGACGTTGATTGATCCTGAAGCCGACACCGAGGATCATTCACATCAAGCCCCCCATTTCGAATCAAGCCAAAAACTACACCAGAACACGTACGGTCGGAGCTAGTCCAATACCAGCGGCAAAGCGCTTGTACAGGTTGATTAGCGAAGCTACTTCTACACTGTGACGCGGTAGTCTTCCGTCTCTCACGCTCCGCGACCTGACTCAAATACACGGCCCTGTTATAAACAATGTGATTACCAGTTGCATATAAAACGCACCCCGATCTACTCGGCATGACCCTATTACACTCGGCCAGAGCGAGATCTGTGGCTTGGCTTTGGGAGGATGCATGGGCGTGAGCGCAATACTGCAGCCCACCCTCAATACCAACCGCGAAAGCACGCTGCATATGGTGATCAGACTGGTAAAGCCGATTGTTATTAGCATCAACAGAACCAATAAATCTTGTATAACACGCTCCTACCAGATCTGCCAGCAATGTCTGAACCGTCGAGGAAGAAAGCTGCGGGGGTATGAGTCCAGGGGGGTTGTTAACACCACTGGCACTACTGCGCGAACGATCATTTGGGGAAGTTCCGCAAGAGGAAAGTAGAAACAGCGATACCATCCAAAGGTAGATCGATTTTCGAAAAAAATGGCGCAGAAAATACATTAAATGCAAAAAATATTATGCCTGCGCTGAATCTAATCTGCCATTGATGATATACACCAAGTCAAATCTTTCGAATCAAGCAGTTGGCATCTGATATTACCAGCATTTACAAGACAAGTTCCAAGAGGCTGTAACTGTGCAGCAAGGCAGGAGCCCGAGCCCTGCATACCACCGATCGTAAATTTACGAAGATACAATAGATTAACTTGAGGAAAAACTACGAGACCATCTTCGATTCTTATATTAGATCTAACCCGATCTACCTCACGATGGATGTCTTGAGCCAAAGCAATGTAGTTATCTTTAGCCGCAATTCTGTCATATCCAGACCTAAGGTTTCCACGCATAACAGTGTCAAGCGTAACTTCTTTGGAACCTGTAGCACCCACCAAATACTCGAGTCTAGACTTATTGGCAATATATCCATCTCCAGTGACTACTGAGGGACTCCCACTGGATGAGGACGACAAGGGCACGGCTGAAGATGAGCTTCCAGATTTATCACTTCCACTAGAAGACATTAAGAAGAGAAAAGCGAGGCAAATAATACCCGCCGTCCAAAGTGCTAAGGTAGTGTTATCCGACGAGCCTTGCTTTGTGGCCGAAGATACTGAAAAGGTACGAGAACCATAGCCACTGCTTTTCGGCTCACGATAATTAATCCCATAGTCAGAAGTCTTCTTGACAGTCTTTTGTGAGGGTGTTTCGCTTCGTATTTTGCAACCAATGCACCCCATATCTTTAAAATGAATATGACGCACATCATTCGGATACAGTTGACATCTGCTAAGCAGCTTATTACTCAAAATCCCATCAAAATGCGCAGTCCATTCCTGCGCCGATGGACGATTAGACCCGGTAAATGCGCGGTCAAATAGCGAACGAGTCTCTGGCAGCAAGAGGTCATGGATACTCTGCGTTCGGGGCTTAACCGCTGGGTTCGCACTCAACCCATAAGGATAAAGACCCAACACAGCTCTTTCATCGTTTGTTGAAACCTGGATATTAGGATTTGTTACGATACCTTGGAAAGGATGGGTTCCGCGATTTAACAGTTGAAACAAAATTACGGCCATACCATATCGATCTTGTTCTTCGCCAAGATGCTTTGGAGCAATATTGTTTTTCAATACCTCCGGGGCTATGTAGTCTGTCGATATAAGGTCCGCCGGAAATCTTGACGGAGAACCCGAATCATTTTTTATTGAGTATCCATCGCAGTCCATCAAAACTACGTCATGAGAATTTCTATAAACCCTTACATTCTGAGGCTTTATATCTATAAAATAATGCCCTAAAGAATGCAAATCTGCAATTGATCTACAGAGATTTTTCGCAATTTCAAGCCTTCAAGATAGAGCGATTTGAGCAACACCGGCCAATCTCTTCATCAACACCGGATCGTAAGAGGTATCTAGTGAATTTGTATCGGCCTGATCGACAAACGGCATTAAGAAGCCGACGACCTTCCCGTTCTCCTGCTTTAGAATAAAATTAACCCAAGTGAACCGGACATTCTCCCCAGAGTCAGCATTCTCCGCTATCACCGGCGGAGGAGAATACATCATCGCCTTTAATTTAGCCGACGAAAAAACCCGCTCCGGTTTATAAATCTTCGCTGCGTATTGACGACCGTCTAGATTAACACGAAAAATAGATGCCGTAGCCCCTTCGCCGAGCTTCTTATCCCGGTCAATATCAGCATAAAAAGACTTGCCGGTTACGTCAAAAGCCTTGAGCCGCATTTAACACCTGCCCTGCGGTCTATTTTGAGGGAGAAATTTCTGCATCTTGAGGGGCCTTGCCCTTAGACTCGATATCAGAGCTGACTGCTCCCTGAGAAGGTCCCGACAAGCCCTCATTTGAAACATTAGGGGCAGGCAAGGTCTTCTTCGATGTCTGACTCTCAGAGGGACTTGAGATCGTAATAAGTCCACGAATAAAGGCAATAGAATCGCCTAGTAATTTACCGGGGTAAAAATATAGTATGATCGAAACTATGACAACTATCAAAAAGCCCAAACTAAACCCAATAATCGATCTTTTGCGAGATCCCATCGGGCGATGGAATTTTTTTTTCTCACTAAGACTGCCTGTTGAATTCTTCGTCCTGAGATCCTCCAGCGATTTTCCATAATTAGAATCTGACGGTGTCTTTGGAACAAAAGATTCGTCATACTTAGTGCGATCTGCCGTGGCGGATTCTGCATCAGCACCATTCTGGGACGGAGAAAACATAAGTTGAACAGGGCTATTCAACACGCCCTTTCTCACAGCCAACAATAAGGTTTTATCGTCAGTAGTCAACTTGTTGGCCTTAGGATCGGAGAGAATCCTTTCGGTATAAAGTTGATCGGAAAAATGATTATTTATCTGTTCCTGAATAAACGGCGCCAAAAATTTTGGCTTAACAGCATTATCTCCATCCAGAACTAAAGAAGCACCACCGTCAGTACATGCGACAATCCAGTCAAGGGCAGGAACTGGACTTATTCTTAAATGCTTTACCCAGCTTCCTTCTGTTATGAAGAAAGTCTCATTAGCATACTCTCCATTTTCTGGCTTTGAAATAAAGAACGAGGAATTCAACTCCAACAGCTTTGGATCGGATGACTGGGAAACACGGCCTCCAAATATAGCGCCATCTCCGATGTGTATTGAAAATCCGCCACTCTTGCCGACTAAAGCTGCCACTAGAGTACAGTGGTAATCTTTGAGGTTATCTGAGCCGGCAGCGCTGCGTAACTGATTACGCACCCTAAGTACACAATCGATAACATAATCATTGATCCACTGGCCGGGAGGTCGGCTGATTAAATCCTTAGCCAGACGAACCAACTCTCGACAGAAAAAGGTCGATGTAATCTCTGCGCCATACCCGCCAAATTGCGCAGACCCAGCTCCGTCACATACCACCAAGGCCAGCCATTCGCCATCCTCCGACGATTGAATTTGAAACTTATCCTGACACGGCACCGAAGAGGACAAATGGCTTTGCCCTAC
>CAZKWK010000156.1:0-4411 GCA_964556335.1 uncultured Bordetella sp. | reverse complement strand
GACGATTACGCACGGCGAGCGCATGCTCGTGGATGCCAAATGCGTTATTCACCAGGTTCATGAAGTACTCCTCTCTGTCCTTTTTCTGCCGAATACCCTCAAGGTTTCTCGGCTCGGGTCGATTCCATGCAATGTGTATGCCAGTGGATTGAGCGGCAAGCGTTTGCCGCTTTCCCGGCTGAACGTCCTCTCAGAGTCATAGTGGTCTTCTTCACGACTGCCGGCGGGCATTGAGCACAGACTGCGTAGAGGCCGAGGGCACTGAGAAGTTGGGCAGTAACTCAGGCATCCGCGGAATTGTTGCCGTAATGGACGATGGGGGTCTCTGTGATGTCGATCCCATCATTGCCGGCCGATCATTGACAAGATTGCTCTCAGGCGTGTGGGGCGGTGCTGCTGCCAGAGCCTGAGCGATTGTAGGCGGTGCCGATGCAGTCTCGTGCGCTGTTCCTGCAGCAGCTTGCGCCCTTTTCATGGGTGAAGGCGCGGGCGGCACCCCCTGGCTTGCCAGCTTTGTGCGCTCCCGCGATTCTTCTTTGGCGAACTGTGCGAGCCGCAAGTTGGCATGCTCCATGAGGCCCTTACGTATGGAGGCGCGGGTAATCGGCGCGTTCTGGTTGCCCCCCACATGCAATGCAGAGGCCTGCGGCCCAGGAATCGGCAAGGGTCTGTGCGGCTGACGTTCATCACGCGCGGCCGGAAACAACACCGTGAGATACAAGGTGTCGAGAGATGGGGCCTTGAAGTTCTGTAGGCCTGTGTCTTGGAAGTACTGGTCTACGAGGGTGAGTTGTTCGCGTACGCTCATGCGCAGAATCTCACGCGGTTTTTTGCCAAAGCCCACACTCGCGGCGCCTCGGTCGTCGCCATCGCAAAACTGGATCACCCCGTGGCAATTACCATTCGTGGCCCTGGGGTTGAAGCCATCGCTTTCAATGAGGGCCACACGGGCGAAGTCATCGGGCGCAAACCCGTAGGTACGAGACATTTCGAGAATCTGGCCTCGCACGGCGGTGACGTCTTGCGGCGGAATATAGCCGCGAGCGACGGCACGACTCAATGTTTGCTCAAGCAGCCTGTGGGGGGAAGCAGGTCGCGATGGCTGGCTAATTGAGGCGGTGGGCGCGACCACTGCTGCCCCCTCTGTAGAGTTTTTGGCGGCTACGGCCTGGGAATCACTGGACGGGGGTCCTTGGGTAGAAAGGGTCGCGGCCGATGAAGACGTCTGTTGGGTCTCAGGAATCGCAACCACTGTCGAAAAGTCGATCACTTGGCCGGGGAAGATGCGATCGGCGTTGGTAATCTGATTCTGCGCCGCCACGGCCTGCGCCTTCTGCATGAGCTGCGGAAATGGCAACCGTCCGCCCCCCGCGTCTGGCGCGGCCTGTTTTAAGGCAAGCTGGGTAAGCCGCCCGAGGGTGTCGCCCGGCTGAACAGTAAGCTTCATACCGGGGGTGGAAGCAGGCTCTATGCCAGCTGGCGCAAAGCCGTCATCTTTCTGGCACGGACCCTGCTAAGTCCTAGGCATGAAAACATCCTTCCATTTCTTTTATCGCCCGTCCCGGCTTGGGTCTCATGCTGTAACTGTGTCGCTTGCGGTTTTACTCACCGGAGCCCCACTACTCGCCGACTCCGCAAGCCCCCGGGTCTCCCCCGCAGGCCCCTCAGAGTCCATCGACTTTGCCTGGCTTGAGCAGGAGGCGCGCCAATGGGTCGCCGGCCAAGAAGGCGTTCAGGCCGACGGGGTGGAGTTTCTTGCCCTTGACAAACGTATTACCGCGAGCCCCTGCGCAGAGCCCCTAGCAATAGACAAGCCCTTCGGGGGCAGCAAGACGCTACGGGTACGCTGCCTGTCTGGAAACTGGCAGGTGTTTCTGCAGCGGGCGGATGGCGGCAGGTCAAAGGCCGCCCATGAAAAGGCGCCGTCTTCCGTAGGGTCGTCGGGCAAAGGCATGTTCGTGCAGACCCAGCATGGCAAGGTGGTCGTTCGGTCGGAATCCACAGCCAGTCGCGAACCGGCTGACCAGGCCGGGGAGAAGTCGAGTCGCGTGGCGCCCAGGGCCGAATCCACCCAGCTGGTGGTGGTAGCCAAGCAGAACCTGGTGGCAGGCCAAGCGCTCGAGCCAGGCGCCTTTGCGTTGGAGAAGCGCGTTATCGAGGGCAACCCAAGTAACTTCTTTTTGCAGCCAGACGGCCTGGAGTTTTCAGAACTCATGCGCGACGTGAAAGCAGGCGAGCCGATTCGCCAGCGCGACCTGAAAAAGGCATTGCTTGTAAAGCGTAACCATCTGGTCCAGTTCACACTGTCCAATGCCCCAGGCCTTCAGGTATCGTTACAGTTGCAATCGATGGATGACGGGCGTATTGGCGATCAAATACGATTAAAGAATCCCGATTCCGGGCGAATACTCACCGGTCTTGTGGTCGGAAGAAATCTTGTACGGAGCCTCTAAACCGTATGTTTTGTAAAAAAGTCGTCAGAAGCGGCGAGATCGCGCTAAAGTTTGAGATCTAGGTGTCGATCTCAAGATCACAGGGTAAAAGGTTACCGGAAAAAATTTTTAAGTAACTGTTTTTTAAAGGAAAAACTATGACCGATGCCATCAACAGCGCAAACCGTGCGGCACGCGTCGACCTTCTTGCAGAGAACGCGCGCCTCAAAAAGGCTGAGGAAGCAGAGAAGTTTAGGAAAGCGCCCGTCTCCACTGCCGACTCAGCAAAAAGCAGTTCCGATGAGATTCGCTTAAGCGCCGCCGCCACCAAAGTAATGGATGGCCCCGACTTCGATGCCGACAAGGTGGAGCGTATTAAGCAGGCAATCCGAGACGGCAATTACCCGCTGGACTCTCGCCGAATCGCTGAGAGCTTTGTGGCACTCGAGAAACTTGTCTAATTAGCCCGGTGGCGTTGGTTTCAGAGAAGGCATCTGCGCAACGGCTGTCTGCGCTACTAGAAGAAGAGTTTGAGGCCCTCAAGGCCCAGGATCTCGACCGGTTTGAGGCGCTTCAACCCGAAAAGGTGTCCTTGCTCGGTCGATTAGCCCAGGTAAAGGTTCCAGAGGCCAACCGCGATAGCGGGGGGCAGTTGCCGGCCGATTGGCAAGATTTTCAAGATGTGGTGTTGGAATGCCGCGACCGCCACCGTCGCAACAGCATTCTTATTCAGCGTAAGCTCGACGCGATTCGGGCGGCCCTCAAGACGTTGCAGGGCGCCGACCCCACCAGTTCTGTGGAGGTCTACGACCGGCTCGGCCGCATCGCCACGGGCAAGAAAAAGAGCGGTTATACCGACGCGTGATTCACTGATAGTGATAGCGACAGGCAATCACAACGAGATGGCGGTCATCTACGCGGTACACGAGTCGGTGCGTTTCATCGATACGCCGAGACCAAAACCCCGAGAGGTTTTCCCGTAGGGGTTCTGGCTTTCCTATGCCCTCAAAGGGATCTCTCAAGCACTCCTGAATGAGTGCATTAATACGCTTCAAGGTCTTGCGATCCTGCCCCTGCCACCAGGTGTAGTCTTGCCAGGCAGCGAGCGTCCAGACGATCTGCTGCAGCGGTCTTCTAGTCGGCATCGCCGAAGTCTACGAGCGTTCTGGGCTTTACCCTTCCCTGTCGATATTGGGAGAGGGACTTTGCCAGGTGCGCCGCATTGGCGGGAGAGCGCAAGAGATGCACGGTCTCCATCAGGCTATTAAAGGTGTCTAGCGACATGACCACGGCATCGGGAGCATCACGACGGGCAATCACGGTGAAATCAGCATCAACCGTTACCTGGTCAATGACTGTTTTCAGGCTATTTCTGGCATCGGAAAAATTTACTACGCGCATCACGCCACTCCTTTAACATGCACAGAGTATTGTACAAGTAGTGCCGGGCTTCAGGGCTATCGGGCCTCAGGAACCTAAAAGACCGTGGTAAGGTTCGTCAGCCTGCCTTCTCATCCCCCGGCGTCATGCCCTTAAGCCAGTACGCCCAAGAAAGAATGACAGCCACAGCCGCATAGAGATGCTCAGGAATTTCTTGGTCGACTTCGAGCTTGTATAGCAGCGCCAACAATTGAGGGTCTTGGGCAATGTAGACCCCCTGGCGCTGTGCCTCTTGAATAATGGCCTGAGCAACCTCCTCGCTGCCTTTGGCTACCACCACGGGTGCCCGGTGCTGACCATACTCCAAGGCCACGGCTTCCACATTGCGTCTAGGTGACATCTTAGGCCTGCCGATCAAAGACCACGCCAGGCGCCTCGCCAATCACCGGCGACGGTTCGGGCGGGCGTTTTCCATGCACCACCAACAAGGTCTTGACCGATAAGCCCGCACCCTCCAATTCTTCTACCAACTCCGCCTTGGCCTTCTGGGCGCGGCTGGCGGTGTCGGCCTCTCGGCCGTCGAGCTGGGCAAGGCCTAT
>CAZKWK010000155.1:0-4418 GCA_964556335.1 uncultured Bordetella sp. | reverse complement strand
CAGGTTCCAGATTCCGAGCCAGGGTCGCCCACCACCACTGATCGGCTGTGGGCCCGAAACGCTAGCCGTAAGGCCTCATTTTTCTCAGGCGGGGCATCGATTGCAGCCAAAAAAGCAACAAAACTCTCACAAAATAACTGCATCGTCTCTGTAACTCGTACAGCAGACTCCGTGTCTTGAAGGGCGGTTGTGGGAAGGGTTCGGAAGTTGGCCATTTCAGCTGCCCGAGTGGGCGGATTACGCTCTGATGCGTGAAAGTTACGCCAAATACACGAAGAACCTCAACTGACTTTTTGGGACCAGAGGTTAGCGAGGCAAAAAGCATTGCGCTCTAGGTGATTTCTGAGCGATAATTAAGAGTTTTCTCGTACACCGTTTGGCTAAACACCAAACGACATCAACAAGGGCTGGGCCAAAAATCCCAGGAAAGGAAAGTATGAAGACGTTTTCTGCGAAGGCGCACGAGGTCGTGCACGACTGGTATCTGGTAGATGCCACCGACAAAGTGCTCGGCCGTCTGGCCAGCGAGATTGCCCACCGCCTGCGGGGCAAGCACAAACCCGAATTCACCCCACACGTTGATACCGGCGACTTCATTGTTGTGGTCAACGCCGAGAAGATTCGCGTCACGGGTAATAAGGCGCTCGATAAACGCTACTACCGCCACTCGGGCTACCCTGGCGGTATTACCGAGACCAACTTTGGTGACATGCAGTCCAAGTTTCCTGGCCGCGCGCTTGAGATTGCCGTGAAAGGCATGCTGCCTAAGGGCCCCCTGGGCTACGCGATGATTAAGAAGCTCAAGGTCTATTCTGGCGACAGCCACCCGCATTCTGCGCAGCAGCCCAAGCCGCTGGCGATCTAACCTTACTGGCAAAGGACACTATTTATTATGGTCGGTGATTACAACTACGGAACGGGACGGCGCAAAAGCTCCGTAGCCCGTGTGTTTATTAAGCTGGGCAAGGGTGCCTTCACAGTGAACGGCAAGCCGCTCGATCAGTATTTCGCGCGCGAAACAGGTCGCATGGTGGTACGTCAACCGCTCGAACTCACCAACAACCTATCGAGCTTTGATATCAAAGTGAATGTGCATGGTGGTGGCGAATCCGGCCAGGCTGGTGCCGTGCGCCACGGGCTTACGCGTGCGCTGATCGACTTCGATGAGACCTTGAAGTCGGTGCTTTCGAAGGCTGGATTGGTCACCCGCGATGCCCGTGAGGTAGAGCGTAAGAAGGTGGGTCTGCATAAAGCCCGTAAGCGCAAGCAGTTCTCGAAGCGTTAAGCTTCATGGGAAAAAAGGCGCTCACGAGGCGCCTTTTTTGTGTGCGGATACAAACGGTAAGCCTGTAGTCGCAAGGCAACGTCATAGAGGCTAGACTCTCGCAATGCTTCCAGAACTTGAAATTAAAGTACCTCAGATTCAGGAGATTTGCCGCCGCTACCCGGTGTCAAAACTCAGCGCCTTCGGTTCGGCCGTTACCGGAGGGTTTGAGCGCGACAAAAGCGATATAGACTTTTTATTGACACTATCTGCGGCATCCCCAACGCAGTACACAGACGCCTACTTCGCAATCCTTGATGAGCTTGAGAGACTGTTAAATGTTCGCATCGATCTTGTTACTGAACAGTCGTTAACAAACCCCATTATCAAAGCCAATATCGAAAAAACAGCGGTTCCCCTCTATGGCCCAAGATAAGTTGGCGTACGTAGAGGATGTGTTGGAGGCAATTGCCTTTGTTGAGGCAGTTTTGTCTGGCCATAGCTTTGAGTCCTTTAAGAACGACCAGGTTTTGAGAGCAGCGATTGAACGTCAACTCATCACGGTGGGCGAGGCCTTATCAAAATTCGCCAAACTAGACACAGAAGCTGCCGGCGATATTGAAAAACTCCCCCAGATTGTTGCCTTTCGGAATCGACTGGTGCACAACTACAGTGGTACCGATGTAGAGATCGTATGGGGTGTTGCTACGGGCTACCTTGAGTCGCTTAAAGAAAACCTTAAGCGGAGATTTATCTAGTGGGCCTAGTTCACTTGGAAAAATCATCAAGCGCCTGACTAAAAGGCTGAAAGCCAGGAAACCCTCATGATCAAAATCGGAATCGTTGGTGGAACGGGATACACCGGAGTGGAGCTGCTGCGACTGCTCGCCCAGCACCCTTATGCAGAGCTTATGGCGATTACCTCGCGCAAAGAGACTGGCATGCCGGTGGCAGACCTCTTTCCTTCGCTACGAGGCCGCGTAAACATCGCATTCTCTGACCCCGCTGAGGCCCCGCTCAAAGACTGCGATGTGGTGTTCTTCGCAACGCCCCACGGCGTGGCTATGGAGCAAGCACGCAGCCTTTTAGAGGCCGGGGTACGGGTCATCGACCTCGCGGCAGACTTCCGCCTACAAGACCCCGAAGAGTTTGCCCGTTGGTACAAGATGGAACACAGCTGCACCGACCTTTTGGCCCAGGCGGTCTATGGACTGCCCGAGGTCAACCGCTCTGCTATTCGCGCGGCGCGCTTAATTGGCCTGCCGGGCTGTTACCCCACAGCGGTGCAGCTGGGTTATCTGCCATTACTGGAACAAGCAGGCCTTATCGATCCCAGTTCCTTGATTGCCGACTGTAAGTCTGGCGTGAGCGGAGCGGGCCGCAAGGCTGAAGTGGGAACACTCTTGTCCGAGGCCGGGGACAACTTCAAAGCCTATGGGGTGAGCGGTCACCGGCATTGGCCAGAGATCACCCAGGGCTTGAAGGCTATTGCCAAAGCAGCTGGGCAACAGGTACTCGCAGACCAGCTCCGCATGGCCTTCATCCCCCACCTCACGCCGATGATTCGGGGTATTCATGCCACGCTCTACGCCCGCATCTTGCCCGGCGCCCTCGATACCGACTTTCAGGCGCTCTATGAGAAGCGCTATGCCGAGGAACCTTTCATTGATGTGCTCCCCGCAGGGCAGATGCCCGAAACCCGTTCGGTGCGGGCCTCAAACTTTATGCGCATTGCCGTGCATCGGCCTCCGGTGGGCGGTAGCGGGCCCTCAGACTTACTTTGCATTCTGGTGGTGGAAGACAACCTGGTGAAGGGTGCCTCGGGCCAGGGTGTCCAGGTCATGAATCTCATGTTCAATCTGCCAGAGACCACAGGGCTGACCCTTGTGCCCGTGCTTCCTTAGGTGCACAATTCTGAAATCTTGACCTTTATTGTCGGAAAAGCGTCTCGTGGCCTTTATGGCGCGTGTACGCCGAACTACTCAAATATACGCACAAGGAAATGACCCCATGAATGCCGCCGTTGAAACCGCCAACCTCCAAGACGCCATGCCCGATATTCCCGCCCCGCTCGTATTCACAGAATCCGCGGCAGGTAAGGTAAAAGCGCTTATCGAAGAAGAAGGCAACCCCGAACTCAAACTACGGGTGTTCGTACAAGGTGGAGGCTGCTCGGGCTTTCAGTACGGATTCACCTTCGATGAGGCGGTGAACGAAGACGACACCACCATGGAAAAAAATGGGGTGCAGTTGCTTATCGACAGCATGAGCTACCAGTACCTGGTGGGGGCCGAGATCGACTACAAAGAAGATCTAGAGGGCGCCCAGTTTGTGATTAAAAACCCCAATGCCACCACCACCTGTGGATGCGGGTCGAGCTTCTCGGTTTAGGTCGGCACGACTACCCGGGTAGCAGTCTTAAGCCGAGTCGCGCGGGTGGCGAATTTCTTATCATCGAACGACGCCATAATGGGACAACCCTCGTAGCTCACCAAGTGCAGAGCGTCGGCAAAATCCAATCCGTCCCGGAACCAACGAACGGCGGTTTCAACCTGGTTTCTCGACTCGATGATGAGATGGGGAATCGTGAGAACATGGTCCAACACGCGCTGAACAGCAGTCTTCGGGTATTTGTAATATCTCCTGAGCAGCCATTCGAATTCCAAAAGAACCGACTTAGCCACCAATAAGGGCTGACCAGATTCGATGAGATCTCAGGCGATTTCCGCCTGCGGCGCAGTCGCCTAGTCTGCCGTGTAGCGGATGTAATAGCGGGCAAGGATGTTGGTATCGAGCCCGGTCATGGGGTGGCGAGGTAAGCCAAATCAATATCGGAGGGTGATGCCTTGCCCTCATACGTCAACATACCAAACGCCGATTCGAAAGGTTTGACCGTGGGACCTTGTTGGGTAAGGGTTAAGGTAAGCCCTGAATCTGTGAGCACGAAAGAGATTCTTGACCCAGGAATGATTCCCAGCTTGTCACGAATTTCTTTGGGTATCGTGACCTGGCCCTTGGTAGTTACTGAGGTGGTAAGCATAAAAGATCTCAAATTGTATTACCGAGTATTACACTTGAGAAACGGTGAATTTGGCAAGCGGTAAGTAGCTATATTTTTACGGCAACTGCTGGGAACTCGCGTTTGGCCCGGGCT
>CAZKWK010000154.1:0-4486 GCA_964556335.1 uncultured Bordetella sp. | reverse complement strand
GCTCGCTTCGCGGAAGTGGCGGCGCGCACGGGCGGGGTCGAGGCAATCTGCCGGGTCCTTCGGCGCGCCGTCGATCCGGATCAGCGGCATCGTCAGCCGGTCGACGGCGCGCACGGGCGGGGTCGAGGCAATCTGCCGGGTCCTTCGGCGCGCAGCCCCTGCTCGCCTGGGCCACCTTCTCGAACTGCCCCGCACTGGCCACAATGGTCTGCAGGGTGGCTGCGGCCTGGGCCAGTTCTCCGGCCGCCTCCCGTTGACGCGACTGCAGCAGGTCAAGCTCCTCCTTGTACTGCTGCTGCCAGACCACGAGCCGCTCTACCGCCTGGTTGAGCTGCTTAAAGTTGTCGCCGAATTGGCTGCTGAGTTTCTCGTTGAAGTCCCGAATTACCGCTCCGAGCGCCTCCACGATGGCCTTTTGATTGTTCTCCACCATGTGGTGGGCAAAACTACGAAACTCGGTAATCAGGGCCTGCGACTGCTGCTCGCTCTGACTGCGGCCGGCCTCGATCTGGTTGGCCAGGCTCTGGGGTTCAGGCCCGGCGATGGCTTTTTTTAGGCCCTGGAGCGCCACCACCACATCGGCCAGGCTGGCGTTGCCCGCGGGCGCGTCGTCTTCTACATCTTGGCGAATCTTGCGAAAGCGCTGTGCAAACCGCAGCGTGAGCGCGCCGAAGACCCCCGCCAGGGAGGCCCAGAAGGCAGTGCGAATGCCACCCAGTAGTGTGGGAACGCTGGACTGAATGTCGTTGGGGTTAAAGCCAAAGAGGGCGACGGTGATGCCGGTGAAGCATCCTAAGATACCCATGGTGGTGAGCACTTCGGGGCCATGGACCACGCTGAAGCGATCAAACCGAAGGTGAAAAAAGACCGTTACCAGGCCAATGCTGGCAATAAAGGCAATCTCAAGGATCAGAGTGAGGTTGGTCATAGCTGTCAGCCTAGAGCAATGTGAGAAGAACGCAAAGCGGTACCTGCATGGTATGGCCGGCCTGGTTTAGATTTTTTTGAGATTTTCAAGGATCTGCTGATTGCGATTGCGCGGAAGCCTCGTGGAGACCGCGCGGGTTTTGAGCCGCTGCTTCACGGTCTGGTTATTGCCCGCAAGCCGAAACTGCGCCTCTTCCACAGGAATGCGGCGAATCTGGGCGGGGCTATTGACCACTAGGCTGGCCTCACCAATGCCGCCCGAAAAGGAGGGATGCGAGAGGTAATGGATCGGCTGCACCACCTCGGTCACCGTCACCCATCGGCCGATCCATGCGGGGCTCGGCAGCTGAGACCGGTCGTCGTCATAGCCCATGGCCTCAAGCACCTCGGGGAGGATCTTCACACGCACCACGCGGCCACTGGCCAGGGCATTAAAGTCGACATAGATGTAGGGGCGCAGCGCGGGGCTGGGCGCAAAGGCCATCTTGCCTGCCCGGACTTCGACCACCTGTCCCACCAGTTCAATGCGATGCCCCACATAGCGGGAGACCCGCACAAAACTGGCTGCCGGCACGACCTCAAACGATCCGATGTAGACCGGGATGGGGGCGGGCGCGGTCTTCTGTGCGGTCGCGGTTGCGCCGGTTGATTCGCTGGGTTCCTTGCGGGCCACTGGTGTGTAGGCGAGGGCACCCGGCGCGATGGTTCCCTGAAAAAAATCTTCCGCGGGGGGAACCCGGTCGACGGGACCCAGGCAGATCAAGGCAAACTGCTTGACGGGTCGTTCCAGTCCTGAGACCCGGGCGGCCAGGCCAAATGTCTGTGAGGCCAGTGGGTCGGCATAGTCAGACCCACGAAAGACCACACCCTCTTCGTCACTGTAGGTGCGCTCATAGAGCGTAGGCTGGGCTTCAAGCAGCCGAAGTGCGAGGTCTAGCGCGATAAAAGAGAAGTCATCGAGGCGCGGGTTAAAAAACTCCTGCCGTCTCTGGGGGTGTTGAAAATTGATGTGGCCGATCTCGGAGGCCTGCAGCGATGACAGGCGGGGTACAAACATCCCGTCATAGTCGATGAGTGTGAGTGCGCCGCCGTCTTGTCCGACCAGGACATTGCCAAGTTGAATGTCTCCGTGGGCAATACCCAGGCCGTGAAGATCGCTGCAGAGGTCCTGTAGCGCACGCCGCAGACGCTGTAACTTTGCGACATCTTTGTAGTGGTTGGCCAGAAAACTACCCAGTGTCTGCCCGCCGCCCCAGTCCATCTTGAGCAGGGGTACGTCAATTCCCTCTACCCGCATACCCGAGGGCTGGTAATCGAACGAGACAAAGATCGGACGCGGCAAGCTGCGATTTGCGGCACGGGTTGCCTCGCTGATGGCGGCATAGCGCTGCGCAATCTCCTTAGAGACCCGCGTAAAACAGCGGACGGCAAAATCCTTCCCCCCCGCGTGCAGCTTGAAGACCAGCGCGAAGTTCCCCGACCGAGCCCGGGGCATCCCCAGGGCATTGGTCTCTACCTTGCCTTGGGCGAGTTCGGGATCCGCGAAGACCTGGTGCAGCGGCTGCTGCAGGGCACGCAGGTATTGTTCGAGATTGGGAAGCTTCATGAAAAATCCACAATCGCCAGGGTCGTGTCGTCTTTGCGCAGGGCCCCATGGAGTCTGGCCTTGTGAATCCAAAAAGAAAATTCACGGTCGGGTAAGGCAAAGGCCCGTTCCATCTCCGCCCATCGGCCCTGTAGTGCATGCTCGATTGCATAGCAGCCCAGGGCATCGGTCATCAGAAAGAGTCGCGACTCGGCGATGTCGGCCTTTGCCACCGGCCTGACCGACCAGCGATGGCGCTCTCGTTCAAAGACCACCGCATCCCCGCGGGCATCGGAGGAGAGCAGCACGGGATTTTTTTTGAAAGACGCGGGGTCTTGCAGCACATGGCTATGGATGCGGCCGGAGAGGTCTTTCCAGAGGGCTACCGAGTCGCCTATGGCAATCAGTTCGACCTCAGACTTCTTCTCAATGACTCCTAGGAGGCTGGCAAAGTTGCCACGATCAAAGGCGGCCTGCTGCGACCAGGATAGGCTGCGCTGCGCAGTATTGCGCAAGAAGCGTCGACGCGATTCGGCAATCACGGTGCGCAGGCTCTGGTCATTAAGTAGCGGACTGTCGGCCGCCGAGAAGGTCTGGGTAAAGACCTCGCAGAGCAGCCGTCCCCAGGTGCGTGAGTCAAAAGACTCACTGGCGCCATCGCTCATGGCGCAGGCGGTGCCGGTGGCTGTCCAGAAAAAGGAGTCTTCGTTGGACTCCGGGTAGTCTGGTTCTTTGGAGAGGGTGAGGCTGCGGAGAATCCGCATCGGCCGTTACCGCAGCATGAGCGACTGGGAGGAGGCCCGGGTTCCGATATCGAAAAACTCTACGACTTCGACCGGCTCGACGTTGAAAAAGAAGCCGCGCGATGCCGGGGAGACCTGATAGCCCTTCTCTTGTGCCGCCTGGGCAACGACATTGGGCAGCACACTGGACATGCGAAAGAGGCTCTTCCCGTAGGGGTCGAGTACCTTGTTCTCATCGTCCGCAAACTTCAGCGGCATCCCTTTGCCCTGACCGCTGTGCAGGTTAAAGAGCAGCGTGTCGCCATCCTCGGTACCAATCTGGCGTAGCTGCTCGGCCACGGGCTCGGGGTCGCCGTCAGAGGGCTCGCCGTCGGTCACATGCAGCACGGTGGGCGGATACGACTCCGGGTGTTCATCGCACCAGAGGGCAAGCGCCTCGGCCGCCATGCGAATCGCCTTACGCATGGGGGTGCCGCCGTCGGCGTGCGGCGTAAACCAGATCGGGAACTGGATGGTCTGTTCGATGATGCCGCCTGCCCCGTCGGGGATCTTCTGGCGGCGCTGCTCGATCGATAAGGGATGTTTCTCGAAGGCCGAGATGGGATGAAAGGTGGCCTTCTCAAAGGGCCCCTTTAAGGCATTTCCCACATGGGCCCCGCCGTAGCCAATGGCTCCGATCTCAAAATAGTTGCGAACGCCCTCGGCCTTTGAGCAACGCGCAATCAGGTTCACCACCACCCGGTTGAGTGCATCGGAGACAAACTGGGCGCGTGACATCTTGGTCTGCCCTACGGGGTCTGCCATGGAGCCCGACTGGTCGATCAGAAACAAAAAGGCGGTGGGGTTGGATCGGCTGATCTCAGCGGTATAGGCCACAACTGTTCTCCTTGGGGTTACTTCTTAAAGGCGTCTCTCAGGCTCTCCGATATGGCCTTGGCCCGTTCTTCCATGTTGTCGCAGTTGGCTGTGAGACGCACCTCTGGTTCGATCGGGAAGGAGCCGCTGTCATAGTGGAACTGGGGGTATTTCGTATTCGCAATCAGTTTGATGCGCTGATTGGGCAGGGCCTCGAGGGTGGCCTTTCCGTCGATGAACTCGGCCGTGGGTCCATCCGGCGTCACCTTGGCCATGAAGGCCCTCTCGGAAAACGGACACTCGTTGATCAAAACAACCGCTACGCGTATCGGTTGGGGTGGGGTCATCCACTGGGTCACAGCGGTCGTGACGCGTT
>CAZKWK010000153.1:0-4567 GCA_964556335.1 uncultured Bordetella sp. | reverse complement strand
CCTACCAACTCACCGCCGGCTGGATCCGCAGCGTCGGCCGGACCTGGTTAGGCAATGGTCTCTTCGAAGGCACCACCGGCGCCCTCACCCAGAGCCTCCTCGTCCTCGCCGTCCTATGGACCTTCTGCTGGTGGCTGTGGAAGCGGAAGGTGTTTATTCGAATCTAAAGGTAAGGACAGCACCGCGTGCTGCCCTTAAAGTTTACGGCTTCCCCGGGCCGTTACCAAAATCAACTCCAGGAACGCCGCCGTCTGCTATGTCCTGCTGATCAAGCATCTCACGGGCCTCATTACTGTACCATCCCAACGGCTCGTTTAGACGGTAGCGCTTACGTTTAGCCTCCATTTCGGCTACGCGAGGGTCGGGAACCTCCCCATCTGCTTTAATCCGAACCTCCGGCGGTAAATCATACGAAGGATTCAACTCAATCCAGGTTTTGCCTGCATCGATACTTTTGAATAAAGTGCCTAAACGTTTCTTGGGAACGCGATGTTCCTTGCCGCGTGCCTTGTAGATTATTTCGCTGGAGTTAGATTTAGCCCGGCGATCTTGGGGATGGGGCGTAACCTCACCGCACCCAGCGCCGGGCTTATAAGCCTTCTTCGACACCACCCAAGTTGATCCACCGTCGCGGCTAACATGGTATTCACCCTTATAAAGGCCGTAGAGAAGTTTACCGGACTTGCTGAGTTCGATACGCCGATAACCAACCTTAGTCTGAATTTCGGAAAAATTCAGCCCACCATCGCGGCTAACCAGAATCATCTGCGACCATCCGCGCTGAACTGCATAAACCGTCAGACCATCCGGAGAGCAGGCGAAAGCACCTAATTCGCATGGCGACTGAATAGTAGCCCAAGTAGCTCCCGCATCGGAGCTTTTCATCAGGCGTTTCTCGGCCTCCGAAAGTGCATAGACGACATTTCCGTCGGCACTACAAGCGACCCGTTGAACGTATAGCTTCATGCTAATAGCAAAGCTGTGGGACGAATCATGGCAAGCCCCTCGGCACCTATTAGCCCTGCCCGGCGCGGTGGATTGGGAATAAACCCCTAGGATTGTAAGCCTATGTGGGCAATGAGGGGTTGCCCAGGGTGTTATTTGGGGTATCCACTAGAGAAGTACCCCATGAGCATCCTTAAAATGAATGCCGCAACCCACCTAAAGACGTTTGCCCTAATCGCCCTAGCCATCCTTCTGACGGGCTGCGCTAGCATGCGAATCGATAAGAAGGTATACCACACCTTGTCTAATGAACAAATCGCCGGGAAGACTTTCAGCGTATACATCGAAGACAAAGAGCAGCGTGATGGCTTGGAATTCAAGAGCCACGCGAAAACTCTCGCTTCCCTGCTTTCAGCTAGAGGCATGAAGGAGGTCACAGAGAAACCAGGAGCTCCCGCCGACTTCGTAGTTATCTTACGATTCAGCATCACGGGTGAAAGCAAGACTGGCGTCGGATCCGTTCCACACTTCAACACAACGGGCGGCACCTCCTCCTTCAACGCCACGACCACAGGGGGAGGCAGGAGCTATAACACTTCCGGCACCGTATCGTCATACCCTACGCTGCAATATGCCGGCTCATCTACTTATTCATATGACTATGATGAGTACACCCGGGACTTGAGAATCAGGATTTACACTAAAGATGAGGTTAAGAACACGAATCCGACACCTTCATACGAAGGACAGGCCTTCAGCATCGGATCGAAGCGCGATACAACCAAACTTGTTCCAATTCTCCTCGAGGCCCTTCTTTTCGACTTCCCCAGCAAGTCTGGTGAGTCCGAAAGACTGCGACGTGACATCGACTAACGGGTTCACTGAAGTCCAGGCCATACCCTTTCACTCTCTGATCCAAAATAGAACTCATCACAGTTTTTTGTGCGCGAGAACAAAGTCTCGAAGCGACTCCAGATTCAGCACGGGAACAGAAGCGGAGGGCTGACTGCACACAAAATAAAATACATCGCATGAGAATAATCGAGACATACAGCGCCGCGGAGTACGATAAACAGTGCAATGAAATCAATGCCGCGGACGCACAATGGCAAGAATTCGAACGTCAAAGCCGTGCGAAGATCCGCGAAATAAGAAATCGTAACTCCGGTTGGCCTTCCGATTCTGACATGATGGAGATCGCTTTTCTTGAACGACGCCTTCTCACCTCACCGCTGTCTGAAAAGTACCCGCAAGGAGTTGTCATTGAGAGAAAAAGCGAATGTCCTCGCTGCAAGAAGACCCAGGTTTACGACCGGATGTTTTGGGGCACCCACAGACATTCTTCTCATATATCCTGGGACTTCAATGCCTTGGATAAGCATCATGAGGGAAGAAAAGCCGCCCTAAAGGCTAATCCCGGAGCTTGCGAGGAGTGCATTCATAGCCTGATTAACGAGCAGGATGACTCGCAGCTATTTGTTTCGGCACCAAAGCGCGCCAAGAGTGGCCAAGGTTGCATTCTTGTCCTCGGCCTACTGTCCTTAGGAGGCGCATTTGTTTACACTATTGCTACCGCTTGTTGAGCGCGATGCCGTAAGCAACCTACACATAGAAATAGATCACCCCACCCTGCCCGGCGCGGTGGATGGGAATTAACCCACTGGGATGGTAAGCCTGGGTGGGTGCGAAGGCGGGGCCCTCGAGGGGTAGACGGAAATTGGAGGATCCAGAAACCGTGATGCGACGGCGTCAGTATGCTCGTTTAAAAAATGGCTGACACCGAAACCAAGACTTTAAGTCATTTCATGAAAAGCGACGGACAAAAACGCCGGACCCGGCGCTGTGCGCACCAGAGCATTTAATAACATATTGAAAATACTGAAAAATAACCAATATTCTAAAAATGCTTGGAAACAGTCGCCATTTTAGCGATAGCAACGATGGCTCTCAAGGCTCAGCCGCAACCTTACGGCCCCTACAAGAGTACCTTCCCATCCACAAGTTTATCACGGCCCAGAAGGAGTTTGTAACTTATCCGGAGAAAATGGCATCCGAGGTTAGAGACGGCGAGAAAAAGATACTGGAACAAAAAGTTTATTTCGCGAGGCATGGAAACATTTTGCACAACATCACTGCAGGCAAGGGCGTCGACTTAATCAAAAGTAAAGCCGTCTTGTTCGAGGATCATTTCTGGGAAGAAGGAATGCAAGATTGGCTAAACGTCCGCCTATTTGCAGAAAATATCCTCTCCCGGAAGATTAGCATGCTGGAAGTACTAAGCGCGGATGGAAATACTTTAGCTACGTCACTAGTAAGCAATTTCCACATCACTGGATTTTTGCACCTTAACAGTCTTTCAATCCACAAGTGGGATGACCTTTGGAGGACAATTGTTTCAAGGTTGATGAAACCCAATCGTGGGCTTGAATTACTCATTCAAGCCGCCAATACCGGCTGCCCACTATCACAGATAGAGTTGGCGGAAAAATTGAGGTTTCATTGTGCTTTAGGAAACCTTGATTACACGGAGCGAAAAAAATTGAGAGATCAGGCTGCATTCTGGGAGCAAGCCGCATCGTCCCAGGGCATAAGTTTATTTGTTTCTCGAAGTCACATTTAATGAAACAATCAGGTGTTAATTTTTAAGGTTTAAAAAATTTCACGGGACCAAGTCTTACCCTGACACCGATCTCAAGTTGTAAGATTTAATCTCATGTGGGCAATGAGGGGTTGCCCGGGTGGAGCTTCGGGATAACCACTAGGGAAGACCCCCTGTAGTAGCACTCGCTAATACATTTGTAGGGCACCCCTCCGACCAACTTCCTCCTTAGCGTGGCATCGAAACATAAATCCGCCCCGTGGTTCCTCAAGCAGGGGTTCTTCGAAGGGATCAAGTCCTTCAAGGAGTTTGAGGCCCGGACGGGCAAGCTAGCCGATACGGTCGAGATGGGCGACGCGCTGGAGATCCTGGTGGAGGCCTTGCTGCACCTGGACAAGGTCCTGAATGCCAAAGACGTCTGGGTGGTCGGATCTATCCCTTCGCACATCCGCAAGGCGCTGAACTTGCCCAATGACTCTAAGGGCATCGATGGGGTCTATAAAGACCAGGTCGGGAACTACATCCCCTACCAGGTGAAGTACCGGACGGACATGGATACCCTGCCCTACGGGGAAATCAGCCCCTTCCTCGGTATCACCGAAAAGTCACTGCAGGACAGGATGATCTTCACGAATGCCAGGAAGCTGTCAGTGGACGTCGCCAACCGGATAGGCGTTCGCAGCTTCCGAGCCGATAAGTTCCACGAGCTCACGGAGGCGGACTTCAGGGGCATCCATGCCTGGCTGACGGACAAGAAGGTCGAGCCGTTTAAGCGCTGGGACCCCCTGCCCCACCAGAGAGAAGCCATTGAGAAGATCACGGCCGGCCTGAAGGAAGCCGACCGGACGACTGCGGTCATGGCCTGCGGCACCGGCAAGACCCTGGTCGCCCTTTGGGCGGCCGAGGCCCAGGACCCGAAGACGGTCCTGGTACTGGTTCCCTCCCTTGCCCTGCTCTCCCAGACACTGCCTGACTGGTGCAAGCAGACCAGCTGGGGTAATCGCTTCCGCTACCTATGCGTCT
>CAZKWK010000152.1:0-4613 GCA_964556335.1 uncultured Bordetella sp. | reverse complement strand
ACGCCATAGGCACTGGTATCTTGCGAGACCACCAAGAGCTCTTTCACTCCCGACTTGACCAGGGCCCCCGCCTCGCGCATCACCTCCCCAATAGGCCGCGACACGAGGTCGCCCCGCATCGAGGGAATGATGCAGAAGCTACAGCGATGATTACAGCCCTCAGAAATCTTGAGGTAGGCATAGTGGCCTGGCGTGAGCCGAATCCCTTGCGGGGGTACCAGGTCGGTGAAGGGATCGTGGGGCTTTGGCAGATGCTGATGAATGGCCTGCATCACCTCGGCGGTGGCATGGGGCCCGGTGACTGCGAGCACCTTAGGATGCACCTCTGAGACCAGAGACCGCTGTCCACTGGCCCCCGGCTTGGCGCCGAGGCATCCTGTCACGATGACCTTTCCGTTCTCCTCGAGGGCCTCGCCGATGGCATCGAGACTCTCTTCGACCGCCTCATCAATAAAGCCGCAGGTGTTGACGACGACAAGATCGGCGCCTTCGTAGCTGCTACTGACCTGATAGCCCTCCGCCCTGAGCTGGGTCAGAATTCTTTCAGAGTCGACAAGTGCTTTGGGACAGCCAAGCGAAACAAATCCAACCGTAGGGGTAGCCATGCCCGAGACTAACTCCTGCCCGATTTGTCGCGGGGGTCTGTTCCTGACTCGGACTCGCTGCCGGGAAAACCAAAGCCAGCCATCATCGATCGCGCATTGTTTTGCATCTGCTCTTCCATCTGCAGAAATACCTTCTGGCTCTGCTCCATGTAGTTGCTCATGATTTTCTGCATCACCGGGGCCTGCCCGGCCAGAAACTGACTCCAGGCCTCCTGGTTGGTAAAGCCCTTTCCACCCATAAAGGCCTGCGACTGTTCCTGCACCTTGTTCTGCATCTCCATAAACGTCTGAATGTTCTTTTCGAGATAAGAGCCCATCACACCCTGCAGCGCGTGGCCATAAAACCGAATGATCTGGGAGAGCATTTTCGCGGTGAAGATCGGCATGCCACCCGACTCCTCTTCAAGAATGATTTGAAGAAGAATACTGCGGGTGAGATCTTCGGCCGATTTGGCATCGACCACCTGAAATTCCTCATGGGCCAACACAAGCTCTTTGACATCGGCCAGCGTGATATAGCTGCTGGTGCGTGTGTCGTAGAGCCGGCGGTTGGGGTATTTTTTTATCAGCCGAAGATCGGGGGAGGCCATGGTGGATTCCGATTAGCTCATATGCAGGCCGCCATTGAGGGAGAAATCAGCCCCCGTGGCAAACCCACTGTCTTCAGACGCAATCCACGCCACCATGGAACCAATTTCTTCAGGTTCGCCCAAGCGCTTAACAGGAATCGTGGCCACAATTTTTTCCAGTACCTCCGGCTTAATCGCGCGGACCATGTCGGTACCAATGTAGCCTGGTGAAACGGTATTCACAGTCACCCCCTTCGCTGCCAACTCTTGTGCGAGCGCCATAGTGAACCCGTGAATCCCGGCCTTCGCGGTGGAATAGTTGGTCTGGCCAAACTGCCCCTTCTGGCCATTGACAGAAGAGATGTTGATAATGCGGCCCCAGCCCTTGGCCATCATGCCCTCGACCACCTGCTTGGTTACATTAAAGAGACTCGTCAGGTTGGTCTCGATGACCGCATCCCATTGCTCACGGCTCATACGCACGAAGAGCCCGTCTTTGGTAATGCCCGCGTTGTTGACCAAGACGTCGGGGTTACCGTGCTCAGCCTTCACTTTCTCAAAAGCGGCAACCGTCGAGGCCCAGTCGGCCACATTTCCCACTGAGGCGTAGAAGGTATAGCCGTCTGCCTTCTGTTCGGCAATCCATTTCTCGTGGTCCCGGCTCGGGCCACAGCCCGCAATAACCTTAAAGCCGGCCTGGTGCAGTTTTCTGCAGATAGACGTACCGATGCCGCCCATGCCGCCTGTCACGTATGCGATGCGATTGCTCATGCTGTCTCCTCCAAGGGTTGCTCTAAAAAAAAAACTCTTCTGGTGCGCGTGTTGTTTTAACTACTTCTGCTGCAGCAAGACTTCGGCCTTTTCCTTCACATAGCTACCAGGTGCTGCCTCGATCTCCGGGTAGCTCTTGGCCTTGCCCAGTTTTTTGGGCGGTACGACTTCTTTCCCCTTATACGCCGAAATCCAGGAGGCCCAGTCATTCCACCAGCTTCCAGAATGCTCTTTGGCCTTCTCGAGCCAGGCATCGGGTGCGGTACCCAGGGCTGTTCCAGTCCAGTAGCTGCGCTTATTCTTCGATGCCGGGTTGATACTGCCGGCAATATGGCCGCTGGCGCCAAGCACAAATCGGGCTTTGGGTCCCATGACCTTGGCAGAGGCCCAGGCAGACTGCCAGGGCACGATGTGGTCTTCCCGGGCGCCGAAGGCATAGACGGGGAGATCAATCTTCCGCAGATCAATTTTCTCGCCACAGACCGTCACACGGTTGGGCTTAATAAAGTTGTTTTCCAGATAGGTATTGCGCAGATACCAGGCAAAGAAAGGGCCAGGCAGATTGGTGCTATCCGCATTCCAGTAGAGGATGTCGAAGGCCGGCGGCGTCTCCCCTTTTAGGTAGTTCTTCTCCACATAGTTCCAGACGAGGTCGTTGGGCCGCAGGAAGGAGAAGGTCGTTGCGAGCTCTTTACCGGGCAGTAGGCCCCCTTCCCCAATGGTGCTCTCACGCATGGCCACCTGGGCCTCATCGATGAAGACATCGAGCACGCCTGTGTCAGAGAAGTCTACGAGCGTGGTCATGAGCGTGAGGGTCTGCACCGAAGTGTCTTTCCGGGCTGCCAAGACGGCCAATGCGGTACTCGCCATCGTGCCGCCCACGCAGAAGGCCAAGAGGTTGATCTTGGGGACCGACATGATGTCTTTGACCACCTCGATGGCTCGCAAGACGCCATCGCCAATGTAGTCATCCCAGCTGAGATGGGCACTTTCGTGGCCGGGATTCTTCCAGGAGACCATGAAGACCGTATGCCCGTTTTGCAACGCAAACCGCACCAGGGAGCTCTCGGGGGTGAGGTCCATGATGTAGAACTTGTTAATGCTCGGCGGCACCATGAGCAGCGGCACGCTGCCTACCTTTGGTGTGGTGGGCTGGTACTGAATAAGTTGAAAGAGCGCGTTCTGGAAGACCACCGCGCCCGGGGTCACAGCGAGATTCTTGCCCAGTTCAAAGCCTGACTCATCGCTTTGCGAGATGCGTCCCTTCTGCATATCGGCCATGAGGTTATCGATGCCCTTGCGCAGGCTCTCGCCTTTGGAGTCAAGGAGCTTTTTTTGCGCCTCGGGATTTGTCGCGAGGTAGTTACTGGGTGATGCAGCATCGAGCCACTGTTGCGCGAGAAACTTGATCTTGTTGCGGGTCTTGGTGTCGGCCTGCACGGCCTCCGCCATCGACATGAGCGCCTGGCTATTGAGCACATAGAGCGCAGCCATCATGGAGAATGGCGATGACTTCTGCCATTCGCCCGAGGCAAATCGACGATCTTGCGCAGCGGTTTTTTGGGCGCCCGCCTCAGAACTCAGCACCTCGCTCAGCCGCTTCAGATAGTCCATCTGAATCGCAGACAACCGCTCTGGGGGGATATGGGCCAAGGGCTGTGACATACCGACTTCTCCTCACCTGTGTTTTGGGTCGCTAGAGCGACATCTATAAGAATCAGTCGTTAAGACTGTAGCCTTTCGGTCATCATTCTGAGACGGGGGATTACCCGCGTCAAATGCACGCTCGACTGGAATCCTCTGATTTTCGCCAGATCATGGCGGCCATCCGCCCGGTTGGACCCTCTCGACGGTAGGAATAGAAGCGGGTGGTATCGCTGGCGGTACACCGGGGGTCTTGCTGCATTTGGCGAATCGGTACGTCAGCGCCTTCCGCCCAGGCAATGCACTGGGCGCGGGCGAGGCCCGAGAGGTCGGCAAGCAGTCGGTCGCCCTGCCCTGGCCGAAAATAGGGTCTGACATCTACGCCACGAAAGGCGGCTGATTGCGCGAAGGCCTCCTGTACCTCAGGCCCCACCTCAAATTGACTGGGCCCGATACAGGGCCCCAACCAGATGTGCATGCCTTGCCGCGCTGCCTCTGGGTCGTGCGTGCGCATCGCCTCAAGCAGGGCGGGTAGTACCCCGCCCGAGAGGCCCCGCCAGCCCGCATGGGCAGCGCCTACCAGGCCGCCATCCTCCCGCGCGACAAGCACCGGCAGGCAGTCCGCTACCAGAATCGCGCAGGCTTGGCCCGTTTGGGACGTGAGGCTGGCGTCGGCCTCGGGAGGGGCGTCACGGCGGGAGTCTTCCTCGAGGGTGACGACCTGCGTGCCGTGAACCTGCGTGAGCCAAAAGGGTTGCGCGTCGAGGGTTTGGGTGAGATGGCCGCGATTTGTCGTAACGGCGTCCGGGTCGTCCCCGACATGGGTGGCGAGGTTGAAGGCGGTATACGGGGCAGCGCTTGCACCCTCCCCCGCCTCTCCCCGTAGCGTCATCACCGCGTGGACGCCCGTAGGGAAGCCCGCTAATCGCTCAAAGATGGGCATGAAATAGTCGCCTGGTGGAGCACCGCCGTCATATCGTCGGGCGGTGGGGCCGTGAATCGCAGCGTGGCGCGGCTCTCGGGG
>CAZKWK010000151.1:0-4614 GCA_964556335.1 uncultured Bordetella sp. | reverse complement strand
GAATATGGCACGATGATTCAGATTGATGGTATTGCCGCGCGGGTTCCCAAGACCACGCTCGTGAAACTCGCGCAATGCGGGCATTCGCCCCATAAAGATCAGCCCGACCAGGTCATTGCCGCAGTACGCCGTTTTACTGAAAGCCGACCATAGACAGACCCGCCTCACCGCTGGTCACGGATGCACCCATGGCTGTGCCGGTGGATCCGCAACGAGACCGCAAGATCATCGCCCGAGTGCCGGTGGACCTGCGGCGGGCGAGAGAGCCTTCGCCGCCTAAGACCACGCGGTTGGATGCAGTCGCCTGTGAGACCCCGGTTGCGCTCGTCTATAACGGTGTCTCGCATGCGGTGATGCTCGCCACGCCGGCCGATCTCTATGACTTTGCCCTGGGCTTTAGCCTGACCGAGGGCATCATCGACTCGCCAGAGGATGTCTTTGATGTCGAAGTCAAAGAGGGCGCGCAAGGCATTGAAGTCTGTATTGAGATCGCCAGCCGCCAGATGCAGCGCCTTTCCGAGTATCGACGTAGCCTCACCGGCCGTACAGGCTGCGGCCTCTGCGGCGCCGAGCAGCTCTCGCAGGTGGTGCGCCCCTTAACTGCTCTTCCGCCGGAAAGCCACGCGCAGCGGCTCAGCACAAACGCCCTGAAGCACGCAGGTGCGCGTCTCAGAGACCACCAGCCCCTCTTTGCCGAGACCGGCGCCGTGCATGCAGCTGCCTGGGCCGATACCGACGGAAAGATTCTGGCCGTACGCGAAGACGTGGGCCGGCACAATGCCTTAGATAAGCTCTTGGGCTTTCTACGAGGCAGCGGCGCAGCACTTGATCAGGGATTTCTGCTGGTCACGAGCCGGGCGAGTTTTGAGATGGTGCACAAGTCGGCCTCCCAACAGATTGCGATTCTTGCCGCCGTCTCTGCTCCCACGAGCCTCGCCGTCGAGACCGCAGAGCGCTTCGGTGTGAGTCTCATAGGCTTCTTACGCGAAGAGTCATTTTCTATCTACACCCATGGCCACAGAATCGTTTAAGCCCTACACCGCCCCCGCGGCAGGCTGGGGAGCGCTCAAGAGTGTCGCCCAGTCGTGCCTACGAGAAGGCAGCCCTGTGCCCCAGATTCGCGCATTGCTCAAGACCAACCAAGACCAGGGTTTTGACTGCCCTGGATGCGCCTGGGGCGAGAAGCCAGGCCATGACCAGGCCTTTAAGTTCTGTGAAAACGGCGCGAAGGCCGTGAACTGGGAGGCCAGCCGCCGACAGGTCGATGCAGATTTCTTTGCAGAGCACTCCGTGACCGCGCTGCGTGCGCAGTCCGACCACTGGCTTGAAGCACAGGGGCGCCTTACCAGACCGATGCGCTACAACAGCGCCACCGACCACTACGAGCCCATCGACTGGGACAGTGCCTTTGCGGTTATTGCTAAGCACCTGAAGGCCCTGCCCTCGCCCGACCAGGCTGCCTTTTACACCTCGGGCCGCGCGAGCAACGAGGCGGCCTTTCTCTACCAGCTCATGGTGCGGGCGTATGGCACCAACAACCTGCCTGACTGCTCCAACATGTGTCATGAGGCAAGCGGCGTGGCGCTGAAGGAATCGATTGGGGTCGGGAAAGGGACCGTGACCCTCGAAGACTTCGAGAAGGCCGATGTCTTGTTTGTGATCGGCCAGAACCCGGGCACCAACCATCCGCGCATGCTCGAGGTGCTGCGCGATGCCGTCGCACGCGGCGCAGAGGTCGTGGTTATCAATCCATTGAAAGAACGCGGGCTGGAAAAGTTTCAGCATCCCCAGAGCCCCGCGGAGATGCTGAGCAACCGCGCTAAGCCTACCCATACCCGGTATCTGCGGCCTAAACTTGGGGGAGACATGGCCATCATGCGGGGGATCGCCAAGGCCCTCTTCGCCTGGGACGATGCCGCCGTAGGCGACCAACACGCCGAGGGTCACCACAGCATTCTCGACCAACCCTTTCTGCAGAGCCAGACCACTGGCCTTGCCGCCTACCGCGCAATGGTCGAGGCCACCGACTGGGGGGAGATCGTGCTGCAGTCGGGCCTCACGCGGGAAGCGATTGAAGAGATCGCCCAGATCTATGCCCGCGCGAATGCGACCATCTTCTGCTGGGCCATGGGCATCACCCAGCACCAGCATTCGGTGGCCATGATTCAGGAGTTCACCAATGTGCTGCTGCTGCGGGGCCAGATCGGCAAGCCTGGGGCAGGCGTCTGCCCTGTGCGTGGCCACAGTAATGTGCAGGGCGACCGCACGATGGGTATCCACGAACGGCCGCCCGAGGCGCTGCTCGATGCCCTTGCGCAGACCTTTTCCTTCCAGCCACCAAGACACCAAGGCTTCAACACGGTGGAGACGATTGCCGCCATGGAGGCGGGGCATCTTCAGGTCTTTATGGGTCTGGGGGGAAACTTCGCCCAGGCCACGCCCGACCAGATGCGCACCCACGCAGCCTTACAACGGTGCGCGCTCACCATGCAGATTTCTACCAAGCTCAATCGCAGCCATCTGGTCATTGGCCAAGACGCCCTGATACTTCCATGCCTAGGACGCACCGACCAAGACCTTCAGGCCTCTGGCCCGCAGTCTGTCACGGTAGAAGATAGCTTTAGCATGGTGCATGCCTCAAGCGGCGTACTGACGCCACTCTCACCCGAGATGCGGTCAGAGCCCGCGATCATTGCCGGAATCGCCCATGCGTTACTTGGCGATCGACCCGTGCCCTGGCTCTGGCTCATCGAAGACTACGGCCGCATTCGCGACCTCATTGCGCAGACCATTCCGGGATTTGAGGGATTCAATGAACGCATTCGATCACCCGGCGGTTTCTACCTGGGCAACACGGCGCGCGAACGTCGGTGGAAGACAGACTCTGGCAAGGCCCAGCTCATGGCGCATAAGCTGCCGGCCTTCTTGTCGCAGGCCTCGGACCCTCTCGCCGCTCAGGCGGATGACCCCATTCTGATCTTGCAGTCGATTCGCTCGCACGATCAGTACAACACCTCGGTCTACAGCCTGAATGATCGCTACCGAGGTGTGTCAGGACAGCGCGATGTGGTCTTCTTAAACCCGAAGGATATGCAGGCCTTGGGAATCCGCGCGGAGGACAGAATCGACCTCGTCTCGGTATGGGCCGATGGCCGCGAACGTCGGCTTCATGGGTTTAAGGCCCTGCCCTTCGATATTCCGAGAGGACAGGCTGCGGCCTACTACCCTGAGGTGAATCCCCTGATCGCCCTGGAGAGCCACGGCGAGCGTAGCTTCACCCCAACCTCAAAATTCATTCCGGTGCGCCTTAGGCGGCCCGGGCAGAACTGAACTTGGTCTTCGGGGCGAGAATAGTCGCCTCGCCCTCAATGACGGTTTCCCCCTTCTGATTCTTCACCACCGTGTCGAGCCAGACCATGCCCTTGGCATCGTCCTTCTTGGTCACGGTGACGGTCGCCGTAATCACATCATTCACATAGACGGGGCGGCGAAACTTAAAAGTCTGGCCCAGATAGATGGTGCCGGGCCCAGGGAACTGGGTGCCCAGAATGCGCGAGAAGAGCGCACCACTCCACATGCCGTGGCCCACCACATCTTTCATGATCGTCGTGCGGGCATAGTCGGGGTCGAGGTGGGCGGGATTGAAGTCACCCGTCACCTCCGCAAAGTCGCGGATGGCCTGATGGGTAAGGGTCGCAGACTGGCTTGCAGACTGCCCGAGCTGGAGGTCTTCATACACAATGTTTTCCATAAACGTGCTCTTTTCCGAGGAATGCGATCAAGAGAAGGTGGTTTGTTGCATTGCACAATGTACATGGGCGTTGTCTGCGTCGTCAACTTTTTCTCTACCTTCGTGCAGGAAGCGCCTCAGCGCCCGCAGACCGCAGGGCCGAAGCAGATATGATGCGCCACTATGGTCTTAAACCTTCCCAACCTGCTGACCTGGGCCAGAATCCTGGCGATCCCGCTTTTCATGGCGGTCTTCTATCTTCCGCTGGGGCTCACGGTCGAGGAACGTAATCTTTTCACTACGCTGATTTTTATTGTCGCGGCACTTACCGACTGGATCGATGGCTGGCTCGCCCGACGTTGGAACCAGACATCGGCTTTCGGCGCGTTTCTCGACCCCGTGGCCGACAAGCTCATGGTCTGTGCCGCCCTGGTGGCCCTTATTGACGAAGGACGCGTCGGTCCTGTCATCGGCCTCATCATTATTGGTCGGGAGATCACTATTTCTGCCCTGCGCGAATGGATGGCGGAGATCGGAGCACGACGCAGCGTGGCGGTCAATTGGTTAGGAAAAGCGAAGACCATTGCGCAGATGGTGGCCATTCCCTTTCTTCTGTACTACGGGCCGATTTTCGATGGAATGATTCAGACCCAGCACTGGGGCGACTGGCTCATTCTTATTGCGGCCGTGCTCACCTTTATTTCGATGGTCTATTACCTGGTGCAGGCGGCGCCCGAAATTCGGCGACGCTCGTAGACGGGTACGTTGTCGTCGGCTCGCCTCGCACCCCACGACGCTCACGGCAAAGCCACGCGCTTCTTCATTTGCGGTAAAGGTTCCGACAATCTATACTCATGGGCTTATTGCGGGAGTAGCTAAGTTGG
>CAZKWK010000150.1:0-4649 GCA_964556335.1 uncultured Bordetella sp. | reverse complement strand
GTGAAGGAATTCAAGCAGCACAAGTGGATCTTCTTTCCGTGGGATATTGACTATCAGTTCTCCGTGCCCATTAAAGAGCGAGGACAGGCGGCAAGCGCCTGATGATGTAATTTGTAGAATGCGGCAAAGCCTCAAGGTGTTTGACTGCCCCCTTGCTGCCCTCTATCAATGCCTATGCCCGTGACTGAGTGTTTTTATTAAGGAGAAGAAATTGACCCAGTTAGTTGTGAAAGCCGGAGGCTTTGAGTTCCTGGCAGAAACCCACCCAGAGGCACCGAAGACGGTGGAGGCCTTTCTGAAACTTTTGCCGTATAAGCAAAAGCTCATCCATGTGCGCTGGAGTGGCGAGGGTGTCTGGGTTCCCTTGGGCGAGTTTCAACTGGGTGTTGGTTTTGAGAATCACACCAGTCACCCTTCGGTGGGCGACATTCTGTTTTATCCCGGTGGCTACTCCGAGACTGAAATTATTTTGGCCTATGGATCGTGCTGCTTTGCCAGCAAACTGGGGCAATTAGCCGGCAACCACTTCTTGACCATCACCCAGGGCAAAGAGAACCTGCGGCCTCTGGGGGTCAAGTGCCTCTGGGAAGGCGCCCAAGACGTGGTGTTTGAAAAAATCTCGTAGAGTCGGGTGGTGGCTTCTGCCCTTGCAACACAGACTCTCCTGCAGTGCCTGCGCGAGGACGAGGGTAACGTCTCTGTAAAAGAAGGTTGTGCCTCAGGCGACTGCGGGGCGTGTACGGTTGTGATTGCTGAATACCGGGTTGGCGGCGGGCCGCAGTCCGATGAGCGTGTCGATTCAGACAATTCCAACATTCGCTGGCGCGCGGTCAATAGCTGCATCCGATTCGCAGGTTCGGTGGCCCATGCGGTGGTCTTGACTGCGCAAGACCTGCCGCGGTTGGCCGAGAGCGCACTCGGAAAAAAAGGGGTGTTGCACCCCGTGCAGCAGGCCATGGTCGACTGCCATGCGAGCCAGTGCGGTTTCTGCACCCCAGGCTTTGTGATGAGCCTTTTTGCGTTGTATATGAACACGGTGGCCCAGGGGAAGACGGTTACGCGTGCCGCGGTAGAAGAAGCGTTGTCGGGCAACCTCTGTCGGTGCACGGGCTACCAGCCGATTATCGAGGCGGGGCTGCGTATGGCGGACTACCCAGTAGTACCTATCGACCCGCACTTGCTTGCTGACTTGCTGGCAGCGCCTTCGACTGCAGCCGCTTCCAAAGCAGTGGGAACAGAAAATACGTCTGCGCGTCTTCCGGTCGGCCACCGCATAGCCGCACCACAGGGTTTCCATCGGCCCACCGAGCTGCAGAGTCTGCTTGCGCTGCGTCTAGAACATCCGCAGGCCTTGCTTGCCGCTGGGTCCACCGATACGGGGCTCTGGGTCACCAAGCTCTTGCAGTCGTACGACCTTGTTATTGATCTCACTGCGGTGCCTGAGTTGCGCGGCATTACGTTCGCCGACGAACAGGTCTCTATTGGGGCAGCCGAGCCCTTGGCCGAGGTCTTTCATGCCCTTGCTCAATTCTGGCCTGAGGCCCATCATTTTTTTGGGCGTTTTGCGGGCCGTCCCATTCGCGAATCAGCCACGCTGGGGGGGAATGTGGCCACTGGGTCACCAATTGGTGATTCCATGCCCTTTTTGCTGGCGCTCGATGCCTCGCTGGTGCTCTCTTCGGTCACAGCCCCCCAAGCACCTATAAAGCGACGCGCGGTCGCGTTGAAGGACTTTTATCTCGGCTATCGTAAAACCGCCTTGGCCCCCACCGAGGTGATTGAGCGCATTGTGTTGCCGCAGCGCGCCGACCATACGCGATTGGCAAGCTACAAAATTTCTAAGCGGTTTGAAGACGATATCTCTGCCGTTAGCCTGGTGGTCTGGGTCTCCGGTACAGACCGTATCGATGAGGTGCGGATTGGGGTAGGCGGTGTGGCCGCTACACCGGTGCGGGCTTATCAGACAGAGCAGGCGCTCAGAGGCCGGCCGGTAACGCCGGCAACGCTCAAGGCCGCGGCAGAGGTATTACAGAACGAGTTCTCTCCTATTTCTGACATGCGGGCCAGTGCCGACTATCGGCGCGCGGTCTTGGGCAATCTCTTGATCAAGCTCGGGCATGAATGGACGGGTGGTGTGCCCATCAGGCTGGAGGCGTGATGGGTAACGCGGGCTTCGGGGGTAACAGGGACATCGGGGGCATGGGGGGCATCGCTGGTGTCGATGGAATGGCGACAGTGGGTACCCCGCTGACCCACGACAGTGCGGCCCTGCATGTCACAGGCCTCGCCACGTATATCGATGACATTTCTGTACCCAGCGGATGCCTGCATGCGGCTCCCATTCTTTCGCCGCATGCCCATGCGCGCCTCTTGGGGGTAGACGCGAACGCTGCCTTGGCCATGCCCGGGGTGCATGGTGTTGTGCTTGCAGAGCATCTGCCGGCAGACAATATCTTGGCAACGCCTGCCATGGACGAGCCGATATTCGCCCAGCAGCATCTCTTGCATATCGGCCAGGTGGTGGGGGTGGTGCTGGCGGAGAGTCATCTGCAGGCCCGTCGTGCAGCCGCTGCAGTGCGTATCAACGTCGAACCGCTGCCTGCCATTCTTACGATTGCTCAGGCGCTTGAGGCGCAGAGTTATGTGCTGCCGCCGGTGTTTGTGGAGCGCGGTAACTCCGAGGCGGCGATTGCTCGGGCACCACACTGCCTGCAGGGCCAGTTTCATCTGGGGGGGCAGGAGCATTTTTATCTCGAAGGCCAGGCGGCCTTGGCCTTACCCGAAGAGCAGGGCCAGATGCGCGTGCACTCCAGCACCCAGCACCCGGGCGAGGTACAGCACTGGGTCGCGCATGCGTTGGGCTTACAGAACCATGAGGTGCGGGTGGAGTGTCGGCGCATGGGCGGCGGCTTTGGGGGGAAGGAGACGCAGGCGGGCCAGGTGGCTGTCTGGGCTGCGGTGGCGGCCCAGCATACGGGGCGGGCAGTAAAAATGCGGCTCGACCGCGACGATGATTTTCTGATTACCGGAAAGCGTCACCCATTCTTCTACGACTACACGGTAGGTTTTGATGATGCCGGCCAGATTCTTGGCTTGAAGCTTCTGATTGCCAGCAATTGTGGATTTAGCGCCGACCTCAGTGGCCCGGTGGCAGACCGTGCCATCTTTCATCTCGATAATGCCTACTTTTTAGAACATCTCTCGGTGGCCTCGTACCGATGTAAGACCAACCTGCAGAGCATGACGGCCTTCCGGGGTTTTGGCGGGCCGCAGGGCATGGTGCTGATCGAAACGCTGATGGGCGAAATTGCGCGCCATCTGGGTAAAGATGCTCTCGATGTTCGCCAGCGGAATTTTTACGACACCGCGGGCCCCCGTGCGATCACCCACTATGGGATGACCATTGAAGACAACGTGGCGCCTGACTTGGTGAACGATCTCGCGGCACGCGCTGGCTATGCCGATCGGCGAGCGGGCATTGCGGCTTTTAACGCACAGAATCCGGTGTTACAGAAGGGCCTGGCCCTCACGCCGGTGAAGTTTGGCATCTCGTTTACGGCCACCCATATGAACCAGGCCGGTGCCTTGGTGCATGTCTATACCGATGGCAGCGTGCTCGTAAACCATGGCGGCACCGAGATGGGCCAGGGCCTCTTTACCAAGGTGGCCCAGGTGGTGGCCGACGAACTCGGGGTGCCGCTTGCGAAGGTGCGGGTGAGTGCCAGTGACACCAGCAAGGTACCCAATGCCTCGCCCACCGCGGCCTCGAGTGGTACCGATCTGAATGCCAAGGCGGCACAACTGGCCGCACGCCAAATTAAAGAACGCATCGAACCTTTACGACAGCCTGGCGATACCTTTGAAGACCTGGTGCAACGCGCCTATATGGCCCGGGTGCAACTCTGGAGCGATGGATTTTATGCCACGCCCAAAATTCATTACGACCGCACGAAGCTGCAGGGCCGGCCTTTTTATTATTTTGCCTATGGTGCGGCCTGCGCTGAGGTGGCGATCGATACCCTGACGGGAGAGATGCGCGTGCTGCGTGCGGACATCTTGCACGATGTGGGCCAGAGCATTAACCCGGCCATTGATCGGGGCCAGATTGAAGGCGGCTTTATCCAAGGCATGGGCTGGCTGACCACCGAAGAACTCGTCTGGGATGCGTCGGGGCGTCTGAGAACCCAGGCGCCGTCCACCTACAAGATTCCGGCGGCAGGTGATCTGCCTGCCCATTTCACGGTCGATTTCTGGCCGCATCCGAATCGTGAGGACACCGTATTTCGGTCGAAGGCGGTGGGCGAGCCTCCGCTCATGCTGGCCCTCAGTGTCATGGAGGCCGTGCGTGACGCGATTGGCCAGGCGCGCGTCGCGCGCGGGCAGACCAGTAGCTTTTGTCTTGATCTTCCCTGCACGCCTGAGCGTATTCTGATGGCCCTGCGCAGCTAGCGCCTGCCTGGCTCAGTGCGCGTGTCTTCCGCCGCAGTGGCTTACCCACAGATATTGGTGCATGTCGTCCGCACAGAAGGCTCGGTGCCTCGCGCGGTCGGCGCCTTCATGCGCGTGGATGCGCAGACGGTGGACGGCACAGTGGAATCGTATAGGTAATCCTATATCATTTAGCACTAATGGTTATTCTGTATGTATTA
>CAZKWK010000149.1:0-4672 GCA_964556335.1 uncultured Bordetella sp. | reverse complement strand
GCGACCGCCCAGGGCCAGGGGCAGGAGGCCCAGGCGCTGCTGGCCTACCTTGGTGACCAAGACGAGGCCAGTCGCACCATGCAGGAAACCCTGCGGGTGCTTGCCCGGGCGGACGAGGCCTTGGCCACGCCGCCACCGGTAGCCCCAGTCACGCCCAACCCGAGCGCGGCAAGTCAGGCGGCTGCCGCCTCGACCCTGGCCGCCTTAACTGCCCGTAATGCCCGCCCCGAACCCGCCTTTCAGGAGCCCGTAGCGGCAGAGTCGTCGATGCAGGTCGATCCGGCACTGGCGGCTGCGGCACTCGCGGCGGCGCGCCCCAAAAAGCGTATGCCCACCATTCTGCTCGTGGCACTTGTGGCCTTAGCCGCCTCGGCCGCGCTCACATTCTGGCAGCGTCTCCCCGACGATACGGCCAGTAAGGCCAAGGCGCCGCCCGTGGTGGCCACCGGAGAAACTTCTGGGGCCCAGACGTCAGCGAGCGCAGCCGCGGATGCCGCGCCTGCCCCCGGCACACCCGGTGCCCCCGGTGCTTCAGGTGCGGCTGGTGTCATTACTCCGGCACCAACGCCTCAGCCCGCCATTCCCACTGGCCCGTTGGCGTCTGTGACCACCTCCCCCCCAGCGTCGCCATCCCCCTCGTCTGCCCCAGCGCCTGCAGCCCCAACAAAAGGGCTGGTCGGTCCGGTGCCGGTACCCGAGGACTCAGATCCCGCCGCGCGTCTGGCTGCGAAGGTGGCACCTGCGGCCGCGCCGTCTCCTGCACCGGCGCCTTCGCCAAAGTCTGTCGCCGCAAGTACCCCTCCCGCAAAATCGCCTGCTTCGAGCCCAGCGGCTGCCGCTCCTGCGACCTCCGCGCCTGTAGCTGCGCCGGCACCCGCTGCCGCAGCGGGTGGCCGAGCCGCCACGGCCAACAGCCCCGCCGAAATCACGTCTATTCCCGCGGGGTTTTACGTGCAGCACATGTCCTCAGGGGAGCGCGAGGTGGTCGAGGGCTTTTGGCGTCGCAATCCGTCGTTGCGCCAGGCGCGCTTGGTAGAGCTCACCCGCATTGGTGCAGAGGGTCCGAACTTTGTTCTGCTTTCTGGCCCCTTTGCAACCATCAATCAGGCCCGGGCCTTCATGAATCGGCCTGGCCTGCCGAAAGATATGTGGGTGCGTGAGGCCTCAAAGATCCGTCCTCTGCTGCCCCCCTCGCGCTAGCAACGGTTTTACGATGCCCCACCGACGCACAAAGGATGCATGCTATGGATGACCCCAACAAACCCCCGTCGGGCTCCGAGCCTCACGAGGCCGGTGGACCGGCGGACGCACCGAAGGGCCTGAAGCGCCGCCTGCGCTGGAGCACCCGTGGCGGCGAAATCATTCGCTCCGACGGACCGCACGAGGTCTCGGTCACCGAGGGCACGGGCAACGCTACAGGCCGGGTGGCCATTCCGCAGAGTGAAGACCCACGCACCATGGGGGGCGACCGCATCGCCTATGGGCCCAAGCGGGTAGTGGGGGTATCGAGCCGAGACCGTTTTGAGACGGGCCAGGCCTTAGGGCCGGGCGCCCGTGACCGATTCGAGACCGCACCGGGGACCGAATCGGGCCCTGCAGACCGTTTTGAGGGCGGCGGCACCGAAGCTCTGCGCGATCGCTATGCGGCGGCCCCAGCGCCGTCGGCCCCGTCCTCTGGCGGGGGGCAGGGGCCGCTGGTTGGTGCCGAGCAACTCAAAGACCGGTTCGCGGGGGGCGCAGCCGGTGCCGGTATTCGTGATCGCATGCAGGGGGGTGGGATGCCTAGCGGCCCTTCCGGCCGCTCCGAGGGTCCGACCCTCGACCCCACTGCGTTTAATGATTTTTATGTGGGCGGGCCGGGGTCTCAGGCGCCCACTGCGCCGCGGGAGGGCCCACAGACGGGTACCAGCCTGCAGGACAGAAATCTCGCGGGCCAGGCGGGGGCGGGCTACCAAGATCGCATGCAGGGCGGGCAGGGCCCAGAGGCGCGGGCAGATCGTTATGAGGGCGCAGGCCAGGCCGCAGCCCCTGCCGACCGCTATGCAGAAGCACCTGAGGGTAGGCTTGCGCGTGATCGCCTGGATCTGCCCGAAGACATTCAGACCCACACCCACGATCCCCATCGGGGTACGCGCAAGCCCGCCCGGGTCGATGAACTCTTGCGGCAGGTGCCCAAGCCCGTGTTTCAGCCTGTAGAGATCTTTAAGGATATTCAAGGCCTATCGAAAAGAATGACTGGAATTCGCTCAGAAACTGCCGATATACGAGGAAAGCTGTTACCGGCTTTACCGGCGACCGCTTCTGACGATCCATCACGAAAGGTAAGCCAATGGCTGAAGAGAAAAATTCCGAAGTAGCCCCAGAGCGCTCCGCGCAGGCGGGGGATCCCGAAGGGGGCACCCTGGCCGATGCATTGGAGGAGGCGATTGCCAATGAGCCCATTGATCCGGAGCTCGTTGAGGAGCTTAAGGCAGCAGAGGCCGATTTTCGCGCTGCTGAAAAGGCCCACCTCGAGGCGCGTCGTCAGGCGGAGCAGGCTGCAGAGCAACTGCAGCAGATTATCTCTACGGTCTTGGATGCCGCCGAGGTGGCCAATAAGGCCGCAAGTTCTGCCTCTTTGAGCCACAAGTCTTTAAGCGACGCCACGCTGCGTATCACCAAGGGAACGGCCCGGGGTACCAAGATGTCGGGTGCGCTGATCGGCGTTTCTTCCGTCTTTATTCTGGGCGCCGCCGGTGTCTTTGCGGCCATGAGTGTGCAGATGGGCAGCAAGGTGAACCAGGCCGACCTCTTGATGGTGAAGATGGGGTCGCAACTTATTGAGTTTCGGGACAACCTGGCCCAGGTACGCACCGCCAACCAAGACCTTATGGTGATGGCCCAGCGCAACGAGGAGCTTGCCAAGACCTATCAGCAGATTTCGGCCCGGGTGGATGAACTAGCGGCCAGCATTAAGGCCCAGGACGAGGCGCAGGCCAAGCGCGCCAAAGAGGACGCCGTGCGATTTGCAGAACTTGCCAAGCCCAGGCCCGTGCAGCCTAACCCACAGATTGAAGAGCTGCTCAAGCAGGTACGCGCACTCGATGGTCAGATTAAGGCCCAGTCGAAAGCCCTGGCAGAGACCTCAACAAAGCTTGCGACAGTGACCAAAGAAGTCTCGGGTGTCACCAAGCAGGTGGCCATGGTCAATGGTGATGTGAAGCAACTCCAGACCGTGGGCAGCAACGTGAATAACCTGAAGCGCCAGCTTGAGGCCTTGATTGCCCTTGAGCAGCAGCGTTATCGCGAGACTATTCAGGAATCCACCCGCAAGAATCAGGCAGAAGCGATGGTGGCCTTTCCAAAGCGCGATGCGGGCACCCCTGAGGCCACCACGAGACCTGTGATATCGAATTAAGGTTGTGTCATTGACAATAAAAAAGCTGCGTAGATCGCAGCTTTTTTATTGTCTAGCAACAACCTCGTAGAAAACTCCAGCGGTCAGACGGAAGATGATCCGACCGCCCCCGAGGCGAGGCACATTCCATCAACCATCCACAATGATTTCGATACGCCGGTTCCGAGCACGCCCCTCGGCCGTGTTGTTGGTGTCCACTGGGCGGGTATCGGCATGGCCACTCACACTAATACGGGACATCTGTACCCCCGCACGGCTGGAGATATAGTCTGCGACCGCTGAGGAGCGGGCAGCGGAGAGGTCCCAGTTCGACTTGAACCGGTCGTTCATGATCACCGGCACATTATCGGTGTGGCCCTCGATCTTCACCTGGCCCGTACCACTGGAAATCGTTTTGCCCACTTTCTGCAGTAGCGGCGTGAATCCCGGCTGCAGGTCTGCGCGACCGCTCACAAAAGAGCCCTGTTCTGCCAGACGAATCACAATCTTTAGGCCATCGCGCATGACCTCAGCCTGACCCGCCGCAATCTCTTTGGCCAAATCGGCCTTGATCTGCTCAAACCGGTTGGCCACTTCCGACTCATTAGCGCCACCGCCTCCTGAGCCCGTGGACCGGCCATCGGGCCCAGTGGCGCCACTGCGTGAACCCGTCTGCGGACCGGCCTGACGTACTTCCACTTGCGCTGTCACCTGCGCCTGGGCCTCGGCGATTTTTGCAAAGAGCTCGATGGTCTCTTGGTTCACCACGCCGCCCGTGCTCTCACCCTTCTGGCCCATGGCGCCCATCGATTTTTCACCTTTGTCAGCAGCCCCCGCACTGGCAGCGCCTTTGGGCCCACCGCCCGCGGATTTCTGGCCTTCATCGCCGGTGCCGCCGCCGCGCCCGGCTTCGCGACCCATCGGGGGATTCATCTGAACGACTACCTTCTGGCCCTCGGCACGTACCTCCACCAGGCCCTTGGCCACCTCTTCGGCCAAAGCCTTTTCAACAGCCTTGGCCTGGGCCATGGTCTGAGGGTCGGGCCGCGGGTCTTCGGTCTTGGTCTCGGTCTTGAGCTCCACCTCGCGTTGTGTTTCATCGGTGGTTTCCTGCCGAATCGTATCGATCACCGTGGGCTGCGCCACGGCAGGAGAAAACTGCTGGGCAATAAGACTCTGCGCCTTGGGCGGTTCAACGGTTGGAATGAGACGCTGAACACCAAACGAGTTCTTCATTGAACCAGAGATTTGCTTGAACTTTGGTACGTTCATCTCAGCAAATGACAGCAACACAAC
>CAZKWK010000148.1:0-4715 GCA_964556335.1 uncultured Bordetella sp. | reverse complement strand
ACCTGGGGTGGGGATGTTGGCGCGGCCGCGCTGCTCAGGCGGGCGAGTCAGTCACTGGCCGAGCAGGGATCAGCCGTCATTCTGATTAGCGAAGACCTCGACGAAATTCTCGAAGTCAGCGACGAGGTGGCCGTCTTGTTTGAAGGAAAACTCTCCCCGCCCATGCCCGCCTCCGAGGCCAGCCCAGAACGAGTGGGTCTACTGATGGCGGGGGTCTGGCAGCAGCAAACGGACGCAGGGGCAAGCACCACACCTGCATCGCACCGTGCTGGCGACAGCACGCGGGCAGTATCGCCATGATCCGACTCGAAAGACGTCCCCAGCCCTCCACGCGTTGGCGTTGGCTCGCCCCGGTGGTGGCGGTCGGGCTCACAGTGCTCACCGGCCTCATTATCTTTGCCCTGCTTGGCAAAGACCCCATTCTTGGGTTTCAGGTCTTTTTCGTCTATCCCTTACGCAGCCTCTATGGCCTATCGGAGTTGCTACTCAAGGCCACCCCACTTGCTCTCATCGGCATGGGCCTTGCGGTGGGTTTTCGGGCTGGCATCTGGAACATCGGTGCCGAAGGGCAGTTTCTTTTTGGTGCCGTATTTGCCACCGGGGTTGCCCTCTACCTTCCCTCCATCACGGGGGTCAGCCTGCTCGTCATGGTCTTCGCAGGAATCCTCGGGGGCATGGCCTGGGCCCTTATTCCCGCCTGGCTGAGGGCACGGTTTCACACCAACGAGATACTGGTCTCTCTCATGCTGGTCTATGTCGCTCAGCTTTTTGTGTCCTGGCTCGTCTTCGGCCCCTGGCGGGATCCCCGCGGCTTTAATTTTCCGCAGACCGAAATGTTTGATGCAGCCTGGCTGCTGCCGACCCTACTTTCGGGAAGTCGGCTCAACCTCGCCTTTGTCCTCACCCTGATGGTTCTCGTTATTGGCCACGTTCTTCTGGCCAGAAGTTATTACGGCTTTTCGATTCGGGTGGCTGGCGAATCGCCCAGCGCTGCACGTTATGCCGGGCTATCTGAGAGACGTAACATCTACGCGGGACTACTGATCGGGGGTGCCTGTGCGGGCCTTGCGGGCATGGCAGAGGTGGCGGGGCCCATGGGCCAACTCACCGACAAGGCCTCGGTGGGCTACGGTTTTGCCGCCATCATCGTGGCCTTTGTGGGAAGGCTACAGCCCCTTGGCATTGGTCTCGCGGCCCTGGTCATGGCCCTCTTTTTCTTGGGCGGTGAGCAGGCGCAGCAATATCTGAATCTTCCTGGTTCCATCTCGCGCGTCTTTCAGGGCCTGCTGCTTTTCTACCTCTTGGCCGCCGATGTGCTGGTGCAGTTTCGCCTGGTGCGTACTGCGCCACAGACCAAGGGCGCCTCATGACTACAGAACTCCTCGGCGCCATCCTCTTTGCCATGATCGTCGCGGCCACCCCGCTCATGCTTGTGGCCTTGGGGGAACTGGTCACTGAAAAGGCCGGCATGCTCAACCTCGGCGCAGAGGGCCTGATGGCCGTGGGCGCGGTCTCTGCCTTTATTGCCACCCACACCACCGGATCCGTGACGGTGGGGGTACTTGCCGGGATGACCGCAGGGGTCTTGTTGTCGTGCATCTTTGCTCTGGTCACGATCCCCCTCATGGCTAATCAGGTGGCCACAGGGCTCGCGATCGCCATCTTCGGCGTGGGTCTGGCAGCCTTCATTGGCAAGCCCTTTGAATCATCGGTGATCGCCTCCACACCAGCCTGGAACGTGCCGGGCTTAAGCGATATTCCAGTGGTAGGCAAGGCCCTCTTTAGCCACCAGCCCATCGTCTACCTGGCCTGGATCGCAACCGGTATTGTGATCTGGGTCTTGGCCCGTACACGCACCGGACTGGTGCTCAAGGCGGTCGGCGAATCGCCGGCGGTGGGCCATGCTATCGGCTACCCTGTCAATCGTATTCGCGCCCTGGCCGTGCTCTTTGGCGGGGGGATGGCAGGCCTCGGGGGGGCCTATCTGTCGGTCTTCTATACCCCCATGTGGACCGAAGATATGGTGGCGGGCCGGGGCTGGATCGCGCTGGCCCTGGTGGTCTTCGCCACCTGGCGACCATGGAGGGTGGTGCTTGGGGCCCATCTCTTTGGCGGCGTCTTAATTCTCCAACTTTTCGTGCAATCTTCGGGTCTGGACCTGCAGGTTCCCGCGCAACTCCTCTCGGCAATGCCATACTTAGCAACGATTGTCGTACTGGTGCTGATTGCAGGAAATCCCAAGACCATCCGGATCCACTCGCCAGCCTCACTCGGCAAGCCATTCCGTCCCGATGCCAACTAAACGAGATGTTCTTTCGCGGCATCGAGATTTTCACGTTTTTAACCCGTCACACCTCTGTTCTGAAAGGAACCCTCATGTTGAAGCGCCGTACCTTTGTGAAAGCCTCGCTCGCTGCCACGGGCCTGTCCGCCCTCGGCCTGGCAGGCTGTGGAAAGAAAGAAGAAGCCAAGCCCGCTGCTGCACCGGCTGCCGTCGAGCCCATTAAGGCGGGCTTTGTCTATGTCAGCCCGATTGGCGACGCAGGCTGGACCTACCAGCACGACCTCGGCCGCCTCGAGATGGAAAAGACCCTGGCCGGAAAGGTCACCACGAGCTTTGTAGAAAAAGTTGCCGAAGGGGCCGATGCCGAGCGCGTAATCCGTGAGATGGCCTCCAGTGGCAACCGCATTGTCTTTGCCACGAGCTTTGGCTACATGAACTATGTAGAGAAGGTTGCCAAGGAATTCCCGCAGGTTACCTTTATGCACGCCACTGGCTACAAGTCGGGCGAGAACTTTGGCAACTACAACGCCCGCTTCTATGAGGGACGATACCTCACCGGCGTGATCGCCGGTCACATGACCAAGTCGAACGTTCTGGGCTATGTCGCGGCCTTCCCGATCCCCGAGGTCCTTCAGGGTATCAATGCCTTTATCCGTGGCGCCCGTTCCGTGAACCCCAAGGCCGAAGTCCGCGTCATCTGGGTGAACAGCTGGTACGACCCGGGCAAAGAGCGTGAAGCCGCCATGACGCTGATCGCACAGAAGTCCGATATCGTGACCCATCACACCGACTCCACCGCCGTGGTGCAGGCGGCCGAAGAAAAGGGCGTCTACGCCTTTGGCTACCACTCCGATATGTCGAAGTACGGGGCAAAGGCCCATCTGTCGGCTACCACCCACCACTGGGGTGCCTACTACACCAAGATCGTCAATGACGTGATTGCCGGCACCTGGAAGGTCGACAACATCTGGGGTGGCATCCGCGATGGCATGATTAAACTGGCACCGATCAACAACGTTGTTCCCGAAGATGTGCGTCGTAAGGTTGCCGACCTCGAAGAAAAGATCCGCACGGGCGAGTTCCATCCGTTTGCGGGTCCGGTCCTTGACCAGTCCGGCAAGGCACGCGTTGAGGCAGGTAAGACCATGTCCGATGAGGATATGAACAAGATGGACTTCTACGTACAGGGCGTTGCCTCCAAGCTGCCGAAGTCGTAAGCCTTCCGCTGTTTGAGATGCTCTCCCACCAGGGTCTGGCAGCACAGGTCGTACCAGGCCAGACCCTGGCCCTTCGCGGGGCCCTCTTCAGTCTGCTCAATAACGCAGACGCCTCCGATCCCACAATCCAGACCTTTCTCGATCCGGCAGGCCGGCCGCGGGGTCTCTTGTTTATTCCCGATGGCATCGTCTTCGTTCGCGATGGCCTCATCGCATGGGTGAAGTCCGCAGAGGAGGCGATCGCCGACATTCCGGCCGATTGTCCGGTACACCGTTATCAGGACCGACTCATTCTCCCCGGATTCGTCGATACCCACACCCACTTCCCGCAGCTTGAAGTCATCGGCCGCATGGGCCACAGCCTCATCGACTGGCTCAACCACTACACCTTCCCAGCCGAAGAGAAGTTCTCGGATCTCTCTCATGCCCAACAGGCTGCACACCTCTTTCTTGATGAACTCGCGCGCCACGGGGTGACAACGGCCTCCGTCTTTGCCACCGTGCATGCCCAGAGCGTTGACGCCTTCTTCGAACGCGCCCAGGCCCGCGGGCTACGTATGCTATGTGGCAAGGTCCTCATGAATCAGCATTGCCCAGAGGCGCTTCAAGACGGCGCTGACTACGGCATGGCCGCAACCGAATCGCTCATCAGCCAATGGCATGGTCGGGATCGGCTGCGCTATAGCCTCACGCCCCGGTTTGCTCCCACCTCGTCGCCCGAGCAAATGCGGGCTGTGGGTAGGCTATTTCAGTCAGGCCCCGGCCTGCACTTACAGTCCCATCTGGCGGAAACCGAAGAAGAGGTGGCCTGGGTACAGAACCTTTATCCAGAGCAGAAGAGCTACCTAGAGGTCTACGCGCACTTCCAGCAGACAGGGTCCGGTGCCATCATGGGCCACAGTATTTATCTCAGCGATCGCGACCGCCAAGCCATGGCGCAGACCCAGACGGCAATTGCCTTCTGCCCGAGTTCCAACCTGTTTCTCGGCTCTGGACTCTTCGACCTGCAATCCGCCTGCGAGGCGGGTATCGCCGTGGGGCTTGGCTCCGATGTCGGGGGCGGCACCAGCCCCAGCATGTTCAAGACCATGCTCGATGCCTACAAGGTCCTCAAACTACGGGGACAGACGCTGAGCCCTGAGATGGCCTTCTATTTGGCGACCCTCGGTGGCGCAGAGGCCCTAGGCCTAAATAGCGTTATCGGGAGCCTGGAG
>CAZKWK010000147.1:1208-4774 GCA_964556335.1 uncultured Bordetella sp. | reverse complement strand
GATTTTCCGCCGGATGTTTTGTTGCGCCTCACGCGGGGAGCCTACACCGAAGCGAAGTTTGGATCGCCTGCCATTGCGCCCGTGACGCATTTGGGGGAAGAGTCGGGCAGTCCTCTGGCCTTGTTAGAACTCTCGAATGGGCCGACGCTGGCCTTTAAAGACATGGCCATGCAGATGCTTGGCCAGCTCTTTGAACATGTCCTTACTGCACAGGGCAAGACACTCAACATTCTGGGGGCCACTTCGGGCGATACCGGCAGTGCAGCCGAATATGCGATGCGTGACAAGAAGGCGGTGGCGGTCTTTATGCTCTCGCCCCAAGGCCGCATGAGCGCCTTTCAGCGGGCCCAGATGTATTCGTTGCAAGAGCCTAATATTCACAACCTTACGGTTCCGGGTGCCTTCGATGACTGTCAGGACATGGTCAAGGCGGTATCCGCCGATCTCGACTTCAAATCGCGACTGCGCATTGGTACGGTGAATTCGATTAACTGGGCCCGTATTACGGCGCAGGTGGTCTATTACTTTGCAGGCTACTTTCAGGCGGTGCGCGCCTATGGGCTGCAGTATGGCGATCCGGTGGATTTTTCGGTGCCCTCCGGCAATTTTGGCAATGTCTTGTCGGGCCATGTGGCACGGTCGATGGGTCTGCCCATTGGCCAGCTCATCGTCGCGACCAACGAAAACAATGTGCTTGATGAGTTTTTTAAAACCGGCCGGTATCGGCCGCGCGGTACGGCGGAGACCTATCTCACTTCGAGCCCGTCCATGGATATTTCGAAGGCCTCGAACTTTGAGCGCTATGTCTACGATCTGGTGGGCCGTGACCCGCAGCGACTTTCAGCGCTCTGGCGCAGCCTTGCGGAGCAGGGGGAGTTTGTTCTACCAGAGGCCGAACGCAGCGCAGCGGTTGCCGCAACGGGCATGGTCTCGGGTTGTAGCCGTCATGCCAATCGCCTGGATACTATTCGCGATATCGCCCAACGCTATGGCCGCGTGATCGACCCGCACACCGCCGATGGCGTCTATGTGGCGCGTCAGCATCTGCGTAAGGGCGTGCCAATGCTCTGCCTCGAAACCGCCCTGCCTGCAAAGTTTGAAGAAACCATCTTAGAGGCGCTCGACAGGCCGGCGCCGCGTCCCGCAGGTTTGGCCGCTTTAGAAGCCTTACCGCAGCGGGTGCAGGCCATCAGTCAAGATGTCGCTGCGCTGAAGGCCCTGATCGAGAAAGAGGCGCTGCGCGCGGTGGCGGCATGACTGCTCAGAGGGATTGGCAGGCGTATGACGCTTCCCTGGATGTGAGGGGTCGCGTGTGACGCCATTGTCGATCGCGGTTGATCAGCTGCTCACCAAGACGGTTCCGGTCAATGAGACCGAGACTCTGTCGGTACTAGAGGCGGCAGGTAGGGTACTTGCAGCGCCTGTGGTCTCGGGCTGCAATGTGCCTGCGTTTGCCAATAGCCAGATGGATGGTTATGCGGCCCGTGCCCAAGATCTGGTGTCTGGCCAGGTCTATGCCGTCAGCCAGCGTATTGCGGCTGGCCAGACACCGGTGCCATTGGTGGCGGGTACTCTGGCAAGAATATTCACCGGTGCGCCGATGCCCGAAGCGGCTGACACGGTAGTGATGCAGGAAGATACCGAGCCTGCAGATGATGCGAAGCCATCGGTTGCAGGCTTGGGCTCAGGCTCAGGCCCGGAATCTAGCCCACGCCTTCCTTCCGTGCGGGTGCTGCGTGTCAGCGCTCCGGGTCAGTTTGTACGCCGGCCCGCCGCAGATCTGCGCGTGGGTCAGACCATACTCTCGGCTGGCCATCGTCTGCGTGCAGCCGATCTCGGGCTCTTGTCGTCCATTGGTTGCACAGAAGTTACGGTAGTACGACGCCTACGGGCCGCCGTGTTTTCCAGTGGCGATGAGTTGGTGGCACCGGGTCAGCCGCTTTCGCCGGGGAAGATCTATGACAGTAACCGCCCGATGATGATGGCGCTGCTTCGGGGGCTGGGGGTGGAGGTCACCGATATGGGCTGTCTGCCCGATCGGCTCGATGCAACGCGGGCCGCCTTGATGGCTGCCGCGGGGCGCCATGATCTCTTGATGACCAGCGGGGGCGTATCTGTCGGTGAAGAAGACCACATGAAGGCGGCAGTGCAGGCGGAAGGAACCCTCGACCTCTGGAAGATTGCCATCAAGCCTGGCAAACCTTTTGCCCATGGGAATATCGGGGCCGCGGCCTTTGTGGGGCTTCCCGGTAACCCAGTGTCGAGCTGGGTTACCTTTGTCATGTTGGTGCAGCCCTTTGTGCGCAGGCTCAGTGGTGAGACGAGAACCGCGCCCGTGCGTTGCCTACTGAGCGCTGGCTTTGACTGGCCCAAGCCAGACAAACGTGAGGAGTTCCTTCGAGGCCGACTGAATGACGCGGGGCAGGTGGTGCTGCACGATCGGCAAGACTCCCATATTCTGTCTTCGGTCTGTGAGTCTGAGGGGCTCGTACGTATTCCTCCCGGAGAGGCGGTGGCGGCGGGCCAGGCTGTCTGGTTCTATCCTTTCCAGGGACTCGTCTAACTATGGCGCAGATACCAAATGCTGGGTTTGTACGTGTGAAGTTTTTTGCCTCCATTCGTGAGTTCACCGGCGTGGCGGAAGACCGCTTACCCATCTCCGATACCTGCACGGTTGCGGAGTTGCGGGCGCTGCTCGCATTACGGGGAGATGTCTGGGAGAAATGTCTTGGCCCGTCTGCGGTCGTGCGGGCAGCGGTGAACCAGGAGATCGTGCCTGATGATCATGTGGTCTCTGTCGGCGATGAGGTCGCGTTCTTTCCGCCCGTGACTGGTGGCTAGGCCCGGATGCCATGACCTCCTTAAATTCTGAAAGCCCTGCTGGTGTCGCAACCTCGGTTCCGCCAGCGCGTCCTGCCGAACTGGCGGCCGGTGATGCGTTACGGGTTCGGATTCAGACCGAAGACTTTGACCTCGGGGAAGAAATGCGCACACTGCGGAGCCTGCCCTCGGGTGCTTTGAATCCTGCCATTGGCGCGGTGGCAAGCTTTGTGGGCCTGGTGCGTGATATGAATGAGGGCGATGCGGTGGCGGTGCTGGAGCTCGAGCACTATCCAGGCATGACTGAGAAGACGATCGCCGCCATTCTTGATGAGGCCTCTAGTCGTTGGCCGCTGCAGGCAATTCGTGTGATTCATCGGGTGGGCCCGTTACATCCGACCGACCAGATTGTCTGGGTGGGCGCGGCCAGTGCCCATCGTGAGGCTGCGCTACAGGCCTGTGCTTTTGTTATGGACTTTCTTAAGACTCAGGCGCCTTTTTGGAAGAAAGAGGCCACCCCGCATGGCCCCCGCTGGGTTGAAGCCCGTGCGGCGGACGATGCTGCGGCGGAGCGCTGGAAGCCCTCGTCTTCCTAGGTGCCAGGGCTTTACCTAAGACACTTTAGATGCCCGCCGACTTTGACTGCCTGGTGATTGGTGCTGGTGTGGTGGGGCTTGCGATTGCCCGGGGTTGCGCGCAACAGGGCCTCGATACGCTGGTGGTTGAGTCGGCCCCCCGCACCGGCA
>CAZKWK010000147.1:0-1108 GCA_964556335.1 uncultured Bordetella sp. | reverse complement strand
TGCGCGCAACAGGGCCTCGATACGCTGGTGGTTGAGTCGGCCCCCCGCACCGGCACCGGTACCAGTGCGCGCAACAGTGGGGTCATCCACGCGGGGCTCTACTATCCGGAAGGGTCGCGTAAGGCACAGTGGTGTGTGCGGGGTCGGGCCTTACTCTACGAATACTGCGAAGCCCATCAGGTGCCGCACCGCCGTCTGGGCAAGTTGATCGTTGGGCAAGCAGAGGATGAATCGGCGCTGCAGACGATCGAGGATCGCGCCCGTAAGGCCGGGGTGAGCGATTTGCAATGGCTCACAGCCAGTGGGTTACAGACGCGCGCGCCAGCCCTGCATGCAGCCCACGCCCTGTGGAGCCCCTCTACTGGAATTGTGGATGCCCATGCCTTGATGTCGGCCTTTGAGGGCGACCTGCGGGATGTTGGCGGGTCGTTGGCGCTCTCGAGTCGATTTCTTGGAGCCCACCAGGAGATAGACGATACCTGGAAGGTCACTGTTGGCATGGGGTCGGGCCATGCCCATAAGAACGCGGGGGGCGGAGGTGTCATTGGCAATAGTTCCTCGGATTCCCCAGAAGATTCCGCAACGGATTGGTCAGCCGATTCAACCATGACCGTGACGACGCGTCGCCTCATCAACGCGGCTGGCCTGGATGCTGACGCTGTGGCTGCGCGGATCAAAGGCCAAAGTCCGGTGCCTGTACCGCAGATCTATTTTGCGAAGGGCAGCTATGCCCGTTATTCGGCGAAGAGTCCGTTTTCGTGTCTCGTCTATCCGGCTCCAGTACCCGGTGGGTTGGGCACGCACCTCACCCTAGACATGGGCGGGCAGGCCCAGTTTGGCCCCGATGTCGAGTGGCTGGGCCCCGCGGATGCGCGTCGAGAACCGGGTACAACCCATGCTGCGATGCCCTATGCCGTTGCACCTGAACGACTTGCACAGTTTGTACGGGATGTGCAGCGCTGGTGGCCATCGTTGTCACGAGATGCTCTGCAGCCGGGCTATTCCGGTGTGCGGCCCAAGCTCTCAGGGCCCAGTGCGCCTGCAGCCGACTTCCTGGTTCGAGGACCGGAAGACCAGGGGTGCGCTGGGCTCGTACAGCTCTTTGGGA
>CAZKWK010000146.1:0-4791 GCA_964556335.1 uncultured Bordetella sp. | reverse complement strand
AAGGAGTACTACGGTTCGGCAAGCGACTTCAATAAAGGCGAGTACAAGCATGTGGAGGGCAAGCGCATTCTTGAGCCCATTAAGGGCCGCCTGGCAGACACCCTTGTGGAGATGGAGCAAGACGTGCAGTCTTCGATCTCCTATGCCGGGGGCCTGAAGCTTCTTGATATTCGTAAGGTGAACTACGTCATTCTCGGCGGAGACAACGCCGGCGAACATCTGCTGATGTAAACAGCTAGGCCCCGCGTGGTCTCAAGAATCTCTGCAGGCTTTGTCGCGGTGCTGGTGGGATACACCAGTTCCGTGGCAATCGTCTTTCAGGCCGCCCATGCGGGGGGCGCGCCACCGGAGGTAGTGAGCTCGTGGCTCTGGGCGCTAGGCATCGGCATGGGCATTACCTGCATCGGCCTTTCCTGGTGGACGAAGGAGCCTGTTCTCACCGCCTGGTCCACGCCTGGGGCAGCCCTTCTCGCGGGCGCACTGCCGGGACTTCCTTTACCGGAGACCATCGGTGTTTTTATTCTCGCCTCGGGGCTCATTACCCTCACCGGCTTTCTGGGCGCCTTTGACCGGGTGATGCGGCATATCCCGATGGCGCTTGCCGCGGCCATGCTCGCGGGGGTTCTGCTGCGGTTTGGTATTGGGGCCTTCGAGGGCCTTCAGACCGATACGGTACTGATCGTTGTGATGTTTGGTGTCTTCCTGATTACGAAGCGGCTGGCATCACGGTATGCCGTGCCGATAACGCTGTTGACAGGCCTACTCTGGCTCTGGGTCTCCGACGGCTTTACCGGAACTGGCATCGCCTGGCAGTGGGCAACGCCCGTCTTTACGGCGCCGAGCTTCTCCTGGGCAAGCGCCTTGGGCGTTGCATTACCTTTGTATGTGGTGACCATGGCCTCGCAGAACGTGCCGGGTCTTAGTGTGCTGCGGGCCAATGGCTACAAGACACCGATGTCGCCCCTGCTTAAAGCAACCGGGCTCACAGGCCTGGTGCTGGGTCCCTTTGGCGGGTTTCAGTACAACCTCGCGGCCATTACCGCTGCCATCTGCATGAGCCCCGATGCCGATCCTGATGCCACGAAGCGCTACCAGGCCGCCATGTGGGCCGGGGCCTTTTACATCGCGCTCGGATTGCTGGGCGCAACCGTGGCCTCGCTCTTTGCCGCCCTCCCCGCTGCATTTGTCATGGCAATCGCCGGGCTGGCTCTCTTACCGACCATTGCCAATAGCCTCTACCAGGCTCTACAAGACCCCGCCCAGCGAGAGGCCGCCGTGGTGACCTTTCTGGTTGCTGCTTCTGGCGTGAATGTACTGGGCATCGGCTCTGCGTTCTGGGGCCTGCTTCTTGGCCTGTTGACTGCTAGAATTTTGGCTGTGCGTATCAAGGGGACGTAGCTCAGCTGGGAGAGCGTCGCGTTCGCAATGCGAAGGTCGGGAGTTCGATCCTCCTCGTCTCCACCAAATTCCAATCGGTGTACCGTCGTAAATAGGTTGGTGTTTTGGTATTTTTAATCAACCTAAATTAAATGGCGTCGCATGCGGGTTGGGTTAATGGGTGAAATCTGTCGTGCACGACTCACATTGATTTCAGGTGCTTACTGATTCGCTCAAGTAGTAGCTCAAATTCCGGCTGCCCCTGATAGTAAAGCGCAGAAGACTTCCTGTATTCCCGAGCGAAAAGTTTGCGCTGGCCGGAGTCGCTCAGTGTGAATGCCGGATTCCTGTCAATCACCAACTCATCACCAGACCGGAAACGCTGCTTTTTTCTCTCGTGGTATGCGGTCGTCTGCATGAAGTCTTGCACTTCCTGCAATTCAAGCAGGCAGTACACATCGTAGTAGTGGCGCAGGAAGTTGGCCGGAAACGCTTGAGCTTCGGCCAGTCGCCGGTACTTGGTCGAAATGGTCTGGAGTTTTTCGACGAAGGTGTGCGTCGGCGCGTAGCAAGGCACATCCATGGCCCGGTTGTCAAAAACCGGCACACCCCGGTCCATGGCGAAATCAAGCGCCCAGGAGGAAATCGTGACCGGTCGGTTGGGCGCCGTGTCGTCAAACCCGAGTTCCAGCAAGATGCCATCCTTCACTCCGGCCAGTGTTGCCACGCGTGATGTGTAGGACAAGCGAATACCGGCGCTGCGCATTTTGTCGTCATCGAAGAAGGTGTCCCGTTTGACGTTGTCGATGCCGGGGATGCGGATGCGTCTGGCCAGCGCGTCGTAATACGCCTGCCGTGAGGCAATGTGCGCAGGCTTGTCCTGGTTGCGGCCAGTTTTGACATCCATGTCTGCAGGTGGCTCGATACGGATGTCGATGTCTTCGGAGAACCGATGGATCACCCCGAAGCCCTTGGACAGCGATGTGCCGCCCTTGAGCTCAAATACAAAGCCCTGGGCCTGCAGACCCCACAGCCCATGCATGATCCAGTAGTCCTTTTCGACCAGCATGGTGTCGAGGCCGCGATCGTTGGCAACCACCGCAAGCAGCTGGTCGAAGTCGCGTCGTTCGTGAAGAAATTCAGCCATTAACCCAATCCTGGAAGCGTTTTCGGGTAGCCATGTTGCCGTAGCTGTTTACGGCCGCTTGCAAGCGTGCCAATTCGAAGGAAGGCAGCTTATTGCGCGCCTGGTTGAGAACCGCATCGCGGTCTTCGGCCAGCTCCTCCAGGTTATTGAGCAGGTCCACGAACAGGAACTCGAGAGATAGTTTCTTCGGGAAGCGGGGCTTCACCCGAAAATCGAGCTGTCGATTTCCCAGCTGAAAGACGCCGTGGCGCTTGTGGTTGTAGACCAATGTTCGGTTGTATAGCTGGGTGGTGCCCAACCCCACGGCGTTGTATGACGAGGGTGAAAACACCAGGAAATCTTCGTCCCGCAAAAACCCCCTCACTACGTCATCATCGGCTGGGGGTAAAAGGCCAAAGCTCGATTGTTTGGGAGCATGGTAGAGCCCTTGGGCCAGTTTCTGGAGCTTGCCCACGGAAACCAGTTCGCGAAGGTGTCGATCTACCGCGTTGCTTAGACGAGCGAGATCCTCCCGCCGATAGACATGGCCTGCCTTCAGCGCACCAGCCAGGTGCGCAGTAGCGCTCCGAAGGGATGACTTTGGCACTGAGGTAGTCGCAGACATGAATGTTTTCTCATTGAAGTTTCATGCATTTTAACAGCCTCAGTTAAGGATGTCACTTCTCGCTCTTCGGGTGATGTTGCCTGGCACCGGTTACCTCCGGTTCCCAACGTCATTTACCAGGTAGTAATCGCTACCACCCTGCCCTATCATGAAACATCAAGATAAATCATGATGGGTTTAATTAAGAGCACTATGCCCCGCGAAAAGTTTTCCTCCCAAGCCGCGCCCGATGTACTGGCCGCGTTGCGCCATATCGCAGAAAGCCAAGGCCGCCAGTTTCAGGCGGTCCTCGACGAGGCCCTACGCGACTACATTGACCGACATCAGGGGGAGCGCCCTCGCCGCCACGTGATGGCCTCTTTCGCATCGAGTCTGGATGAGTTCGACAACCTCTACCGTGAGTTGGCCAAGTAAACTGTGGCGCACGATTATCTGACCGTGGCCGATGTGCTGGGCATGTACACAGTGATGGCTGCTACCCAAGGTCTGGGTGACCTCCGTCCAATAAGGTTTTTAAAGACCCAGAAGGACCATTAAGGAATCTTCTGCCTACTGCCCCTCTAGCACCGCAGCCTCATAGCCCTGCGATTTGGCGCGGTCGCGCACGTCGTTGGCCCTTTCTCGGGTCTCAAAGGGCCCCACGCGCACCAGGTGACGTTGCGAGCCATCTACCGCCTTTGTTGCAACAATGGATACCCTGTGGCCACCCGCCTCTAACCGCGTCTTCACCCGAGTCGCTGCCTCGAGGTTTGCATAAGCACCGATCTGGACCATAAACCCATCAGTCCGCCCACTGCTAGACGCCGGAGCAGCTGCGGCCACAGACATGCCCGAGGTGAGTGACTGCAGGTTCGCGAGGGAGAGCATCTGCGCGTAGGCAAGCCCCAAGGCATTCGCCTCGTTAAGCTTAGCCAACGCGGCTGCATCCAGAGCACGTAGCTTCGTTTCGTTCACGACCAAAAAACCCGAGAATGTGCGCTTTGGCTTTTCCTTGTCGGTTCCACCCATGGTGAGCGTCGAGGGCTCCAAAACGTCCGCCTCTTTCAGGGCCTTCGCCATGGCAGCCGTCTGCGCAAAGGCGGCATTGAATTCATTTTGGAACCCCAGAATGCGCTCAAGCGCCGCGGTGGGCTTCTCGTTCTCAAAAAGAGGCAAAGTGTCTTTGCCTTTGAAAATCTTGGCATCGGGATCGAACGCGACCGCATCCCGGTTGTCTTCCGTTTTCACAGTAATGAACGGATAGCGCCGCACCCAGGCCGGAATATAGGCACCCGCGCGCCACCGCCCCTTAGCATCAACAAAGACATTCTTATTGTCTCCGAGCCCCACCATCGCCACCAGAGTGGGCGTGGCATCGCTCGCCTCAGCCACGAAGACCAGGGGATAGTGACGAGAGGCAAAACTCAGCTCAGAGGCGGCAATGGGAATAAAGTCAGTCTGGCTGGCGTAACCGAGGTCCGTAAGTTCTTTTGCAACGCCCAGGGCCTTGTGCTTGTTGGCATCTAGGAGTTCCAACTTCTTGTAGAACAGAGGCAGCGCCTGCTCTCTGGCCTCTTTGGAATCTTTGGCCTCTTGTGCGAATGCGAAAGAGATTGGAGCGAGCAGCATGGCAATAGCGACGATAGCGAAAGACTGCCAGGCGCGTTTTGTGGAGAGGATTTTC
>CAZKWK010000145.1:0-4813 GCA_964556335.1 uncultured Bordetella sp. | reverse complement strand
GTCATTACCATGGCCATCGTTCAGTCGCGTCTTGACGTTTAAGTCGCTAGAGCCTGGCAAAAGCTTCTGAATAGAGCTTTCGATTGCGGCATCCGGCAAGACGTTCGTAGCAGCGATAATGCTCTTTTCTATTGACACTGAGTCGAACCAAATACTCTTTTTTTGCTGGCCAAGTGCTGTCCAGCCGCCTGCCTTCACCCCAACCACAGGCACGCCCACGCTTCCCGCCATGGTAAGCACTGCGGTCTGCACACTCACGACCGCATCCAGGCAGTGCATCAAGGCAAAGACCCGGTCAAGGTCGTTTTTAAGGTTAAGGTCGGGCCATCGAAGAATCTTTATGTTGAGCTTCTGCTCAATAGCCTGCAATTCTGCTTCACATTCTCCGTACTGCAGATTAACGAAAGTGTAGCCCGGCATTTGCAGAAGGGGGGCCCACTCATCAATCGTGGTGTAGCTGAGGTTTCGAACGGGGTCGAGCTTGCCACTGCGCCAGCAAATACCCACTAAGCGCGTATTGGCCTGATAAGGTGCAAGCCGCTGCCGAAAGTCTTCGACATAGGCGCTGTGAGTAACCGCATAAGCGCCCGACCGGGTAAAGCTTTGCTTGTCCCTCCGAAAATACTTCATGAGCGAGCCCATGGGCACATGCAGGTCGAAGTCGTTGTTTGGGGAGATATTGCCAGCCTGGGGCAAGAAGGCCTCAGCGCGAACACGGTAGTTCGGGAAGCTTCTGGAAAAGGTTTCTACAAGCCTTGCGTCACACTCCAAGATAATCTCGCCACCCAAGGCCGCTAGTTCGTGCAGGCAGGTGGCAAAGAGCAGTTCGTCACCCAGGCCCTGTTCCCGCCAGACCAGAAGCGTTTTTCCGTTCAGCATCTCACCATCCCAGCGAGGAGCGGAGAACTTCCGGTTCGGCGAGCGCGCTCCATTGACAGGCACCAAGGGGCTAAACCCGCCCTCGTAGTATTCCCAGCCCTTTTCTAAGATGCCTTGCTTGAGATACTCAAACGAAGCATAAAACCTCACTGCGTCGGCACGGTGCTTGGCAGAAGCGGGCAAGAGTTTCAGCACCTGCTCGTATTTCTCGGCCGACGAAGCGGGGTTGCCTAACCGTGCCTCAACAGCCGCAAGGTTTACCAAGGCATCGACCTGCTTAGGGTCAAGCATGACCGCTGTCTCATAGGCGTGTTTAGCCTCAGCGAACATGGCCATATCGGAAAACGCCGAGCCTAAGTTATTGAAAGCTAGCGAGGAACTCGGCTCAATAGAGACAGCCTCCAGGGCATTGTCTAGATTGCCCTTGCGATCGCCCGCTGCCTGCAAAATGCCGCCAAGGTTGATGCGGGCATGAATGTTTTTGGGGTCAAGCTCTAGCGCGTACTCAAGCATGGCGCGGGCATCGTCTAGCTTGCCGGCACGAATAAGAGCCCCACCAAGATTGGTTAAAGCCATCAGGTGCTTGGGCTCTGCCTCAAGAATTTTGGCGTAAACGTGTACCGCCGTCGTGAAGTCTTCGGTCTCCATACAGATTTCGCCGTAATCTAGGGCGAGGGCGAAATCTTGCGGTGCAGCCTCGTAGAGCTTTTTAAAAAGCGGCTTAGCCTCCACATACTTCTTGGCGCTACGAAGCTGATAAGCCTGGGCAGTAGCACGGTCTTGCGGTGCCTTCGCTAGAGGCCCCGCGCCACGACTCGGAATATGTCGATGTACTTTGCCCACCCGCTGTCCTTAACTAGTTTTTATTACCAAGTTAATTTTTAAAGGAATTTTACTCTAGTGATTTAAAACACACGTTCTATCGAGAAGCAAGCTTTAGACCAAAAAAAACGCCCCTTACGGGGCGTTTTTAAGGGGGGAGCCTTAAAGACTTACTGCAAAAGCGCGAGCACAGACTGCTGCTGTTGGTTCGCCTGAGCCAGCATGGCTGTTGCCGCCTGCTGAATAATCTGGGCCTTAGCCAGAGCGGTCGTCTCTTGCGCGTAGTCCGTGTCAAGAATCCGACTGCGGGCAGCGCTCGCGTTCTCTGACGACTCCGACAAGACATTGACAATCACATCGAGCCGGTTTTGGTAGGCACCAGACTTTGCCTGGGCTGCCGAGACATCCGCAATCGCATGGTCAATGGCCGTTATCGCCGTCGACGCGCCCAACTGCGTGGATATGTCTACCTCGGCAATCTTCACACCGGTGTCAGCGCCACCAAACTTGCCCACTCGGAAGCCGAAGTCTTCAATGTTGGTACCGCCTTCGTTACCCCGAGCAACTGTGAAGGCCTTGTCAGAAGTAAGGCTAACCGATGCGTAGTGCACCACACCGGCTGTCACCGAAGTTCCCGAACCAATCGTTACGCCAGTGAGGCCGAATGCGGCAGCGGCGGTGCTCCCTGCGATCACGATATTGCGGCCATCTTCTGCGCGTAACTCGATGCCCTCGCCCCACGCCCGCGCAACAACGCCTGTCTGACCGCTTTTCTCATTAATAGCATCAACCACGCCGTTACGCGTATTAGCGTTCACCGTGATCGACACATTGTTGAGATGCAACGTGCCACCTGCGGTCGAGGCCGTGAACCCAGTACCCCGCAACACATTGGCTTCCGCCTTCGCCGTAACGCCGTGCAGATCGGTCTTCTTGTTAATCGCTGCAGCAATCGCTATGGCACTGGCAGCCTTCTGCGATGCTGTGGCTACAGAATTTGATACCGAGGCGGTATCGTCCGTAGCAAGTGCTGCGCCAATCGCAATATCGTTAATGACCAACGTATCACCAGCAAACAAAGGCTGGCTTGCCGCACTCGTGCCCGGCTGCACAACATCACGCAATTTGGTGACCATCACCGCAACATCGGCGTTGTAGCTGCCTGCGCGAAGCCCAGAGTTCTCAAGGGCATCAGCATCTGTTCCGGTTGCCTGGTCGATCTTAATGGGAGTGCCTGACACCGAATACAAGGAGAAGGTACCCACAAACGTGGCAGATGCCGTACCGGACCCACCGCCACGAACGCCGGTTGCTTCGGCCGTTAGCCCCGAGAACTGCACCGAAATGTTGCGACCGTCTTTTGCCGTAAGAACCACACCCTGCTCATCATCGCCAGTGTTCGTAGCAGTAACACCGGTCTGCCCCGAAATCGCGTTTATCGCCGCTGCAATCATGGTACGCGACAACTCCGCGTCGTCTGTTGTTGTAACCGTTGAAGTTGAAACGCCGTTGATAGTAATGGTTCCAGATGTCGCTGCGGCCGTCATTGTTGTGCCCATGACGGTATTCACGTTTGCCTTCGCAAACACACCGCTTTCTGCAGAGACGCGGTTAATTGCAGCAACCTTGGCAATCGCACTGGCTGCCACCACACCCGCACTGGCAATACCAACAGAGTCCGAAATATAGGACACATTGTCGTCCTGCTCCATCGAGCGCCCGACCAATACGCCGTTGATAGTGAGCACACCGGAGCTCAGCGCCCCAATATCCGTAGCGACCCCGCCAAAAGAGGTGAGTGCCGGGCGATCACCCGAGCCAATATCTTTGGTCTTAACCGAGTCGAAGCCCACCTTAATGGTGTCACCTTCATTGGCTCCCGTCTGCAGCACGACATTTTTTGCTGTGCCATCAAGCAGATTAATGCCGTTGAAGCGTGTGGTTTTGGCTACGTTATCAATTTCGGCCTGCAGTTCTTTGACTTCCAACTGCAACGACTCCCGGTCAGAACCACTCATAGTGCCGTTTGCCGACTGAACAGCCAGCTCACGCATGCGCTGCAACATGCTTGTCACCTGGTTGTAGGCGCCGTCGGCCGTCTGCGCCATCGAGATACCGTCGTTGGCGTTCTTAATGGCCATACCGAGGCCACGAATCTGCGCGGTCATACGGGTGGAAATTGCAAGACCGGCAGCATCATCTTTCGATGAGTTGATGCGTAGGCCCGTCGACAACCTTTCCATGGCAGTCGACAGTTTGAGGTTGTTTGAACGCATCGACTCCTGAGAAACCAGGGCCTTTACGTTGGTGTTAATCACTGACATGTCTTTCTCCTTAGAAAGGTATTAAACAGTTCAGAACGACAACATGTCAGTTCTGATGCTCTGAGAATCGGCGGGTCGACAAAAAACTTAAACAGGAACTAAAGCTGCCCATCAAAAAGGCCCCCCTTTAGTGGGCCCACCATGTCGGCCATGCGTACCACCGCCTCAGGCGAGAGTTCACGCACGAGCTCCCCAGTCTCTTTGTTCATGACCCTCACCATAATGCGGTCGGTCTCTTGGTCTACCGAGAAGCCCAGCCTCCGCTGTGTCTGCTGCATCTGGTCATTGAGCTTTGCAATGGCCTCCTCCAGCCGCTTTTGCATCTCTTTCGCATCGAAAACCGGCTCGCGCCGCACCTTGGCCGCTTGCTGCTGGGCCGTCTGCTTGGCCACCGCCTGACGCGCTGCCTGCATACCCACAGAGGCCTCGGCCGCCTTGTCCGCCATCTGGCTGGTGGCAGCAGTGGGGCTCGCAGGTGCGGGGGTGGCCTGCCTATTTACCGCCGGCGCAGGCGCAGCCGCAGCCGGCAGACTGGGCTGCGGCGCAGAGGCGGTGCTGGACGGAATAGTGGTCATGGGAGCGGTCTTTTTAGCGTGTTCGGCTAAAAGATCGTCCGTGCTTGAGGCAATTTAAGGGGAAAAGGGCTGAGGCTGACTGTAAAGCGTGTAAAGACTTCGGGGCTACCCCTCTAGGATTACTGTCTGATTACTTCTTATAGGCGTTTGCGAGGCCTTCAAACTGACCCTTCAGGTTTTCACGCATGGCCGAGATCTGGCCCACCAGGCTTT
>CAZKWK010000144.1:2210-4853 GCA_964556335.1 uncultured Bordetella sp. | reverse complement strand
TGATTCCACCCGAAGGTGATGGTGACGATGGTGACGATGATCTTCACCCTGAAAGCCCTAATCTTGAGGATCTCGGAGTGGGCTTGCCGGATGAGACTTACTTCAATTCTTCAATCCTTCAAGATGATTTCAATGAAATAAGTCCCGCCCTCACGCCCGACCCTCACAGCAATCCTGTTGAGTTTCTCGAGGCGGCTTTCGAGCGTCTAAAAGACGATGTGGGTGTATTGGCTGAAGAAGATGTGATTCGGGCTTTCGTGACCCTTCGGGGTACGGATATGCCTGGATACCTGCGGTTGCGGACCAAAGCGAAAAACATAAATCGTTTCGCTTCGCTTCATCATCTGGATCAGATGATTCTGAGCGAGTTGCCCCGGCTTGCTGATGATGTGTCTCAGATTGACGAGTTGGTTGCCTTGGGGATGAAGTACTGTCAGCTTCATCATGATGCCGATGAGCGAGGCGTTGCTGTCATCCCAAAGATCACCCATCGGGAAGTCTGGCGCGTCACATCGCCCGGGTATCAGTCGTGGCTGCGAGCGGAGTATTGGAAAGAGTCTCGCAGTGGGATCTCAGAGACGACCTTAAATGCCGCCCTTGCAACGCTTAATGCGGCAGGTGTCAACGAAGGGGAGCTGGTCACGGTACCTCTGAGGGCAGCGTGCCAGGACAATACCTATTACATCGATCTTTGCGACCGTCATTGGCAGGTGATTGAGGTTAGTGAAAACGGGTGGTCAATACGCTCTGATTCTCCGGCTATCTTTACCCGTACCCAGTCAATGCGCTCGCTGCCCGAGCCGCAGTGCGGCGCTGAGATTGATCTGCTTTGGAAGCACATCAATATTCCGCTCGACCGAAGACTGCTCGTGCTTGCCTGGCTTATTGAAAGCCTGCGCCCGGACACACCCTTCCCAGTGCTTGAGCTCGTGGGCGAGCAGGGCTCTGCCAAGTCCACCACCCAGAGTGTTTTGCGATCACTGATCGACCCCAATAAGGTCATGCTGCGTGGGCGACCCAAGGCGGTTGAGGATATTTTCGTGGCGGCAGCGAATAACTGGGTGGTTTCCTACGAGAACCTGTCATCGCTGACTGCCGAGCAGCAAGACGCGCTGTGCACACTTTCAACAGGCGGTGGATTTGCGGCTCGGCAGCTCTATACGAATGGCGAAGAACATGTCCTAGAGACCAAGCGGCCAGTAATGCTTAACGGGATTTCCGTAATCGCCACTCGTCCCGACTTAATCGACCGAGTCGTGCATATCGACATGCCTGTGATTGATGCGGCCAGGCGCAAGGAGGATTCAGAGACGCGATCAGACTGGGAGCGAGATCGCCCAATGGTGTTCGCCGCACTCTTAGATCTGTTCGTTAGAGTGCTTGGGGTGTTGCCCACAATTAAGCTCACGCATAAGCAACGAATGGCCGACTTTGAGCGGCTCGGAGAAGCGGTGGCCCAGGTGCTCGGCTATCCAATCGGCTCATTTCAGGCGCAGTACGCTGAGCACAACCGGGCTGGCATCGACCGTGCGCTGGACGGCAACCCGGTTGCCCAGGTACTCGATAAGTTCATCTCGGACCGTCTGCCTGACGGAATTTGGCAGGGCACAGCGGGGCAGCTCTACGACCAGTTAAACGCCGAGGGCATTGCCGATAAGACAACTTGGCCCAAATCACCGAAGGGTCTGGCGGACCAATTGCGCAGGCTTGCCCCTGCCTATCGGGCTAAGGGCATTGAGGTCAGCCACCAAGGACATAGCCGTGAAGGCGCCTTGTGGCGCATCAGTGCGGAGGTTTCCCGGCAATCCCCTGACCCGCTGTCGCATTAAGTCCACATAACGCCGACAAACCGGGAGACAGCGCAGCTCTTCGACCCACTGATAACCCGACTTGCTTGCCTTTTTGGTGGGCATAGAGCGTTCATGTCTGTGTCATCAAACAACACAAGGAGAGCCGATGCATGCAATAACGGAAAGCAGCCCAGAGAACAGCGCGCTGAGCGCTACCGAGCAACTCGCTGCTTTGAACACCATGCCTATGATTGAGATCTGGAAGCTCTGGGACCGAAATTTCCCGAGACGACCAAAGCACACGAATCGCAACTTTTTGGTTTCTCGGTTGGCATTTCGGATTCAAGAAAAGGCCTATGGCGGCCTTCCCACAAAGCTTAAGGACTATCTGATCGACTGCGGTGAGCGTCACTCGAAGATCAAGTCCGGCCGTGGGCGGGAGAGGCACCTCATGCCTGGCAGCGTCTTAGTTCGTGAATTTGAGGGTCAAGAATATCGAGTGCTTGTGGCTGCAGACGGCTTTTATGAAGTCAACGGAAAGCGGTTCAAGAGCTTGTCTGCAGCAGCCAAGGAGATCACGGGCGGTCATCGCAGCGGACCGAAGTTTTTTGGGCTTCCTGAAAAGAAGCGCGAATGAAGGGAGCCAAGAAAAAGGATTTGATGGCTCCGGGATTGAATCCCGAGGTGAGAATGAAGCGGTGCGCAGTCTATTGCCGCGTGTCGAGTGATGAGAACCTAGATCAGTCTTTTAATTCGATTGATGCGCAGCGCGAGGCGGGGTTGTCCTTTATCCGAAGTCAGCAAGCTGAAGGGTGGGTGCCGCTTGATGGCACCTATGAGGACCCGGGGGTTT
>CAZKWK010000144.1:1787-2200 GCA_964556335.1 uncultured Bordetella sp. | reverse complement strand
GTTTTCAGGAGGCAATATGGAGCGCCCCGGCCTGCAGCGGCTCTTTCGGGATATCAGATCGGGCTTGGTCGACATGGTGGTGGTCTATAAGATTGATCGCCTATCAAGGTCGCTTGCGGATTTCGCAAAGATGGTTGAGATGTTTGATGGCTATAACGTGAGCTTTAGCGCAGTGACCCAGCAGATCAACTCAGCAAGCTCAATGGGTCGGCTCATGCTCAACGTACTTCTATCGTTTGCGCAGTTTGAGCGCGAAGTGACGGGCGAACGCATCCGAGACAAGATTGCCGCAGCGAAGGCTAAAGGTATGTGGATGGGCGGCCCCGTTCCCCATGGCTATCAGGTGATTGAACGAAAGCGCGTAGTCCAGCCCGACGAGGCCAAAGTGGTTAAACGGATCTTTCATGACTTTG
>CAZKWK010000144.1:0-1777 GCA_964556335.1 uncultured Bordetella sp. | reverse complement strand
CGAACATACATCGGAGAGCTAAACCACAAGGAGAAATCCCACCCCGGGTTACATGACCCGATCATTGACCGGGGGCTATTCGATCGCGTTCAGGAGATTTTTGAGAGCGATGCCCGCCTGCGTGGCTCTCGAAATCCGAGAACTGCTTTTTACGCCTTGCTTAGCGGACTTTTGTTCGGGCCCAATGGGGTAAAGATGCTTGCGACATGGTCCCGGGGCAAGACAGGGCAAAAGTTTCGCTATTACCGAATGCTGGGTTATGGGGGCAGGGCTCAGCCGACTCGACGCTCCATGATGTTTGCAATGAAAGAGGTAGATCGGCTGGTACTTGATCAGGTTTACAGTGTCTTGAAGTCACCCACAATGCTTGAGAGCACCATTCTGGAGGTCGAGAAGCTACGCCCGGATATCAGCGAGCTATCGGTTTACCAGGCCATGCAAAACATGGCAGCGATATGGAACGAGCTCTACCCGCAAGAGCAGCGAAAGATTATCGAGACGCTGATCGAGCGCGTGGTCTTGTCAGACCAGGAATTGGAGATTACCTGGAAGTGGATTGACTGGAATGTGTCGCTTGATCAGTTTCGCCCGAATGGGATTCCTGCGGAGTTGGTGCGCAGGGAGACCGGGGGCAGGATGGACATGATCAAGATCGTGGGAGAGATTCAGACGATCAATGTAGAGCCCTCAGCTGAGTGCGAGCGGCCGGTTGTAAAGACAGTCATCCCGATTCGCCACCGGCGCAAGGGAATCAAAAATGTCATCGAACCCAATCCTGCATTGTCGGCCGAAGGTGCCGGACCACAAGAGAAGCCCCAATTCGAAATGCCCCTGCTTACGGCATTAAGCCGGGCGTTTTACTGGCAATGGCTCTTGGATGAAGGAAAGGTGGAAAGCGGTAGCGAGATCGCGCGCAGGGAGGGGCTACACCCATCTACGGTCAACGAACTGTTGCGGTTAACGATCCTTGCACCGGATTTGATCCAGGAGATCTTGAAGGGGGAGCAACCTGAGGGTCTCACCATCTTGTGGTTTACACGTAACCGTTTGCCAGTAGATTGGGAGGGGCAATACACCTCTCTTACTGCTAGCTTTGCGCAAAAAGAGGCTTGAATTTTTCGACAATAACTGTTTTTGAGCCTTCGAGAATGGATTTTAAATGCCCAATGATTTCCTCAGCCGCCAGTTCACCGGTCTCGTCAGCGAATTTTTCGCCCAGCTTTTTAAGTGCCTTTTCAAGCAAGGATTTGATTCCGGAACCAGGCGCTCCGGCGTTTATTAACGCATCTTTAGCAATTTTCTTTTGAGAATCCGATAGGTAGCTCTCTATGAGCGAGGTCATTGCCTTCAGTGACAGGGTTACGACACTTGGAGAGAAAGATCCGTCAGTGACATGCCCGAGTTTTCTGAGTTTTTCTCTCACGAAGTCCGCAAGAAAAGGGTTTTCTATTTCGAGTGCGAACGAATCACCTTTTTTCTGAATTATTGGTCTCACAAGGAGTTGCCGGACATCGCTTTCAAGCTGATTCTCCGAGGAAGTTCGTAATTCCCTGTCATAGATCAGGCGGCGCGCTTTCGAGCGAGTGACTTTTAGATTGGAGACAAGTTCATAGACTGTGGGTCGTTTTGAAACTGCGCCTAAGTCAATTAATAACTCCAAAATCAAAAGTTCCGACTCTTGTTTCGGTAGCGTCCCAAATGCTGGGTCAAGTTGAGCTTCTAGAAATTTGTCAATCGCAACTTTACTTTTTTCGTTTCCAGCTGATGATGTGATTGC
>CAZKWK010000143.1:0-4891 GCA_964556335.1 uncultured Bordetella sp. | reverse complement strand
CACGAGTGGAGTCGGTAAACCGGTCACAGACCACCCAGTGACCGCGCGCCAGGGCGGGACGGATGGTCTTCACCAGATGGTCGCGTCGGGCCGCAAAGATCAGCAGGAGTTCTGTGAGTTCATCCATGGGGCCTTGCAACACCATAGACCGCAGGTCCTCGGCCAGCGGACTGCCACCGGGCTCACGGGTTTGCAGCACCACATGGCCGCGGTCTCGCAGCCACTGGCAGATAAACGCCAGGTGCGTGCTCTTACCCGCACCATCAATCCCTTCGAGAACCAGAAACCGACCGGCCATGACCTCTGCTAGACCCCATCCGGTGGCGGCGGCCCAATACGGCGCTGAAAATAGTTCACCGCCCAGTTGTGGCGATCGAGGGTCTCGCTGAAATAGGACCGGCCGTTACCCTGGGCCACAAAATAGAGTGACTGCACCGGCGCAGGATTCACCGCCGCAAGAATGGCCTGTCGCCCCGGGTTCGCGATCGGGCTCGGCGGAAGCCCAGCCCACCGGTATGTGTTGTAGGGAGAATCATCCTGGAGATCGTCGCGGCGCAGATTGCCATCAAAGCGGGCGCCGAGCCCATAGATCGTGGTGGGATCGGACTGCAGGCGCATGCCGCGGGCGAGTCGATTGTGAAAGACTGCGGAAACACGCGGCCGATCGGGCCCATGCTGGGTCTCTTTCTCGATGATGGAGGCCAGGGCAAGCGCCTCCTGCGGGGTCTTCAACGCAATCGCGGGAGACCGCTTCGCCCAGGCCTCCTCCAGCACGCGCTGCTGCAAGCGAAAAGCCCGTGTGAGAATCGAGATGTCGGTCTGACCACGATGAAACAGGTAGGTATCGGGATAGATCCAGCCCTCCATGGGACTACCCGGGTAGCCCAGTTCCTGGGCAAGCAGCGCAGCCGCCTTCTCCGGCTCCCGCGGCAGAGTCGCACGAATCTGTGGGTGGCTATGCAATGCGGCCAGAATCTGTGCAAACGTCCAGCCCTCAATCAGGGTGATTGGCTCCTGCAGGGCATCCCCACGCGAGACCTGCCGCACCACTGCGAGAAACGAGCTTCCTGCAGGAATGGAATAGACCCCCGCCTGCAGCCGGTGCGCAACACCAAGCAGCCGCGTCGCAAGCGCGAAGGAGTCTTCGGACACATCGAGCCCCGCGTCCGCGAGCAACTGCCCGATCGATCGGGCCGAGCTGCCTGTTGGCACCACAATTTCGGTTGCCGCGTTCTGCGGAGCCACCGTGCGGTCAAACCAGACCCAGGTGGCTGCGGCCAGAGCCCCTGCGGTCAGTAGCATAACGAGCAATAACGCGGATAGAAGTCGCTTCAAGACGGTTATAGTGAAAAAATCGAGATTCTCTGAGAGGTTCTGTTTTTTATGCTGACGTATGCAGCCGAAAAACTAAATCAGTTTGCCGTTATTGTCGCAGAAGGCCCTGACGCACAGACGTTTCTCCAGGGCCAGCTTACCAATAGCCTGCTCACCCTCGGGCCCGCGCAGCATCAGCGCACCGGGTACTGCTCGGCCAAGGGCCGGCTCCTCGCCATCGCACAAGCCTGGCGCATGGCGCCAGACACCTACGCTTTGCTGCTACCCGCCGAGATCGCCCCCGCGATTTGCAAGCGGCTGAGCATGTTTGTATTGCGGGCCAAGGCGCGGCTCTCAGTGGCGCCTGCAGAGATTGCCGGCATCTGGAATGACCCCGATGCGCCCGCAGACGGCCTGCTGCGCCAGGTCGACACCCATACGTTTTGGCGCGGCACGCCAGCCTGTCCGCACGACGGCCCGCGGGCCCTAAGGGTGCAGCTCGGTGAGTGGCCGGCGACTGCCGCGGAGGAATCTACGGCCGAGAGCCGCCCGACGCGGCACGCGGCAGAGGAAGACCAAAGCGCCGCAGACGCGGCAGATGCCCGATGGCGCCTTGCGGATGTGCGGACGGGCACGCCCTGGATCTGGGCGGCGACCCAAGACCTCTTTGTTCCACAAATGGTCAATCTTGAGTTGCTGTCGGGCGTCGACTTCAAGAAGGGCTGCTACCCGGGCCAAGAGGTGGTGGCACGCAGCCAGTATCTGGGTAAGCTCAACCGGCGCATGTTCGGCCTCACATGGCCTACTGGGCCAGAACCCTCTCCGCCGGGAAGCGCAGTCTTCTCTTCGGCCGACCCCGAGCAGCCCTGCGGAGCGCTCGTTTCTGTGGCAGAAGACCCCGCGGAAGGCACACGCTATGGGCTCGTCTCGGTAGCGCTGGATGCCTGGGCCGAGAGCGCTGGGCAGGCCGCGGTACAGCCCCTACACATCGGGTCTTCTGAAGGCCCGAACGCCACGCCCTTCCCGCTGCCGTACCCGGTGCCGACTAGTCCCCAGACACCGAACCGCCCGAAGCTCTAACGTCCAGGCCCTTGGCCACCATGCGGCGGTAGGTACCCATGGCCTGGGCAAGCAGTCGGTCGCGCGGATCGCGAATTTCTCCGCGACAAAAAGACATGCTGGTGGACCGATGGTCGCAGAAGCCCAGGGCTACCAGCTCGCCCTTCGCCGGCCGAAGGAAGCTTGTCTTCATTTCGATCGTGACAACCCAATAGCCTTCTGGGTCGGCAGACTTCGCAGCCATGGCCATCACGGCATCTAACAGGGTCATGAGCACGCCCCCATGGGCCACGCCAAACCCATTACGTTGCCAGTCGGTCATGGTGAGTTCGAGTCGCGCCCTGCCCGCCTCGGCCGATGCGTGGTGCGGCCCAAGGTGGGCCAAAAATGGGGTAATCGTGGGCGAGAACGCAGCGCTCATGGCCCGAACGATAGCAAGACTTGGGCGGGCTTGGCCGAAAACCGCGGCATAATCCATCGCTATGACTGCCCCTCTTGAAAAGCCCGATGCGGACTACCGCGCAGCGCTCACCGACATGCAATACGCGGTGACCCGTAAAAAGCACACAGAACCCCCTTTTACGGGTGCCTACTGGGACCACTGGGCAAAAGGCCGTTATCTCTGTGTCTGTTGCAAGACGCCTTTGTTCGATTCCGCACACAAATTTGATGCGGGCTGCGGCTGGCCGAGCTACTTCAAAGCCCTCGATGATCAGCCGGTGCGTGAGGCCCGAGATCTTAGCCACGGTATGGTCCGCACAGAGATTCTCTGTGCCCAATGCGACGCCCACCTAGGGCATGTCTTTGAAGACGGCCCCGCGCCCACCGGCCTGCGCTTCTGCGTGAATTCGGCCTCCGTCACCTTCGAGCCCAGCAAATGAAGTTGCTTGCCGACTGGGCGCCACTCATTGTCTTTTTCGTGGCCTACAAGCTCGCGGACATTTATGTGGCTACGGGACTAGCGATCGTTGCGAGTATCGTGTTTATGGTGGCGATGCGACTCAAGAAGATGCCCATCGACAAAATGCAGTGGATCAGCCTCGGGCTGATTGTGGTCTTCGGCGGCGCCACACTTTTTCTTCAGGATGAACGGTTCATTAAGGCCAAGCCAAGTCTGCTCTACGGCATTTTCGCTATTGCGCTGCTTGTCCCGCAGATCATTTCCAAGGTCTACCTTATCGAGAAACTCTTAGGCGGCAAGGTGGCCCTCCCTAGCGCCGTATGGGGGCGTATCAATGCGGCCTGGGGACTCTTTTTTCTGGGCATGGCGCTGCTCAATGCCTGGGTGGCCATGCAGTTCTCGACCGACATCTGGGTGGACTTCAAAGTCTTTGGCACCTTGTTGCTCACAGTGGTCTTCGTGATTGCCCAGGCTGTCTATATGAGCCGTCATGCTGCCCCTGAGTCGAAGGACGCCCCCCCGTGACAGGGCTTCACGAGGCAATCGAATCACGGCTCAGAGCGGTGTTACCCGTGGTCGAGATGGATCTCTGGGACGAGTCTGATGCCCACAAGGGTCATGCCGGTGCACGCGGAGGCGCTGGTCATTTTCATCTCCGGGTCGTCAGTCCGGTGTTCGAGGGCAAGGCAAGGCTGGCCCGTCATCGTCTTGTGTATGATGCCTTACAAGAGTGGATTCCCGCGCGGATCCACGCCTTATCGATAGACGCGCGGAGCCCTTCGGAGTCTGAATGAGTAAACATTTTCTGGCTGGCCTTGCGATCGTGGTAGCGACCTCGGCCTCTGCGCAAAATATCGCTGTGGTCAACGGCAGGCCCATTCCCAAAGAGCGGGCCGATCTCTTCTTGAAGGAACTCGCCAAGCAGGGCCAGCAGTCCACGCCGGAACTCGCTGCGCTGGTGCGCCAAGAGCTGGTAGACCGCGAAATTCTTCTCCAAGAGGCCGAGCGCCGCGGGCTGCCTGCCGTGGCAGAGTGTAAGTTTCAGATTGAAACTGCCCGCACCCAGATTCTCATTCAGGCCCTCGTACAAGACGAGTTGGGGCGCAGCCCCATTAAGGACGAAGATATTCAGGCGGAATATCAGCGGCTCACAGCACAACTCAACACCGAGTACCGCGCGCGCCACATTCTGGTTGAAACCGAAGCCATGGCAAAAGACATTGTGGCCCGCCTGAATAAGGGTGAGAAGTTTGAGGCCCTGGCCAAGTCGCTTTCCAAAGACCCAGGGTCGGCCGCCAACGGTGGCGATCTCGATTGGGCTTCCGCAGATACTTTTGTGGGGCCATTTTCTGAAGCCATGGTCAAGCTCGAAAAAGGCAAAACCACGGCGGCCCCTGTGCAGACCCAGTTTGGCTGGCATGTGATTCGCCTCGATGACGTGCGCAAGTCACAGCCCCCTGCGCTTGCAGAAGTACGCGACCAGATCGCAGAAGCGCTTCAGCGCAAAAAACTCAGCGAGTTTCAGCAGACGCTGAAAGGGCGGGCGAAGATTCAGTAGGGGCTACTCCCACTCAATCGTCGCGGGGGGCTTGCTCGAAATATCGTAGACCACGCGGT
>CAZKWK010000142.1:0-4960 GCA_964556335.1 uncultured Bordetella sp. | reverse complement strand
CCCCGGTCTTGTACTCCAACTGCTTGGCGGTATAGCCCTGAATCACCACGAGGCCCCCGGGCTTGAGGCTCTCCGCCATCTTCTTAAAGAGCTCCGCCCGCATCGACGGACTGGCGAACTGAAAGAAGATGCCCACCACCATGTCGTAGAAGGCTGGCCGCCAAGAAAACTCCTCATAGCCACAACACTGAAAGTTGACACTTACGCCCCGGCGATGGGCGAACCGCTGTGCCTTCTCAATGGCAACATCGGAGATGTCAAAGGCATCAACCGTACATCCCTGCTCTGCCAACCAGACACTATTGCGGCCTTCGCCGTCGGCAATAGCCAAGACGCGTCCGGGCTGCAACAGAGAGCGTTGGCTGACAAGATAGGCGTTGGGGGCCTCGCCAAAAAGGAAATCGGGGGTGTCGAACCGGCTGTTCCAGACTTCGCGGGGCTGATCAAAGCCGCCCTTGGGCTTGTCGGAGGAGGCGTGCATGACTAAACGTTGAACCTGAAGTGCATCACATCGCCATCTTTGACGATGTACTCCTTACCCTCAAGCCGCATCTTGCCGGACTCTTTGGCGCCCTGCTCGCCTTTATGGGCGATGTAGTCTTGAAAGCCAATCACCTCGGCACGAATAAAGCCACGCTCAAAGTCGGTATGAATCACGCCCGCGGCCTGCGGCGCAGTGGCCCCGATGCGTACCGTCCAGGCCCGAACCTCTTTGGGCCCGGCAGTGAAATAGGTCTGTAGTCCCAATAGCCCAAAGGCCGCACGAATGAGGCGATTGAGCCCAGGCTCTTCCATGCCCATATCAGTAAGAAACACGGCCTTGTCTTCGTCGGGCATATCGGCAATCTCCGACTCCACAGACGCGCAGATGGCCACGACCGGCATGCCCAGGCCCTTTGCATAGGCCTGCAACTTTTCAAGATGCGGGTTGTTCTCAAACCCATCTTCGGCCACGTTGGCCACGATCATGCCGGGCTTGGCCGTAATGAAAAAGAAGGGTTTGATGAGAAGCTTTTCTTCATCGGACAAATCGAGCGCCCGAATGGGTTTGGCCTCATCGAGCTGGGCCTGACATTTCTCTAACACCGAGACGAGCCGCGCCGCCTCTTTGTCCCCCGCCCGTGCAGGCTTCACCGCCTTGGCCAACTGTTTTTCTACACCGGCCAAGTCGGCCAGGGCAAGCTCTGTGGCGATGGTCTCGAGATCAGCGATGGGGTCGACGCGGCCATTCACATGCACGACATTCTCATCGTCAAAACACCGTACGACATTCACAATCGCATCGGTCTCACGAATGTTGGCAAGGAATTGATTGCCTAGCCCCTCGCCCTTGCTCGCCCCGGCTACGAGCCCTGCAATATCGACAAACTCTACTGTGGCGGGCATCACCCGCTCGGGTGAGACGATGGCGGCGAGTTGTGTGAGCCGTGGGTCGGGCAACTCGACAATGCCGGTGTTGGGCTCAATGGTGCAAAAGGGGTAATTTTCTGCGGCGATTCCGGCCTTCGTAAGGGCGTTAAAGAGGGTGCTCTTGCCTACATTGGGCAGGCCCACGATTCCACATTGCAGTGCCATAGCTAGTTTTTTCCTTCGGGGGTTGGGGTAGGCCGATGCAGCGCGCGCTGTGCCTGTGCATAGCCACCGGAAACAATCTCGGGCATCACCGCGAGGCAACGGCCCATGGCCTCTTCGATGGCCTGCTGGTCTTCGGCCCGAGGCCGATGCAGCACAAAGTCCGCCACTTCTTGGGTAAGTCCTAAGGTTCGCGGATGACCGATGCCGAGCCGCAGTCGCCAGAAGTTGGGGCTACCAAGCTGGGTGGCGATATCGCGCACGCCGTTGTGTCCCCCATGACCCCCCCCTTGTTTGAGTCGAATCTCGCCGGGGGCAATATCGAGTTCGTCGTGGACCACCAGAATTTCTTCAGGAGGGATCTGATGAAACCGCGCCAGCGCCGAGACGGCGGTACCAGAGCGATTCATGAATGTCTGAGGGCAAGACAGCCAGAGGGTGTGGCGTTCTGAGGGGCCATCAATCGACACCTTACAGACGCGAGACTGAAACTTAGACTCCATGGACCAGGACTCGATGCCTGCAGCAAAGGCGCCTTGGCCCCAGCGGACCGCGATTTTTTCGAGGAGCCAGAAGCCTACGTTGTGCCGGTGCAGCGCATAGGCCGCACCGGGGTTACCAAGCCCGGCTACGAGTCGAATCGACGTCAATGAGCCGGAGGCGCAACTAGGACTTTGCCGGTGCCGCAGCCGGGGCCGCAGTCTGGCTGTTGGTGTCTGCCACCGGCTCAGCGGCACCCGCCTTCGATGCCGTGGCCACCACGGGGTCACCTTGTCCGTGTAGCACGAGGCTGACACCTGCGGGCAGCTTGATGTTACTGACATGCACCGGGTGGGCCAGACCCAGCCCAGAGAGGTCAACTTCAAGGAAGCTTGGCAGGTCTTTGGGCAGACAGCTGACCTCGAGTTCGTTGAGAATGTGGCTAACAATCGCGCCTTCGAGCTTGACCGCGGGGGAGTTCTCTTGGCCAATGAAGTGCAGGGGCACTTTGGTGTGGAGCTTGGCATTGGCATCGACACGCTGGAAGTCTACGTGCAGCACCTGGGCCTTATAGGGATGCATCTGAAAGTCGCGCAGCAGAACCTGCTCAGCCTTACCGTCGAGTTCGAGCGAGAGAATCGAGGAGTGAAACGCCTCGGCTTTGAGCGACAGCAGGATGGGGTTGTGGTCCATCTCAATAGAGACGGGGGCTGTGGTTCCGCCATAAATAATTCCTGGCACCTTACCGCTACGGCGAAGACGGCGGCTCGCACCCGATCCTTGCACCGAACGGCGGCTTGCGACCACTTTAGAGGTGGAAACTTTCATTGACGCACTCCGCAAAATAAGAGGGGTGTATGCACCCCCGAGGTTAGAAACGCCCTTGTAGCCGCGACCAGCGCCAAGGGAAAGCCCTAAAGTATAGCGCAAGCAGCCTAGGCTGCCTGGTAGAGGCTATTCGAGAAAGAGAGAGCTGACGGAATCGGATTTGGCGATACGAATGATCGTCTCGGCCATGAGTCCCGCACAGGAGATCACGCGGATGCGCCCCGAATCGATGGCAGTCTGACTTAAGGGGATGGTGTCGGTGACGACGAGTTCATCGAGATCAGAGTCGACGACGCGCTGCACAGCACTGCCCGAGAGCACTGGGTGGGTGCAGTAGGCTACCACGCGGGAGGCCCCGTAGGTCTTGAGTGCAGCCGCGGCCTTCGTAAGCGTGCCCGCGGTATCGACCATGTCGTCCATGATGATGCAGGTACGGTCGGTAACATCTCCGATGATGTTCATGACCTCAGAGACATTGGCCTTCGGCCGGCGCTTGTCGATGATGGCCAGTTCGGTGTCGAGTTCTTTGGCAAAGGCACGGGCCCGTACCACGCCACCCACATCGGGTGAGACCACGATCAGGTCTTTGTAGTCGTGCTTCCAGACATCGCCCAGAATAATGGGCGCGGAGTAGATGTTGTCTACGGGAATATCGAAAAAGCCTTGGATCTGATCGGAGTGCAGATCCATGGTGAGCACACGATCGACACCAACGGACTGCAGCATGTTGGCCACAACCTTGGCGCTGATGGGCACACGGGCGGATCGTACCCGACGGTCTTGCCGGGCGTAGCCAAAGTATGGGATGGCCGCGGTGATACGACTGGCTGAGGCCCGACGCAGTGCATCGACAATGAGCATGACTTCCATTAGGTGGTCATTGGCGGGCGCACAGGTGGGCTGCAGTACGAAGACATCGCGACCGCGGACATGCTCCAGAATCTCTACGGTGGCCTCGCCGTCAGAGAACCGGCCCACGTTGGCCCGACCTAAGGGAATGGAGAGGCACTTTGCGACATCGGCCGCGAGCCGTGGGTTGGCACTGCCGGTAAAGAGCATTACCCCGTCATGAGATCCGTTTTTGCTGGCAATGCGGTCAACCATGGCGGAGTGGGCGGAGGCGGAGCGTTCTTGGGTCAGAAAGAGTGGCTGGGGAGGAAGGATTCGAACCCTCGAATGCCGGAATCAAAATCCGGTGCCTTAACCAACTTGGCGACTCCCCAGAGCAAAGTCGTGCGGCCTCTATCGTACCTTTTCTGAACCAAATATCAGAAATGCCGATGGCAGACCCGAATTGTAACGGGTGATTCTTTGGTGTGGGACGGGCTCTGAAGACTGTTCTCGTGGCCGCGCGGGGGCCCACCTGGCGACTGTTTGAATTGTGCAGAGAGTCGTGTTGCAAGGGTCTCTGCCTGAGGACGATCCGCACAGCTGACAAAGAGCGCGCTGCCACTGCCGCTCATACGACAGGCCTCACGCGGCAGGCCAAGGGAGGAGGCGCAGTCTTGCATCTGTGACAGATATTGGGCGATAGCCGGAAACTGTCGGCAGGCGACGGTCTGTAGGTCGTTGCGACCAAGTGTCCATACCGGGGCGGTGGCCGCCTCACGGAGGGCCTCTGGGGGAAGGGATGGGGTCGAACGCACCAAGGCGGGATCTCGGAAAATTGCCGCTGTGGGCACCTGCACCGGCGGCACCACCACCACAAAGGTCTGCGCCGCTATAGGATAGTGAACGATGTCCTCACCGATGCCCCGCACATGGGCTGATGAGGGGCCCAAAAAGAACGGCACATCCGCCCCGAGACCAAGACCGATGGCTGCGAGGCGGTCAGTGGGGTAGTCCAGCTGCCACAAGGCATTCAGAAGACGCAGGGTGTAGGCGGCGTCGGCACTGCCGCCGCCAAGGCCCGCACCGTGGGGAATGGCTTTTTTCAGCAGGAGTTGGCAGCCCGCGTGGGCAGGTAATCGGCCATCGTTTCGGCCCAGCGCATAGAGCGCCTGGGCCGCCCGCACGGCCAGGTCTTTCTCTTGCGGCCAGTCGATATCGCCGGTGCGTTGAATCTGCCCGGAGTCGCCTA
>CAZKWK010000141.1:0-5027 GCA_964556335.1 uncultured Bordetella sp. | reverse complement strand
CCGAAGTCCTCCTCGCCCGGAAAGACGAAGGCGCGGGCACCGGCGAACAGCGCGCCGATGCGGTCGTGGGGCACCTCGCCCACGAGCTCCACCGGTCCGCCGGGCTTCACGAGGCGGGCGATGCGGCCGCCCTCCTGTCCGCCGCCGGCGACGACGAGCCGCCGGCCCATCCGCTGGAACGCCTCGATGGCGAGGTCGACCCGCTTGTAGGGCGCGAAGGCCCCGAGCATGAGGTAGTAGCCGCCGTCGTGCCGGCCCTCGGTCGAGAAGCGACCGCAGTCGACGGGCGGCGGCAGCACCTCGGCCTCGCGGCCGTACCGCTTGCGGATGCGGCGGGCGACGTGGTGGGAGTTCGCGACGAGCGTGTCCGGACGTCGCGCGCTCGCCTCGTCCCAGGTGCGCAGCCACGGGGTCGTCAGCGCCGCCACGGCCCGCGTGAGGGGCCCCGCCCGGCCGCGGCCGAAGTACTCGCCCTGCTGCTCCCAGACGTAGCGCATCGGCGTCGCTTTTCGTGGCATAGCCGGAGATTGTCTGCAGGCGTGCCACGTGGGCGTCGATCTGCTGCTGGGTTGTGGCTGCATTCTCAGGATCAGGGCCACGCACCGACTCCACGGAGCGAAAGCCGGCGTCGTAGATGGCCTGGGCCTGGGTGGCGGAAACAGCGGGGATCTGCTTCAGGAAGGTGAGCACCCACTCCTGGTTCACATCCTTGCGGGCATGTTCGTGCGAGAGGCCAAGGGCATGGCCAACTTCATGGAGCGGATGGTTGAGGAAGGGCGTAGCACCACCGGCGGGATCCCCGAAGCCAACGGCGCTGTAGTTGTCGTCACCCAGATGCAGATTGAACAGGCACTCGCGTCGCAGGTCGCGCGTATTCGGCGGCCACGACCAGCCACCGCCTCCCTCGCTGAGCGTGCAGCCCTTGCCGGGGATGGGGGTGAGCTGGTTGAAAACATTGACGAAGCTGCCGTAAGCCGTATCCGGAATCACGATGCGGATGTCAGCCGTGAACTTGTCCTTGCTGGCGGTGCCTTCGTTGCGGCAGGTGTCCTGGTATTGAAAGCGGATGTTGCCGGCCTGCTCGAACTGGGCCAGGATCGCCTTGATCGCCTGCACCCGGTCCGGGCGGCGGGTGGTGGCATCACCGGCGAAGCAAACGCTGGCCGTGCTGGTCTGGCTGCCGGCTTCCCACCAAAGGGCAGCCCGTGCTGCCGGTGACACGAGGGCTGCGGCCACAAGGGCCGCGATCGTCCTGGGGAGATTCACGGCGCTTATCGCATGTTGATGCCGATCACCCGCCGGCAGTCGGCCGCCTCGCAGCCGAACGCCTTGCCGCTGGTGTCGGCGGGGTCGTAGTAAACGGAGAGCGTTTTGCCGGAAACAAGGGCGGTATTCACCAGGCTCATGAAGCGGTTGGCAAAATCCGCCTTGGTGGTGTCGACCGCGAACCAGCGGATGCCGCCGCCCACCGAAGCGGCGCATTTCACGTGGATGCGGTTGGCGAAGCTGCCGGTCAGAACCGGCACGCAATCGCTCCAGACGCCGGCCGCCCGCGCCGACGGCACAGCCGTGGTGAGCGCCGCTGCGAACAGAACAAGGGACAGACAACGAGAAGCTCTGTTCATCGGGCAGCCCTTCAGATCCACACCTCCATCTATAGCCAGCGCCTGCCCGCCATCGATCGAGCGATACACACTCGTACACAGGGCACGCGCCCCCGGAGCCTGTGGCGGTGCGGCGTCAGCGGCCCGATTCCACGGGGTCCTGCCAGGCGTGCTCGATGGCTTCGGGGGCGGTTCCCAGTTGGCGCAACAGCAACAGCAGAAGGCGCTCCAGGCGGTTGGCATCGACGGGGTAGGGGGAGACTGGCCCTGCTGCCGCCTGCGGCTCGGGGTCCAGCCGTTCGCGGAGGAAGGCGATCAGGTCGCGGCGGCGCAACTTCGACCACCCCTTCAGCCGCTGCTGGCGGCAGAGATTCTGCAGCTCTGCGGCGGTGAGGCGATCGAGATCGAGGCCCGGCGGCAGGAGCACGTCGGCGGTGTGGGCGTGGAGCTGGCCGTGGCGCGCCTCGATCCGGCTGGCCTGGCGCTGGAGGTAGTCGTCGAGACCACGGGTGTGCGTGGCCAGGATGGTGCCGAGGGCCTGAAGATCGGCGCCGAGGCCGTCGCTGATCGGCGTGCCGCGGCGGCGGGATTCAGGCTTCATCGGCATCCTTTGGCTCGGTGGGGCCTGCTGCGTCTGCATCAGCGTCGTCGCTGGTGTTTTCAAGGAATTCGACGGCATCCGCGCGCTCGAGCAGCCGTTCTACGGCACGTTTGAGATCCTCGACGGATCGGGCGGAGGGGCCACCGTTGGCTCGGTCCTGCTGGTCGACGGCCTCCTTGATGTCGGCCAGGTTCGCCAGGGCCTGCTCGATCTGCTGCACCTGCAGCAGCCGGCCCTTGAGGCGGGGCAGCAGGGCCGAGATCTGGCTGGCTTCTGCCTCCACCTGCTGCCGATAGGTGAGCAGATCGTTGCGCTCCTGCTCGAGCAGGGTCATCTCCGCTTCCAGCCTGGCGATCTTGTTCTTGGCCTTGGTGACCAGGCCCTGCTGGGCACCGGCGCGGCGGTTGGCGGTGATCAGGGCCTCGCGCATGTCGCGGTAGACGTTGCGCAGATCGGCGAAGTGAATCAGCTGGTGAACCAGCGGGAACCGCCGCGCGGTGGTTTTGTCGATGTCTGCGAGTCGCTTGCTCGCTGGGCCGGAGGGGCTCGACATGGGGACGATCAGGCGACGTGTGCGGCTGACCCGGAGACCTCACTCCAACGGTCAGACCGATCGGCTTGGCTTGCCGGGTGCCAGTCTTGCAGGGGTGGGCGGCTTTTGGAGCAGTGTTTGATCATCACGTGTGGTGGGCGTTGGGACTTACCGGGGAAATAGGGGTAACTATCGTGGGGCTCCAATAGTAGGCTTTCTGCGCCGAGTGATCCATCTTGGCATGGAGCAGCACAACCTGAGCAGTTCGAGACCTCGACTATAGCAGCCATCTATCGAACCATTGGCGCTGGCGCGCGTTGAGCAAAGACACAGAAGAGGCGAAGAACAAGACGCCATCAAAGTGATCACGACGCCAATCTGAGCCACAAAGTGAAGCGTTGCCAAACTCGAAACTGAGGCTAGCTGGATCTTGCTCCTCCAAAAAGGCTCTCTTCAAATGCCGAGATACACCTTTTCTTCATCCTGACATCACTAAAGGTATTCCTTGGGCGACCCGGGTCTTTTAGTCTTTCCTCGAATTTCGCAAAAGCATCTAAAAGGGCTGACCTAGATTGCGGGGAATAATATTTGGCAATAAGCCGGTCAAGCTCGATGAGCGAATCAGATCTATTCCTCACACTTCTGGAAAGAATAAATGCAAGTTCTTTTAGTCGTTTGTCATGGGTAACCAAAATGTCCACTGGCCCTTCGGCTTCAATATGCCACTTTGACTCTCTGAACCAATTGCCAATGTGAGCGAGGTCCCATGAGAAATTCTGAATACGCCTTTGGTTATCGTAGATTCTCCCATGCGCCTGGTTTTCAGAGAAGAATATCACAGCAAAATACACTGCGGCAACGTCAGACTTATACCATTCAACTACCCAGTCCAAGTAATCGACAACAGCATCAACCCCGAAAGATCGATTCTTTTGTATTTCTGCCATTTTCAATAGATGAATGTATGCTGAATACCAGGCCATGCCAGGCTCTAGGTCGCTGTCATCCAGCTCTGGAATCTGCATTCTTGTCACATAAGTATCGGGCAGGCTGTTCTTCCCTTCCCCAATCAATTCGAGTGCATACTGAATGTCAGATGATTTAAGCAATTCGTCAAGTAGATTCCAAAAAGCGATCTCTGCATGGACGCCGTGCGACCCGGAACGACTATGATGAGCCTCAAGCATCATCTGAGATAGCTCATACTCTACGCTAAACATATTGAGACAGATTAAGCAAGATAGCGCCATCTGTTGCTGGCCGATGTTGCGCATCTCCCTACAGAGGAACTGATAGCAGTACGATACAATATTACGGTCTAGATGGGCGATGAATTTCTTGCCAAGGATGTCCTTAGAGTAATTCAGATGGAAGATCGAGTATTTTTTGCAATTGTCATCAATACCAAGAACAACGAACGGATCGTGACGCCGCAGTTGGCAAATGATGTGATCAACATACTGGTCGTCGAAGGGGAAAGAAGGTATAAACAAGATGTCTTGGCTCATTTGTCATCCCCGATTCTTGAATCCAGCTCACGCTCAAGATCAGAAGCGGGCAGGCGACCATGAACGTTGCCTACTCCTTCGCTCCCGTCTTCTGTATCTTGAAGTTAGAAGGCCCATTCATCGATAGACATCTCTTCTGTGGCCTACCTTAACAACGTCGACGACACGCGACTGATCATCGACAGAGTAGATGACTCGATAATTGCCTTGGCGGACACGATAGATGTTCGACCTGCCCACAAGCTTTTCAGCCCCTGATGGTCGTGGCTGAGTTGTCAGTGACTTAATCCTCTCAATCAATCGAGATAACGTCGCCTTGTCCGATACATCTTGCAATTCCTTGGCAGCCGAAGGCTTGATCGTCAGACTATATGAGGCCACCATCTCTTAGGCTTGTGACAAACTCTTCGAAGCCAATACTTTGCTCACCCTCTCTCTGATCAGCGTCTCTTAAATCATCTGCCTCTTCGGCCAACGTTATGCGAACCGCTTCATTGACCATGTCAGATATTGAACGATTACATGCAGCAGCTCTTAAGCGCAGTGCACGATGCACATCCGCGTCGAAGTAGACTGTAGCCCGTTTTGTTTCATCCATGCCATGACCTTAGCGCTTTGACGTCGTGACGTCAAGACGGCGTAGCTGCCGGCTTACCCTTGATCCTTCTAACGCTCTAGATCAGAAGCGAGCAGAGACCTGAGCCTAGAACCAAATCTCAGCTCTCGACTTCTGTATCTGGATGTTGGACTAAGCCGCTACGCGGCAGATTAAAACCCATTAT
>CAZKWK010000140.1:1872-5035 GCA_964556335.1 uncultured Bordetella sp. | reverse complement strand
CAGCAGCAATGAAGGTCTGCACCGCCTACCAGAAAGCCAAGCTGGCCCAGAAGGGCGTGATGGAGTTTCTGCTTATCAACCACCCGCTTGACTGCCCCATCTGTGATCAGGGGGGAGAGTGTCAGCTGCAAGACTTGGCGGTGGGCTATGGGCCTTCAGCGTCTCGCTATACCGAAGAGAAACGGGTCATTTTCCACAAGCCTATGGGCCCGCTCATTTCGGCCGAAGAAATGTCTCGGTGTATTCATTGCACGCGGTGCGTGCGGTTTGGCCAAGAGATTGCAGGGGTCATGGAGCTCGGCATGGCCGGACGTGGTGAGCATTCCGAAATCATGTCCTTCGTGGGCAGTGCGGTAGAGAGCGAACTCTCCGGCAACATGATCGACATCTGCCCGGTGGGGGCACTCACCAGTAAGCCCTTTCGCTACAGCGCCCGCACCTGGGAGCTCAGTCGTCGGAGGTCGGTGAGCCCGCACGATAGCCTTGGCGCCAATATCGTGGTCCAGTCGAAGAACGGCAAGGTGATGCGGGTCGTTCCGTATGAGAACGATGCGGTCAATGAGTGCTGGATTTCTGACCGCGATCGATTCTCCTATGAGGGCCTCAATGTCGCGGACCGGCTCACCGTTCCGATGATTCGCGAGGCGAATGGGCAGTGGCGTGAGGCCGACTGGCAGGAGGCCTTGGCCCGATCTGCCGATATGCTCAAGCAGGCAGCCTCTCGTGGTGCGAACCGGGTGCGGGGGCTGGCGTCTCCGATCTCCACTCTCGAAGAACTCAGCCTGATGGCCCAGGTGGTGCGGGGTCTGGGCAGTGACGCGGTGGACTGTCGGCTAGGGCTTACCGATCCCGACTTTGATGCGGCGCGGGTTGGCGTGCCGGGTCTGGGCATGCCTCTGGCCGACCTCGCGTCTGCAGAGCGCGTCTTTATTGTCGGGAGTCAGCTCCGGTCTGAGCTACCCTTGGTGGCCCAGCGCATCCGTCAGGCCGCCCGACGTGGGGCGCAGGTCTCAATGCTCAACGCCTGGGCCGAGCCGCTGCTCATGCCCGTGCACAACAGCGTGAGCCTCTCGCCCCTGTATTGGGATAGCTTTCTGCAGACCCTTCAGAGCCTCACCCCGAAGACCAAGACCAAGGTCGTCCCCTCCGAGGCGGTGCTCAGTCAGGCGCAGGGGGTCTGGGAGTCTCTCTCGTCTGCGCCGGGTGAAGGGACGAAGACCGTTATTCTCGCCGGTGCCGGGGTGCTCGGGCACCCCCAGGCTAGCCTGCTTCTTTCCCGTCTCCAGCAGATTGCCGCCACACTCGGCGCGCGGTTTGGCGTTTTGCCTGCCGGCGGCAATGGCCTTGGCGGCTATCTGGCCCACGCGGTGCCGAGTCAGGGCGGGCTCAATGCAGCGCAAATGTTCGATGCTCCCATTGCAGCCTACCTGTTGGTCAATGTTGAGCCAGCCTTAGATCTCGCTGCGGCGCCGCGTGCGGTGAAAACCCTGCAAGACTCGTTGGGCGTGGTGGCCCTTACCAGCTACCGGTCAGCGGTCGAAGATGTCGCCAGCATCATGCTGCCGATTGCGCCGTTTACCGAGACCTCGGGAAGCTTTGTCAACCTTGAGGGGCGGCTACAGACCACCCAGGCCGTGGTCCCTGCCTTGGGTCAGGTACGGCCAGGCTGGAAGGTGCTGCGGGTGCTTGGCAATTTACTGTCGCTGCAGAACTTTGACTTCAATAGCTCCGAAGAGGTACGTGCCCAGGTGCTGCCGGGTGCCCGCGATGGTGAGGTCCTTCCGGGCCTGGGATTTCAGTTCGGACCGGTGGCCAGTGCTGCAACAAAGACCAAAGAACTCCTCGCAGAGGCCGCTACCGCGCCGCTTTTCCGCGTCTCGGAGACGCCCATTTATCTCACCGACCCCATCGTGCGTCGGGCCAAAAGCCTGTCGCTCACACGTCAGTCGGCCGCGCCGAAGGCATGGTTTCATCCCACCGATCTGCCGGGTCTGGGGCTTGCTTCGGGCATGCGCTGCGCGGTGAAGCAGTCAGGCATCGAATCGCTTTTCGAGGTGGCTATTGACCCGAGCCTCGCCCCGGGCCTGGTGCGCATCGCAACTGGCCACCCCCATGCCGCGGCGGTCAATATGGCCTTGGGCCCACTGCAGGTGCGACCGATTACCAAGGCGGCCGACGCGCCCGCTGAGATCGCATAGAGGGCAGGGCGACGATGGGCGATCTTCTTCAGACACTCAACACCACGGGCAGCGCCTACCTCGGGGGGGCCTGGCCAGTGGTCTATACCCTCATCAAAATCATGGCAGTGGTGATTCCCATTCTGGGTGCTGTGGCCTATCTCACCCTCTGGGAGCGCAAGCTCATTGGGTGGATGCATGTGCGGCTAGGCCCCAATCGGGTGGGGCCTCTGGGGCTGCTCCAGCCGATCGCCGATTCGCTCAAGCTACTCACCAAAGAGATTATTCTGCCGGCCCAGGCCAATAAGGGGCTCTACATTCTTGCCCCGATCATGACCATCATGCCTGCGCTTGCCGCCTGGGCGGTTATTCCTTTTGGCCCTGATGTCGTTCTTGCTAATATCAACGCGGGGCTCTTGTTTCTCCTGGCCATTACCTCGCTGGAGGTCTACGGGGTCATTCTTGCTGGCTGGGCCTCGAACTCTAAGTACGCCTTTCTTGCCGCCATGCGGGCCTCTGCGCAGATGGTCTCTTACGAATTGGCGATTGGCTTTGCCCTGGTGGTGGTGCTCATGGTCTCGGGCAGCCTCAACCTCACCGAGATCGTGTTGGCCCAGCAAAAAGGAGACTTCCACGATCAGGGGCTCAACTTCCTGTCGTGGAACTGGCTGCCGCTGCTTCCCGTCTTCGTGGTCTATTTTGTGTCATCGGTGGCAGAGACCAATCGCCACCCCTTCGATGTCGTCGAGGGCGAATCGGAAATCGTGGCGGGCCACATGGTGGAGTACAGCGGCATGGCCTTTGCCATCTTCTTCTTGGCGGAGTACGCCAACATGATCCTGCTCTCCATGCTGGCCTCGATCATGTTCTTGGGTGGCTGGGATGCGCCCATCGAGCAGCTCTCGTTTATTCCCGGGTGGATCTGGCTGGGTGCGAAGACCTTCTTGGTGGTCAGCATGTTTATCTGGATGCGCGCCTCCTTTCCC
>CAZKWK010000140.1:0-1862 GCA_964556335.1 uncultured Bordetella sp. | reverse complement strand
CTTTATTCCGGTCACGCTGGTCTGGCTGGTTGTCGTCGGCGCCTGGATGCAGACCCCCTGGTCGATCTGGAAGCCCTAAAAGCCGCAGAGAGACTTCAGAGACCTCAGAGAAGAACGCCATGGCCGCCATTGTTCAGTTCTTTAAATCGTTCCTTTTGCTTGAGATGCTGCTTGGCCTCTCTGTCACGGGCCGCAACCTTTTTGCCCGCAAGATCACGGTGCAGTATCCCGAAGAGAAGACGCCCATGTCGCCGCGGTTTCGGGGGCTGCATGCCTTGCGTCGCTACCCCAACGGCGAAGAGCGGTGTATTGCCTGCAAACTCTGTGAGGCAGTCTGCCCTGCCAAGGCCATTACGATCGAGTCTGAGGTACGTGAGGATGGCTCGCGCAGAACGACGCGCTATGACATCGACCTCACCAAGTGCATCTTCTGCGGCTTCTGCGAAGAGAGCTGTCCGGTGGACTCAATCGTGGAGACCAATATTCACGAGTACCACGGAGAGAAGCGGGGCGACCTCTACTTCACCAAAGAAATGCTGCTGGCCATTGGCGATAAGGTCGAGCCCGCAATCGCCAAGGCCCGACAGCTCGATGCGCCCTATCGCTAGAACGCCTATCGCCCACTCGATGCGCCCCTGAAAGATCCAAACGTCCATGTCCTCCACCCCCGCCAGTCTGTTTTATATCTTTGCGGCCATTCTGGTTTTTGCGGCGGTGAAGGTAATCACCGCCCGCAACCCCGTGCATGCGGCACTGTATTTGGTGCTTTCGTTCTTTACGGCCGCTGCCATCTGGCTCTTGCTGAAGGCGGAGTTCTTGGCCATTGCACTCGTATTGGTCTATGTGGGTGCCGTGATGGTCTTGTTTTTGTTCGTAGTCATGATGATTGATTTCGATCTTACAAAGCTGCGCCAAGGCTTCTGGGCCAACCTGAAGGTTGCCTTACCGGTGGGCATTCTGATTATTTTTGAGATGTCGGCGGTCTTGTTGCGCAGCTTTAAGGTGCCCGAGACCGCGGCCCCGCTCGTCACGGAGCCGAGCAATACCAAGGCCCTGGGCATGATTCTGTATACCGACTACTTCTTTGCCTTCCAGATCGCTGCCGTGCTGTTGTTGTTGGCGATGGTGGCCGCGATTGCGCTCACGCTGCGCAAGCGCAAAGACGCCAAGGGCCAAGACCCCTCGGCCCAGGTGCGGGTGCGGGCCAAAGACCGCCTGCGCATGGTGTCATTCCCGAAGGCCACTGACGCGAAGGCCAAAGACGCATGATTACCCTTGCCCACTACCTGGTGTTGGGCTCAGTCTTATTTGCACTGAGCGTGATTGGCATCTTCATGAACCGCAAGAATCTCATCGTCTTGCTCATGGCCATCGAATTGATGCTGCTTGCCGTCAATCTCAATTTCATCGCCTTCTCGCATTTTCTGGGTGATCTTGCTGGCCAGGTCTTTGTCTTTTTTATTCTCACTGTGGCGGCGGCCGAGTCGGCCATCGGGCTGGCCATTCTGGTGGTCTTGTTTAGAAATCTGAAGACGGTTGAGGTTGAGCGCCTTGACACGCTGAAAGGCTAGCGGATGGTTGCTGTCTATCTTATTGCGGCATTGGCGCCTCTCGTGGGGGCAATCGCTGCCGGTCTGTTTGGGCATCGTCTTGGCCGAGTGCGTAGCCATCAGGTAACCATCGCGGGGGTGGCCATAGCTCTTCTCGCATCGATCGTGGTCTTTGTCGATGTCCTGCAAGGCGGGGTCTTCAACGGCACGGTCTATACCTGGGCCACCATCGGGGGGCTGAAGTTCGAGGTGGGCTTTCTGATCGATACCTTGACCGCAACCATGATGGTGGTGGTCACCTCGGTCTCGCTC
>CAZKWK010000139.1:0-5053 GCA_964556335.1 uncultured Bordetella sp. | reverse complement strand
AACAGGCCCGCGCAATGTGGTTCTGGAGTTTCCAGATCTCCAGTCCGCGAGGAACTGGTACGCGTCTGCCGCCTACCAGGCCATTGTGAAGGGCCGGCTGGAGAACGCTACCGGCTACTTGGTGTTGGTGGAGGGGTATACGGGCTAAAAGGACTACGCTGCCGTGAGCAACTTGGCAGCAGCCCTCAGCCCACCCAGGTAGCTTTCTACGCCCAGGCCACTAATTTGGCCTGCCACCACATCTGAGAATACAGAGTGCTGCCGGAAAGCTTCTCGCGCATGGATGTTCGACATGTGGACCTCTACGATGGGGCAGCGCAGTATGGCGAGCGCGTCCCGGATGCCGTAGCTATAGTGAGTCCAGGCCCCCGCGTTGATGACGACAGCCCGCGTACCGTCTTCAAGCGCCGAATGAATGCGCGTCACCATCTCGCCCTCATGGTTGGTTTGAAAGGTCTGGACCTCGAGGCCTAGCTCAGCACCGAGGCGGCTAAGTGCCTGATCAATGTCGTGGAGCGTTGCCGTGCCGTAGACCGACGCGTCACGCTTGCCGAACATATTGAGGTTGATGCCGTGCAGCACCAAAATTTTTTTCGTCACTTTTCATCCTGGCGGTTTTGGGCGTATGGTTTTCATTGTCTGTACTGAAGTAGAAAAACCCACAGCAAAAGAAAACCATTCGAGACATTTTCACACGATTCCCTTTCTGCAGAGATGCCATGACAACTTCTTCTCCTCTGCCCTCGCTTGTGTCGCGCGACTGGCAATCTCATCCGCCATATCAGGCGCCCGGCTACAAATCCACCTTAACGCGCGGCCCGCAGCAACCCCTTGTGGTTGTGCCGAGTCGTCTGGGCGAGCCCTCGGTACCCGTCTTCGGACTGGATGGCTTGCGCGATATTGACCGCGATCTCACGCGCAACGCGCGCCGCAATGGGGAACCCCTCGGTGAGCGGATTCGGGTGGTGGGGCGCGTACTTGATACGGTTGGTCGTCCGCTGCCGCATACTCTGGTGGAACTCTGGCAGGCCAATTCCGCAGGCCGCTACGTGCACAAAGTAGACCAGCACGACGCGCCGCTAGACCCCAATTTTCTGGGGGCGGGGCGCTGTCTAACCGATGCGCTTGGCCGGTATGAGTTCTTCACCATTAAGCCGGGTGCGTACCCCTGGGGCAACCATCCCAATGCCTGGCGGCCGCAGCATCTGCATTTTTCGCTCTTTGGTCAGTCAATGCCCTGCCGTCTGGTAACTCAGATGTACTTCCCTGGTGATCCGCTCCTGGGCTACGACCCCATCTACTTAGAGGTGCCTGAAAAAGGGCGTACGAGTCTGGTGGCAGATTTTTCTCTCGAAGAGACGCGCGAGGGATTTGCGCTGGGATATGTTTTCGACATCGTGCTGCGGGGGTCATTGCCATGAAACAAGAACATGCTCAGAAGCGCCCGTTTATTCAGACGCCCTCGCAGACCGTAGGGCCCTACTTTGCGTACGGGCTCTCGCCAGCGCAGTATGGCTTCGATCTGCCGGAACTCTTTGGCCCCACGCTGGCAGGCCCCAACTGCCCAGGTGAGCCTCTATTGCTTATCGGCCAGGTCTTTGATGGGCAGGGGCAGCCGATTACCGATGCCCTGGTGGAGTTGAGTCAGCGCGATGCACAGGGCCAAGACTCGGGCCGTGCGCTTGATCCCCTGTTTCGTGGCTTTGGTCGGTGTGGTACCGGAACCCTGGCCGATGGGTTGTATGCGTTTCATACGATTCGCCCAGGCAAGGCGCCCGGCCAGGTCGCAAGCTGCCTGCACCTCACGGTGTTTATGCGCGGGCTTCTTACCCACTGCTTTACGCGGGCCTATTTTGCGGATGAAGAGGCAGCGTTAGGGGCAGACCCCGTCTTTCAGGCGGTACCGGGTCATCGTCGGTCGACCCTGCTTGCACGACGGGCGCCGGACATGGGCGCCCATGCCTGGCGGTTTGATATTCATATGCAGGGGCCACAGGAGACCGTCTTTTTCGATCTCTAGCCCGCCTCAGCACGGGGCGCTTGTAGACTCTTCACACCGTTTATTCCGTTTGCCTCACACTTTCGTTTATCTCCCAACAAAGCACTCCATCTATGTCCCATCACCTGTATGCACAGATCTCTGGTCGCGAGACCGCACCCTGGCTCGTCCTCATGCACTCGCTCGGCGCCACCCATCGGCTCTGGGATGTGCAGATGCCGGTGTTCGCGGAGCAGTTTCGTGTACTGCGTCTTGACCTTCCTGGTCACGGTGCTTCGCCTTTGGCGCCCGCGATCGGTCTGGATGCGATGGCGGATGTGGTTTTGGAAACCCTCAACGCCCATGGTGTCGACCGGGCGTATTTCTGCGGCCTATCTTTGGGGGGCGTGGTGGCCCAGTCGATTGCGCTCAAGCGGCCCGACCGCGTGTTGGGGCTGGTTCTCGCGAATACGGGGGCTAAGGTGGGCTCAGCCCAGGTCTGGGGAGACCGGGTGCAGGCGGTGCGTAGCGCAGGGGTTGCCTCGCTCATTCCCGCGCTGATTTCCCGTTGGTTTACTGCGCCTTTTGCCCAGACCCATCCTACGCGTGTCCGTGTCATGGCAGAAATCTTGGAGGGGGCCAACCCCCAGGGCTACGTCATGGCCTGCGAGTCGCTGGCCCAGACAGATCTCAGAGAGGCCATACACGCCATCAAGGCGCCCACGCTCGTGATTGCGGGCGACCAAGACCTCACCACACCGGTGTCCGATTCTGAATTTCTTGCCTCCACCATTCCGGGTGCGCGCCTTGTCATTCTGAAGGCAGCGCATATTAGTAATATCGAGCAACCCGGCGAGTTTGCCCGTTTGGTGCTCGAGCACTGCGCTCGAGGCCAAGTAAGCCAGGCGGCCCTGCGTGAGGCGGGCATGTTGGTGCGGCGACTGGTGTTAGGCGACGCCTATGTCGATGAAAAGCGCAAAGATGCGCCATCTGATGTGCTGGCGTTTCAAGACTTCATTACCGAGGCGGCCTGGGGGCAGGTCTGGACCCGCCCTGGCCTGTCGCGTCGCGACCGTTCGCTTCTGGTCTTGGCCCTCACCCTGGCAGGCAATCGTGAGGCCGAGTTCGTCCTACATCTGCGGGCCAGTAAAAGCAATGGTGTAACCCGCGACGAGATACGTGAGTTTATTCTGCAGGCAGCGGTCTATGCGGGCGTACCCGCTGGTAACCATGCGATGAACCTTGCCCAGAAAATCTGGGCAGAAGAAGATGCAGCCACAGGGCGGGCCGTGTGATCAATAAGATTTTTGCCTCTGCTGCAGAGGCCTTACACGATCTGCCCGATGGAGCCACGGTGATGATCGGGGGCTTTGGCAACGCAGGCATGCCCTCGGAACTCATCGATGCCCTGATTGATCAAGGCGCCCGTGATCTCACGATTATTAATAACAATGCGGGCAATGGCGAGACCGGGCTTGCCGCCTTACTCAAGGCTCGACGCGTGCGCAAGATTATTTGTTCTTTTCCGCGTCAGCATGATTCGCATCACTTCGATGCCTTGTACCGCGCAGGTGAGATTGTTCTTGAATTGGTACCGCAGGGAAACCTCGCCGAACGCATACGGGCGGCGGGCGCTGGTATTGGCGGGTTTTATACCCCCACGGGATATGGCACCGCACTGGCGCAAGGCAAAGAGACCCGCGAGATCAATGGTCGGCACTATGTTTTTGAGCTACCGCTCGCGGCCGACTTCGCGCTGATCAAGGCACTCAAAGGCGATCGCTGGGGCAACCTCGTCTATCGCAAAACGGCACGTAACTTCGGGCCGATTATGGCAGCGGCGGCGCGCACCACCGTGGCGCAGGTGTCAGAGTGTGTGGGCCTCGGCGATCTCGACCCAGAGGCTGTCGTTACGCCCGGTATTTATGTACAACGACTGGTACAGGTGTAGGCCATGGCGCTGATTCGTCGTGATCGCACAGAAATCGCTGCCCGGGTGGCGGCGGATATTCCAGAAGGGGCTGTGGTCAACCTCGGTATTGGGCTGCCTACACTCGTGGCAAATTATCTTGAGGCGGACCGTGAGGTACTTCTGCATAGCGAGAATGGTGTGCTGGGTATGGGCCCTGCGCCTGCACCCGGCGAGGAGGACCCTGACCTCATCAATGCGGGGAAGCAGCCCGTGACGCTGCGCGCGGGGGGATGCTACTTTCATCACGCCGACTCGTTTGGCATGATGCGGGGTGGCCACTTGGATATCTGTGTGTTGGGCGCCTTTCAGGTCTCGGAGCACGGTGATCTTGCCAATTGGCATACCGGTGAAGCCGATGCGATACCCGCCGTCGGGGGGGCGATGGATCTTGCCATCGGCGCAAAGCAGGTCTTCGTGATGATGGATCTTCTGACCAAGCAGGGCCAGAGTAAGCTCGTGGCCCAGTGTGACTATCCTCTTACGGGTGTGGGCTGCGTCAGCCGGGTCTACACAGATCACGGCGTATTTGCGGTCGGGCCCGAAGGGCTTTTCCTCGTCGATGGTTATGGCAATAGCCCTGTGGATCTCCAGGCGCTCTTGCCTGTCTCCTTGCGTGTTTTCAAGTAGCGGGCGTTCATTGTGATGGTAAATACGCCCAGCAATTCTGAACAGTCCCTCAGCGGCAGGGGCTGTGAGACCTATGCCCACAGACTTCTGCGAGAAATGCTGGCTGTGGAGTCGGCGCTTGCGCAGGCTCAGGGGCGGGCGGGGCTGATCCCGTCTCAGGTGGCCCGGATCATTGCCGAGGTTTGTGAGGCCCTTTCTTCCGACCTCATGCGATTAGACCCCGATCAGTGTGAGAACGAGAGTCTGCTGGCTGGCAACATGGCCATTCCTTTTGTTAAAAAGCTCACGGCCCAGGTGGCGCAGGCCGATGCCGAGGCAGCCAAGCATGTGCACTTCGGAGCCACCAGCCAAGACATCTTGGATACCGCAGCGGTGCGTGTCTGGCAGCACGACATTCTGCGACTCGAGGGCTTGTTGAATACCGCGATGCGCCAGGCAGCATCACTCGCGCGGGCCCACCGTGATACCCCGATGAT
>CAZKWK010000138.1:0-5142 GCA_964556335.1 uncultured Bordetella sp. | reverse complement strand
CTCGGCGTAAAGGTGCTTGAGTTCTGTCAGATCGCTGCGGGACCCTTCGCGGGTATGTTGCTCGCCGACTTTGGCGCCGATGTCGTGAAAATAGAACCGCCCGAGGGCGATGCCATGCGGCAGTGGCCGCCTGTAAAGGCTGGTATGAGCGAGAACTTTGCCTCCCTAAACCGAGGAAAGCGTTCGCTGGCACTCAACCTGAAAGATCCCGACGACCTCGCCCGCGCGCAGGCACTCGTGCGCGAAGCCGATGTGGTGATCGAGAACAGCCGTCCCGGGGTCATGGCACGTCTGGGCATCGGCCCTGACTGGGCCCTGAAGGAAAAGCCCAGCCTGGTCTATTGCTCGGTGTCTGCCTTTGGGCAGACGGGCCCAAGGGGCCAAGAAGGCGGATTTGACGTCACCATTCAGGCTGCCTCCGGTGTCATGAGTGTGACGGGCGAGCCCGACGGGGCGCCCGTGAAATGCGGGGTACCCATTTCCGACTTCGCTGCGGGACTCTATGCGGCCTTCTCCATTAGTGCTGTACTCACACGGGTGCGGTCTGGTGGCCCTGGGGCGCATATCGATGTTCCGATGTTTGCAACGAGCCTGGCCATCGCCGCGCTTCAGACCTCGGAATACTTCGGCACGGGCCAAGACCCCAAGCCACTTGGATCGGCGCATCCCCGTAATGCCCCGTATCAGGCTTTTCGGGCACAAGATGACTACTTTGTGGTCGCAGCAGGAAACAACAAACTCTGGGCTACCGTCTGTGCAGAGGTGGGTCTGAACGAACTCACCGATGACCCACGGTTCAATACGACAACGCTGCGGGCACAGAACCAGGTCGCACTAAAGCAGCTCTTGGAGCGAGCGTTTATAAACCAGCCCGCGGCCCACTGGGTGTCTGTCTTTCAGGCTGCAGGGGTTCCTTCGTCTCACATTCAGAAATATAGCCAGGCACTGAACGACCCACAGACGAGACACCTGGGCCTTGTGCAGCCACAGACTCTGCCTGGTCATGAGACCCGCACCGTGGGCTGCCCCGTCTGGCTATCGGGCAGGCCAGTACCCTTAGACACCTCTGTGGAAACACTGGGTCAATCGAATAAGGAGACATCACCATGGCGGACACCCTAGCCAAAGCCCTGCCCGCGGATCGCCTACGCCCACTGCGCGAGGCGATACGGGCACTCACCCACCTCGCCGACAGGCAGTCCTCTGAGGCGGTTTTTCTCACCAAGGGCAAAGAGATCCTTACCCAACTCATCAGCCGAGACGACTGGCTCGAAGAAGACTTTCGAAGAACCCACCCCGAGTATTACCAGCAATATTTGTTGTACTGCGATCCCCACGAACGATTCTCGTTGCAGAGTTTTGTCTGGGGGCCAGGCCAGTCAACGCCCATTCACGACCATACCGTCTGGGGCCTCGTGGGGGTACTGCAGGGGGCGGAGTCCTGTATGCGGTATCGGCAGACGGCAAAGGGCCTCGTGCCGGAAGGCCAGGCCATCATTCTCGAGCGTGGAAGCGTCGATGCGGTGAGCCCTACCGTGGGCGATATTCATAAGGTGAGTAACGCTTTTTCAGACCGGACCTCTATCTCGATTCATATCTACGGCGCCAATATTGGCAATACGCGCAGGCATGTGTTTGATGTACATACGGGTGCACAGAAGGATTTTGTCTCGGGCTACTCTTCCAACCGACTGCCCAATCTCTGGGACCAGTCTGCACATATACGCGCCCAAATACTGCAGGGCGCCTCATCCCCAGCCTAGAGGCATGAGTACCCTTGACTGGCCGCGACCAGACCTCGCGGTCGTTCGTATCGCCCGTACCGGTCGGGGCAACGCCTTTGATACTGGCCTTGTAGCGACCCTCCATGCTGCTGTTACCGAGGCGGCTACCCAACCGACCGCACAGAGCCTTGTCTTTCGGGCGGAAGGGCCCGATTTCTCTACCGGTGTGGACTTATCACATCTGGAGACAGAGACGGACGAGACCCTCGCGGCCCGCTTTATCGCAATCGAAGAACTGCTCGCCGCCGTATGGTCCTCGCGACTCCGCACTGTGGCCTGCGTACAGGGCAGGGCCTGGGGTGCGGCGGCAGACTTGGTCGTGGCCTGCGATCTTCGCCTGGCGTTACAGGACGCCAGCTTTCGGTTCCCCGGCGCACAGTTTGGTCTGGTACTGGGGACGCGTCGCCTAGCCTGCCGCGTAGGGTCCGACATGGCCCGCCAGATTATCTTGGAAGGACAGACTGTGACCGCCGAGCGGGCTGCACAGCTAGGACTCATACATCACGTGGTGGAGAGGTTTGATTTCGAGAGTCTCCCCAACCTCGTTGTAGACCCAGCGACCCAGGCAGCGATTCATGCCGCCAGCCGTGCGGCCGACGATCATCACAGCGAACCGCAAACGACCCGAGTTGCAGACACGGAGACCGGCCTGTACTTCGATCGCCAGGCCCTCATCGGGTCCGCGCGCCGCCCCGGGTTACGGCAGCGCATTCTGGAGTACCGTGCGCGCCTGAAGAAGGATGCAAACGCCCTAACCCGTGACACCGGGGATCAGCCCGGGCGGTCTGATCGTTGACGCTAAAGACGTGCAAGAGCCTTCGTAAATCGTGTCAGGAGTTCTTGCACCTCTTGCTCGGAAATAATTAAAGGGGGGCAAAACGCAATCGTGTCGCCAATCGCCCGCACGATCAGGCCCTCTTCTTCCGCAATACGCGCACATTCTTTGCCATAGCCGGGGATCAGCTCGACCCCTGCGAGTAGCCCGATGCCTCGCACCTCCTTCACCAAGGGATGCTGCCCCTGAAGTGTCCGTAGCCCATCAAGAAAAGGGACACTCACCGCGCGTACATGGTCGACGATGTTTTCCTCTTCATAGATTTTGAGTGTTTCTAGAGCGACAGCGGAGGCCACGGGATGGCCGGAGTAGGTCATCGTTAAACCGAAAAGCCCAAGCTCCCCGCTCTGACGCTCAATGGCCTCATAGACACGTGGGCCGATCATGAGAGCAGAGATCGGGATGTAGGCACTCGACAACGCCTTTGCACAGATCAGCAAGTCGGGGGCGAGATGCATGGTGGTCGAGCCAAACATATTGCCGGTGCGTCCAAAAGCAGTCACCACTTCATCACAGACCAGCAAGATATCGTGGCGCTTGAGAAGGGCCTGCAGTTCGGCATAGTAGCGGGCTGGAGGTACAACAATACCTCCTGCCCCCATAACAGGCTCGACGAAGAAGGCGGCAATGGTGTGGGCCCCTTCCCTCTCAATCAGCTGTGCGATGTCCGCGATCAATCGATCACTAAAGGCCTCTTCGGACTCCCCTTCTTGTCTGTTCCGCGTGAAATGCGGGGTGGTGACATGCAGAAACCCAGGCAGAGGCAGGTTAAATCGGTCATGGGCATAACTCACGCCGGAGAGGCTCGCAGCCGCGATGGTGTTGCCATGGTAGGCAAGCTTGTGGGCAATAAACTTACGCTTCTCCGGCTTGCCCACAGCATTCCAGAAATACCAGCTCAGGCGGGCTGCACAGTCATTGGCCTCGGATCCGGTACTAGAGAACCAGATACGAGACATAGGCACCGGAGCAATCGACAGGAGTTTCTCAGCGAGGGCAATCACCGGCGGATGACTCTTGTGATTCGTAAGCGGATAGTAGGCGAGTTCCTTCATCTGCCGATAGGCGACATCGGCGAGCCGTTCGTTGCCATAGCCCAGAGCAATACACCAGAGACCCGACATGGCCTCGAGGTAGTCTCGGCCGTGGATGTCTCGTACCCAGACCCCTTTACCCGACTGAATAACACTGGCGCCGCGCTTGGAATGCAGCGATAGGTTTGTGAGGCCGTGCACTACGGCCTTAGCATCTCGCGACTGGAGCGACTCGACATCTAGCATGGACTGTCCTTTTTGAGAAAAATGACCAAGCGCTATGATGAGGCATCTATGTATGTAATTGGTAACTCCCTCTAAGAAAGAAAGACTTCTGCAATGGCTCAATATGTGATGTCGATGCTCCGCGTCAGTAAGGTAGTTCCCCCTAAGCGGCAGATCATCAAAGACATTTCGTTATCCTTTTTTCCTGGTGCAAAGATCGGGCTCCTGGGCCTCAATGGCTCCGGAAAGTCTACGGTGCTGAAGATCATGGCCGGAGCGGATAAAGAGTTTGATGGTGAGGTACAGCATCTGGCCGGAGTCTCGATTGGCTACCTCCCGCAAGAGCCGCAGCTTGATGACGCAAAGACCGTTCGCGAAGAGGTTGCTGCAGGCCTAGGAGAGATCGCCCAGGCGCAACAACGTCTCGAGGAAATCTATGCAGCCTACGCAGAGCCCGATGCCGACTTCGATCAGCTGGCAGAGGAACAAGGCAAACTGGAAGCCATCATTGCGGCTGGGGGCTCCGACATGGAAACCCAGATGGAAATTGCCGCCGATGCCCTACGGCTTCCCCCATGGGAGGCGGTCATTGGTCATCTTTCTGGAGGCGAAAAGCGACGGGTAGCGCTCTGCAAACTCTTGCTTTCGAAGCCCGACATGCTGCTCCTCGATGAACCCACCAATCACCTCGACGCGGAATCTGTCGACTGGCTCGAGCAATTCCTTACACGCTTTCCAGGAACCGTTGTTGCGGTCACCCACGATCGGTACTTCCTCGACAACGCAGCCGAATGGATTCTTGAGCTCGATCGGGGGCACGGGATTCCCTGGAAGGGTAACTACTCAAGCTGGCTAGAACAGAAAGAGGCCCGACTCGAACAAGAGAACAAACAAGTCGATGCCCACATGAAGGCGATGAAGCAAGAGCTTGAGTGGGTGCGCCAAAACCCTAAGGCACGACAGGCCAAATCAAAGGCCCGGCTAGCCCGCTTTGAAGAGATGAACAGCTTTGAGTATCAGAAGCGCAATGAGACGCAGGAGATCTTTATTCCTCCTGGCGAGCGACTCGGGGATAAGGTGATCACCTTTACCGATGTCTCCAAGTCGTTTGGCGATCGGCTGCTGATGGACCAGCTCTCATTCTCAATTCCGCCAGGGGCAATCGTGGGCATCATCGGCCCCAATGGGGCGGGGAAGTCGACCCTCTTCAAGATGATTCAGGGAAAAGAAAAGCCCGATGCAGGCGCTATTGAGATTGGACAGA
>CAZKWK010000137.1:0-5272 GCA_964556335.1 uncultured Bordetella sp. | reverse complement strand
CACTTCTGGTCCTCGATGATCTTCTTTAACATCACCTTCTTCCCGATGCACTTCTTGGGCCTTGCCGGCATGCCCCGTCGCTATGCCGACTACCCGATGCAGTTTGCTGACTTCAATATGTTGGCTTCTGTCGGTGCCTTCGGCTTTGGCCTGTCCCAACTTATTCTGCTCTACGTGGTAATCAAATGCATAAAGGGCGGGCCAAAGGCGGCAGACAACCCCTGGGAGGCATCGGGTGGTCTGGAGTGGAGCGTGCCGTCGCCTGCTCCTTTCCACACCTTTGAAACTCCGCCGGTGGTTAAGTGAGCCTTTCCTCAGAATCGCCGTCTGTCGAGGCAGGTCGTGCTGTGCCTGCCTCGATAACGTCTGCTCGGCCCGCGCATGCAACTACGCATGCGGCGCCTGCAGGCGGGGCCAATCTTCGACTTGCCTTGATTTTGGCCTCCATCGCGGCTGCGTTTTTTGTTGGCATTGTGGTGAAGTACGTTTTTTTCCCAGCACCCTAATTGCCTAGGGCTAACCTCTTTTCTCAGTGAGCCTCCCGATGTCCGAATCCTCGGTTTCTCGTCAGGACAACCAGCGCATGATGGGCAAACTGCTCATGGTGGCCATCCTGATGTTTGGTTTTGGGTTCGCTCTGGTGCCCTTCTACGAGAAGATCTGCGAGATCACCGGCATCAATGTGCTGGCCTCACGCGACAAACTCAACCGCGATGAGGCTAGAAAATTCGCCGCCAACACCCAGGTCGATACGACCCGCAAGGTCTCGGTGGAATTCGATGCCAATGCGCATGGCCCCTGGCGGTTTAAGCCCCGCATGAATGTCACCGAAGTACACCCCGGTGAACTCGTCACCGTGATTTATGAGATTGAGAACACGCTTGATCGCGCCGTCTCGGGCCAGGCGATTCCCAGTTATGCGCCAAAACAGTCGGCCTCACACTTCAAAAAACTCGAGTGTTTCTGCTTTGAGCAACAAGATCTCGCGGCCGGTCAGGTACGTGAGTTTCCTGTGGTGTTCGTCATTGACCCAGAACTGCCCGATGGCATTCGGAACATCACCCTGAGTTACACCTTCTTTGAGATTGGTGCTGCAGCAGGAAAGGCCTCTGCCCCTGCCTCGGTGGCCCCAGGCGCTCCTCAAGCGCAGGCCCTCTAACCGGCACCAAATAACGCATGAACTCTCTCGATGATCTAAAGCAGGCCGGTGCGCGCAAGGGCAGTTTTTTTCGTACGGTATCGGCAGTACTCTGGTCCTTTTTTGGGGTACGCAAGGCAGCCAGCCATGATGCAGATATAGCCACGCTCAACCCGTTGCATGTCGTAATCGCTGGAGTGATTCTCGGTATTTTCTTCGTGCTGAGCCTGGTCTTTCTGGTTCGCATGGTGGTGCAGTAGTGTTGCATTCTCCGGGGCGTGCATTCGATCTACCTTGGGGAGATATGGGAGCAGAAGTCTCTGCGTTGTTGCCGGTTGAAGATTTATTTTTGATGGAATTTTTAGGGAGATCACAATGAGCGCCACTACGCATGGCCAATCACCGTATTACTTCGTCCCCGCGCCAAGCAAATGGCCCATCGTGGGCTCCATCTCGATGTTCTTTTTTATGCTTGGCATGTCCGGCACGGTCAATGGCGCAGCCTACGGCCCGTATTCTGTGGCTCTGTCTTTTGCCATCCTGACCTACATGTTCTTTGGCTGGTTTGCCGCGGTGATTCACGAGTCCGAAGGCGGCCAGTACAACCATCGTGTCGATGCGAGCTTTCGCTGGAGCATGAGCTGGTTTATTTTCAGCGAGGTCATGTTCTTTGCGGCGTTTTTTGGCGCCCTGTTCTATGCCCGCGTGATTGCCATGCCCTGGCTCGGCGATCTCGACCATAAGGCGTTCCTCTGGCCCGACTTCTCTGCCAAATGGCCCAATGTGGGGCCGGCCGGCGTGGTGGAGTCGTTTCAGACCATGGGCCCATTCTGGATTCCCACCATCAACACTGCGTTGCTCTTGGCCTCTGGGGTAACGCTCACCATCGCCCACCACGCGCTGCGTGAAGATCATCGCAGCAAGGTCGTCTTGTGGCTTGGAATTACGATTGTCTTAGGGGTGGTCTTTTTGGGGTTTCAGGCCTATGAGTACATGTATGCCTATTCAGACCTCAATCTAAAGCTCACCTCAGGTATTTTTGGCTCCACCTTCTATATGCTCACCGGCTTCCACGGTTTTCATGTGACGGTCGGCGCGATCATGTTGCTTGTGGTCTGGTTCCGGGTCGTGAAGGGCCACTTCAAGCCCAGTCACCATTTCGCGTTCGAAGGCGCCGCCTGGTATTGGCACTTTGTCGATGTGGTCTGGCTCGGTCTCTACGTTGTCGTTTATTGGCTGTAGAAGACACAGACACGCTTAGGGGGGCGGTCTTCTGACCGCCCTTTTTTGTCCCTGCCTGTCTGCGCTGATTGCGGCTGCGTCTAAGGTGAATCGTGCGCAGCCTAACGACAAGACCGATGTGCGGGGAGGGGCCTCGTTCTAGAATCGAACGCCGGTAGATTCGATAAGCCCAAACCGATGGGCCACAAGTAATGAGAGAAAGAGCAAGACCGAGAGCCCCACGCGAATCGCCAAGGCCTTAACCGTACGATTGCTCTGCCCCTTGTCTCGCATGAGATAAAACAATGCAGACCCAAGGCTTGCAAGAATCAGAATGAAGGCACTGGCAATAAAGAGTTTCATGCAATGACCCGAATTCGCCCCAATGTCGCAAGCCTAACATGCCTGGTCTTGGCCGCCCTTGGGCTCGCCCTCGGCGTTTGGCAATGGCAGCGCAGCCTCTATAAGCAGGATCTCGCCGACCGACGCGAGCGCGCGGCGCAGCAGGCTGCCCAGACGCAACCGGCGGTGCTGGGCGGCACAGTGATCTGGCAGCCTGGCCTTGATGCCAGAGACTGGGACCAGCGGCCCGTAGCGCTTTCGGGTGTCTGGCAGGCCAGCCGGCAGATCTATCTCGACAATCGGGCACTGGAGGCGCGTGCGGGGGTCCATGTGCTTGCGCCGCTGATGCTGGCCGATGGCAGCATTGCCTGGGTGAATCGCGGATGGGCGCCTAAGCCCCCCGGTGGTTCACCAGCCGACTTGGTGCCCTTTGTAGAGGGCAATGCATATAGGCCTTCTGCGCAACCTGTGATGCTCCTTGCCACGGGCCAGGCCAGCACGATGCGACGGCTTGAACTCACGCGCGATCCTGAGGCCCTCCGCCAGGGCGCCTTGTGGCAGAACTTTGATGCCGAGGCGGCGGGCCAATGGTTGGCCGCAGCGGGCCTGGATGCCGCCCGAGTCTGGCCGGTCATTTTCTGGCAGACCGCGTCGCCCGCAGAGGGTCTGGCACTCGCGGTTCCCAACATCCGTGACGACGATGTGGCCATGCACCGCGGCTATGCGTTGCAATGGTGGTTACTAATGCTTGTTGCGCTCTTTTTCGCCTGGCGACTTTCACGAAAGGACAAACCAGAATGACCTCCTCCGAACAGACGGCAACCCCGACAGTCCGCCCCCGCAGCACCAGTACGCGCACCCTCTGGCTTGTGGTTGCCGTCTGTGTGGCTCCGGTGATTGCCTCGTACTTTCTCTATTACGGGGTCCGGCCGGAGGGGCGCACCAATTATGGCGACCTGCTCTCCCCCCAGGTAGAGGTCTCAGCACTGACCACTCGCGTAGTCATCACGCCCAAGGCGGAGTCGGGCTTCTTGGATGTCTTAGGCGCACTGCCTGCTGAAGATCCTCGTCGCGCGTTGGGCTCTCTTGCCGATTTTCGTGGGCGATGGCTGCTCGTTCGTGTGGGGCCGTCTGCCTGTGATGCCAGCTGCGAGAAACAACTCTGGCTGATGCGGCAGTTACGCCTCACCACCGGCCGCGACCGCGACCGCGTTGAACGTGTTTGGCTCGTCACAAGCCCCGAGGCCGCTGCGCCGGCTGCACAAACCCTTGCAGACCATGAGGGAACCTGGGTGGTTGCGGTGGGGCCTGACTCGGTGGCCAACTGGCCTCTCGTAGTGGACGCCCCGTCTGTTGCTGGCAGCCCGCCGCCTGCTGCGGGGTCACAGGCCTCGAGCCATCTCTGGCTCGTCGATCCACTGGGCAACCTGATGATGCGTTTCCCCACGGATCCAGATCCTGCGAAAATGAAGAAAGACCTCTTAAAACTCCTGAAAGCCTCTCGCGTCGGATAATCTTCTGCCCATGTCTGCCTCCCTTGCCCGTCCTTGGTCTACATCTGTGCTCCGTCAGTACTACGTACTCACGAAGCCGCGGGTTAACCTGCTGATTCTTTTTTGTGCTGTGATCGGCATGCTTCTCGCCCAGCCGTCCCTCGCCCCCATCGATACCCTGGTCTATGCCACCCTGGGCATTGGGTTTGTCGCCGGCGCGGCTGCTGCCGTGAACTGCCTGGTGGAAAGCCACATCGATGCCAAGATGGCGCGCACAGCCTGGCGGCCCTTACCCTCTGGCACGCTGACCGTCCCCCAGACCCTGGTTTTCTCTGGCCTCTTGGGGGGGCTTGGCATGTGGATTCTTTTTGACTTCGTCAATCCGCTGACTGCCTGGCTGACGCTGGCCACCTTTGTGGGGTATGCCATTGTCTACACCCTTATTCTCAAACCGCTGACGCCGCAGAATATTGTGATCGGAGGCGCCTCGGGCGCAATGCCGCCCGTGCTTGGCTGGGCCGCTGTGGCCAATGAGGCACCCCCCGAAGCCTGGGTCTTGTTTCTCATTATCTTCGTCTGGACACCGCCGCATTTCTGGGCTCTGGCCCTTTACCGCACCGAAGACTATGCACGGTCTGGGCTGCCTATGTTGCCAGTGACCCACGGGTCTGATTTCACGCGGTTGCAGATCTTGCTCTATACCGTCTTACTGGTGGCTACCACCCTCTTACCGACCGCTGTGGGCATGAGCGGCTACTTCTATCTCGCCGCCGCTTTGCTGCTCGGGGCCCGGTTTCTGTATCTGGCATGGGCCCTCTACCGGGTCTATTCCGAGGCCCGCGCCAAGCAGACTTTCCGTTTTTCCATCAATTACTTGGCGCTGCTTTTTGCGGCCCTTTTAATCGACCACTACGGCACCATCGCCTTGGGCTAGACCACCGGGTTTCTACCGGGGTAGACTACAGTCCCTTTGCGTTGGGAGCCTGTCCATGGCGATTGCTGTCTATCCCGGAACCTTTGACCCCTTTACGCGGGGACACGAAGACCTTGTGCGAAGGGCAGCCCGGCTCTTTGATCA
>CAZKWK010000136.1:0-5341 GCA_964556335.1 uncultured Bordetella sp. | reverse complement strand
CGACATGGGCAGGGCGAAATGCGCTCGGCGACAGGCGATAGCGTACGCAAAGGACTCTGGGAAAACGGGGAGTTCGTCTCTGAATAGCTGATAGCAGTGTCCAGGCGCACTGCGGCGGCGGAGAGCGGGTACAGGGGGAAGGCTGAGAATCGCTTGGAGAGCCTATCTACGAGAAGGGCGCGCCCTTCGCACGGCCCAGAGCGACAATCCCATAACCGCTAAAAGTCCGAGCAGGGGGCGTTTGTTGGTAAAGGCCTGAAGGGCGGATACACACTGACCCCGCAGCGAGCGGTAGAGGCGGCCCATGACGAACAGGTGGGCTGCGAAGGTGATCACCACCATCGCGGCAACCTGCTGGCTGGTCGTTTCTGCGAGCCCCTGCCACCCCGCAGCGTAATAAAGAAGTGTGAGCAGTGCCCAGAAGACTATGCCTACCAGCGCTGCAAAGCAGGCTGAGAGCGTCGTAAATAAATAAAGTCTGAGCATCTGCCGGGCTGGTGCAGGCTAGCGCCGAGAGATCAGCATGCCCACCAGGATACCTACACCCGTTGCCAAGCCCACGGCCACCCAGGGCTTCTCGTGTACATACTGATTTGTGCCGCTGGCAAACTCACGACCAGCCCGTAGGGCTGTGTGCTCAAGCGTTGAGAGGCGATCAAGCGCCCGGTGCAGCAACGAGGTGCCTTTACGCCTGAGGTCTTCGGCCTCTTCGCTTCCGAGCGCAGAGGCATCATTAAAGAGAATCTTCGCGTCCTGAATAAGCGTCTGGACATCGCGTCGTAGGGTTTCGGTGCTGTGGTCTGACATGCGATCCTCATCGTGGTGGTGGAAAGGAGTCGCTAGTCTAGAAGTCGCGCGTTCGGGGGCCCCACGCGAGTCGTGCAAATCTAAAGAAAAATGGTGGGCCCCCCGAGAGTCGAACTCGGCACCAACGGATTATGAGTCCGCTGCTCTAACCAGGCATGAGCTAGAGGCCCGTTAAACCTTTACAGTGTATCGAGAAAGCTCTTGAGCTTGTCGCTGCGACTGGGGTGACGAAGCTTACGCAGGGCCTTGGCCTCGATCTGTCGAATACGCTCGCGGGTGACATCGAACTGCTTGCCCACCTCTTCGAGGGTATGGTCGGTGGCCATCTCCACGCCAAACCGCATACGCAAGACCTTGGCCTCACGCGGTGTGAGCGAATCCAGCACCTCTTTGACCACATCCCGCATCGAGTCTTGCAAGGCCGCCTCGTGGGGCTGCAGGGTGTTCGTGTCTTCAATGAAATCGCCCAGATGGGAATCGTCATCGTCACCAATAGGCGTCTCCATGGAGATGGGCTCTTTGGCAATCTTCAGAATCTTGCGAATCTTGTCCTCAGGCATCTCCATCTTGACGGCAAGTTCTGCCGGGTCGGGCTCTTTGCCGGTCTCTTGGAGAAGTTGCCGCGAGATGCGGTTCATCTTATTGATCGTCTCGATCATGTGCACAGGAATGCGGATCGTGCGGGCCTGATCGGCGATAGACCGGGTAATGGCCTGCCGAATCCACCAGGTGGCATAGGTGGAAAACTTGTAGCCGCGACGGTATTCAAACTTATCGACCGCCTTCATGAGGCCAATATTGCCCTCTTGAATGAGGTCAAGGAACTGCAGACCACGGTTGGTGTACTTCTTGGCAATGGAGATCACAAGGCGCAGGTTTGCCTCGGTCATCTCGCGTTTGGCCTCACGCGCCCGCTTCTCGCCTTCAATCATCTGTCGATTGATCTCGCGAAGATCGGCCAGGGGTAAGACCACCTTGGTCTGAATGGCGATGAGCTTTTGCTGCAGTTCTTGCAGGGCAGGCAGGTTGCGCTCAAGCAGCGCCGCCTGGGAGCCCGCCACGGCCATCGCTTTTTTGCTGAAGAACTCGAGATTGGTCTCATTGCCACGGAAGTGCTTGATAAACCACTCGACGCTGAGTCCCACACGCTCGACCGCAATATTGCGCACGGCACGCTCGGTAAGGCGCACCTCCTCTACCTGAGAACGCAAAGTATCGGCCAGTTTCTCGACCATCTTGGCCGTGAACCGAATGCCCATGAGTTCGTTGATGACACTCGCCTGGGCCTTGTCGTAGGGGCCCGACTTATAGCCATCGGTCTCAAAGGCCTTGCGCATCTTCTCAAAATGCTTGGCAATGACATCGAATTTTTCGAGCGCCGCCTGCTTGCGCTCCTCTAACCGGGCGGCACTGGCCTGGTCTTCTGCGGAGTCGTCATCTTCTTCAATAGCGATCTCCGCCTCTGCAGGCGACAACAGATCTTCTTCCGGCGCATTGGGGTCGACGATGCCATCGACCACCTCAGCGACGGAGACGGTTCCCGCCTGAATCTTCGTGGCCTGATCGAGAATCTCGTTGATCGTGGTCGGGCAGGAGGCGATCGCCAGTACCATTTCACGCAGACCGGCCTCGATGCGCTTTGCGATGGCAATCTCGCCTTCGCGGGTCAGGAGCTCCACAGTGCCCATTTCACGCATGTACATGCGTACCGGGTCGGTGGTGCGGCCAAACTCCGAATCCACGACGGTGGACAGGGCGGCTTCTGCCTCCTCTTCCGCATCGTCTGTGTCGGAGGCAGGCGTGTTGCTCGCGAGCAGCAGGGTCTCGGTATCGGGCGTGGTCTCGTAGACCGCGATGTTCCATTCTTGAAACGTCGACACAATCGACTCCATCTGGTCGGAGTCAATCTGGATATCGGGCAGATGATCAGTAATCTCTGCGTGGGTGAGGTAGCCGCGCTCTTTTCCAAGAACAATCAGTGCCTTCAGGCGGGCCTTACGGGCCTCAAGTTCTTCGGCCGACAGAGGACCAGAGGGCATGAACTCCCAGATCTTCTTGTCTTTAGGCTTGCGGCCACCTCGGCGGGGGGCAGCGACCTCGACTTCTACCTCAGGAACCGACTCATCGGCCTCATCATCGGCCTCGGGCAAGAGCTCGTCATCGGCCTCCTTCGCCTTAGCCGGTCGGCCCGGCTTCTTCGAACCCTTTGCAGGCGGAGCCTTCGCAGCCTTCGGCGCCTTCGCGTCGGCAGACTTCGCCGACTCGGCCTTGGCGGCATCTGTTTTGGGGGGGGTTACCGACTTCGCAGCGACCGGCTTCTTGGCAGGCTCACCCTTCTTGGCAAGTTCTGTCTTTTTGGCGGGCTCGGCCTTCTTCGCAGTCTCCGCTTTCTTTGCGGGCTCCGGCTTCTTTGCGGGCTCGGCCTTCTTTGCGGGCTCCGGCTTCTTTGCGGGCTCGGCCTTCTTTGCAGGCTCGGCCTTTTTCGTGGGCGAGGCCTTCTGGGCCTGTGGCTTCGCAGGCGCGGGCTTCGCGGCAGCGGCCGTTTTCGGCGCGGAGGCCTTGGGCGTGGCCGAAGGTTTTGCCGGCGTCTTGGCCTGCGCCTTGGCGGGGGGGGTAGCGGACTTTAGAGGGGTCTGGCTGGCGGGGGGCGTCGCCGGCTTTTTGGCAGCGACTGGCTTGGCGGCCGGCTCGCCCGCAGAAGCGCGGAGCTTGGCGATGACGGACTGTAACGCCTTGTCGCCCGCAGATCCGGCAGTTTTGGATTCGGAGGGTTTGGCAGCGCCCGCCTTTGCCGCGGGCTTCACCGGGGGTTTGGAAGAACCCTTGGTCGCAGGCTTCGCCAAGGCCTTGGCCGATTCTTTAGACACTGCCTTCGCAGGCGCAGGCTTTGCTGCAGGCGCCTTGGCTGGACTCTTGGCCGGTGCCTTGTTGTTGGTCGCCTTTGCGGCTGCCGGCTTCACAGCCGGCTTAGTAGCCGGTACCGGGGCGGGTTTTGCCTTTGGCGAGGCGGGTTTGGCGGCCGAGGCTTTGGGGGAAGTGGCCTTTTTCGTACTAGTCGTACTCTTGCTTGACACTTTTTTTACTACAGCCATTCGGTACGCTCCTTCGCGCTAGGGAACCTTATATTTTAGTTCTTTCGTCTGAACCCATCAAGACGGACTTGGCCTGCGTAATTGATTCTTGAATCCTTCGAAGAGCAAGAAGATCCTCGGGGGCCAGAGGCTGCTTTCTTGCCAAGTCATGCGCCTGAGATTGCATCGTCCGGATCGCCAGCACGCGGATCGCGCGATCGAGCTCCCCGTCTACCGCCACTTCAGGAGTATCGGACTGAAAAAGCGCTTCTAGAGCGGGATCGGGTCGAGAGAGCCGACGAAAGGCAACGGCCGCACCGGACTGGGGATCCTCCCGCTGGACGGCCTCAAAGAGTCCCGCCTGCCCCGCTGCCGTCTGATGTTGGGATAGCCAGCTCAGTAACTGGTTCTGCTCGACGGAGAGTTGCTGCTGGGCCAGCGCCCAGGCACTGTGGCCACCGAGCTGCGCATACCGATGCGGGTGTTGAATCAGGATCTGCAGAATGCGGTCGGCCTGACGGGCGGGGGAGGGTTGGGCCAATGTGCCCGAAGCGGAACGTGACCCACCGGTGGGCTGCGCGGAGAGATAAGCAGGGGCGCGGGCAGCGTTGACGGGCTTGGCGGGGTAGCCCGACGAGGCCGCGCGAAAGCCAAGGCTCTGCAGGTCTGTCTGAAAGGCCTGCACTGCCTCTTGGGCAATCTGGGCCTTTAACGCGGAATCTGGCATCAGAGAAAGCAGGCGACGCGCCTCCGCCGTTGCCGCCGCCCGGCCCTCCGCCAGGGCCAGCGACTGATCCTGCGCCGCGCGCTGAAGGACAAATCGCGACAGAGCCGGCGCCTCAGAGACGAGGCCACGCAGTGCTTCCGCACCATGGGCGCGCACAAAACTATCGGGGTCATGCTCAGGAGGCAGGAAGGCAAACCGAATCTGAAGCCGCTCGTGGGCAAAAGGAAGAGCAATCTCAAGCGCACGGGCGGCAGCCTTCTGGCCCGCGGTATCGCCATCGAACATAAACACCAGGCGACTGGTCTGCCGCGAGAGCACCCGCAGGTGTTCTGCGGTGGTGGCGGTTCCCAGCGTTGCCACCGCATGCCCCAGCCCATACTGGGCAAGCACCACGACATCCATATAGCCCTCGACCACCCAGATCTCGCCGGCCTGGCGGATCGCCTGGCGCGCCTCAAAAAGACCGTAGAGGCCACTGCCCTTGGTAAAGATCGGCGTCTCTGGAGAGTTGAGGTATTTCGGCGTTTCGTCTCCCAGGGCGCGGGCCCCGAAGCCCAAGACCTCGCCCCGGCTACCGAGGATGGGGAACATAATGCGGTTGCGGAATCGGTCGTAGCGCCGCGCCTCTCGGCCGGGTTCTTGGGGGGATTCAGTGATGTCCGCCGCAGTTTCAGACGCCCCCGAGGTAATGACCAGCCCCGCCTGTACCAGTTCAGCGTCGTGGTAGTCACCAAAG
>CAZKWK010000135.1:0-5374 GCA_964556335.1 uncultured Bordetella sp. | reverse complement strand
TCAAATCAAAAAGGTCTCGCGACTTCACACGGTCATAGACCACGATACTTTTCATCACGAAAAGTCCCTGAATACCCAACACGTCGAAGCCGTCTGCAGAGACAGGCAGCTTTTGAGCATCTTTGAGAAAGTCGATTTGGCGCTTGGGCCGGTCAATTTCACTTCGCGAATGAAAGGTCACCTTCGCTCCGTCGATCAGATAGTCCTGTAGAAAATCATCTAGGTTTTCCGCTCTATTGATCTTGAACTGGACCTTCTGCTCTGCAGTGATGAGGCTCTTGATCTTGGCACCTTCTGCAGCGAGACGGTCCAAGACACTATCGATAGACCTAGTGGGCAGCTTCTGGCCAAAGATAGTGAAATTTAAATCTTCACTTACCCTGTGCCCGATTTGCAGCGACAACGCTGTCCCGCCGACCAACGTAAAGCCAGACAATCGAGCGTCGTCTTTCAGGCGACCGAAATTCCGTCGCGTCGCCTCCGGTAAGAAGGTCAAATCAAGGTCATACATTCTGGGCCTCCGGTATTGCCTGTAGACCTTTAGAAATGTTGCTGAGCATTCTTGTGAGACTGGCCTTGGTCATCGGCTCAAATGTGTTTCGCCTGAATATCCGTCTTACCTTGGCCATCCCAAAGTGCAAGCAGAGCCGGGCCACATCTTCAAACTGAGGCTTCTCGAGCACCTTGCTAATGAAGATGCCATCGTTCATGTTCGCGTTAGACCAGTCGTAGGCCCCTGACAAACCGAGTGCGCTAGATTTACGAGACACGTTCGCTTGTTGAACCGCCTTCCTCAACCACGCAGGAATGAGCGGTGCAAACCGATCGATTTCCTCCTTTCTCCAACCCGCGGTAGCCCGCTGAATTTCAAGCGTAGTGAGGTTGTTGAGACCCCGTGTCCATAACGCGAGCAAGACACTTCCCTCTGGGCTCCGCGCGAGTTCGACTTTTCTCTGACTCATGTGGCGAAGCCGCAGCGTCTGCCCTCCTGCCTTAATGATTCGGGAGTGGCCCGTAGTGGGAACCTCCACATCAACTTCAGAGCCACCAGTACCGCTAGCCACCGACAAGGGGGCGAGGCCAACCTGCTCGCCTGTCTTTCGCGTAATAACGCGAGCCAAGGCTTGTGCCTCGACTGCCGCATCGACAGTCCCATAGAGTCCTCGGGCAATCCGCACTAGGACACCTGCTCTCACGAGCCGCGTAAGTGCCTGATCAACTGCAGCGCGCGATCCTAAGGCAAGGAAGTCAGCGCAAGAAAAGACTGAACCTGGCGGCTTACTTGCGATTACCTGCTTGATTTCGATAGAAATACTCATGTCAGACATTATAATAATTTTTCTGACAATAGAACAATGTTTGTGCTTGGGACTACGTGTAATCCAGGCTGAAATTGAAAAATGAGATCCTTCTACCCATAACGCTCAGACCCCAGCCATCAGGACATCAACCGCGCGAGTAATACGATCACCTTGCGCTGCAACGCTCCCAACGCGACGCACACTTGACCGGCGAACGGCCGCGACCAGCCGGGTGGCAAGAATAAAACGCTGACCCTCGTGCATCACCTCAGGATTTAGGTCTTTCACCACCGGGTAATCGGCAAGAAGAGGAATAACCACCACTGCAGGGTCGGGAGGCAGAAGGTCACTCTCCACAACGACCATCTTCACCCCGTTATATTCCGCTACGTCAAAACGCGTCAGGCCTTCCACGAAGAACCCCCAGGGGCACAAATAATGTCTGTAAGTGGATGACCATTGCGCTCGTGCCACGCTGCTTGGGCAGCAAAGGCCTGCTCGTTTTCTCTAAGCCATTGGATACGACGAGCATTGGCGACCGCTTGCCTAAGGGCTGCCTCTGCGACCGCAGAAACGTTGATCTCGAGACCTTTCGCAAGATCGAGCACTTCTGCATCAAGTGTGAGAGAGGTCTTACGCTTTATTGTTGATGGTGTCGAAGGCATTCTTTCCTCCTTATTTATACCGACATATCATACCGTTAACAGGCAGTATGGACGTAGGTGGGATTTCGTTAGAAATTGCAGTGAACAGCAATATGCTTTGGTGTTTTGGTCAAAAGATGTCATCCTAACGCGATAGCTAGGAGCCGAAAACATGAGCCGACTCACCATTTCGCTTGACGATGAGATGCATCAGGCCCTGAAGGAGGCGGCTGCCCGTCAGGGGCGCTCGATTGGTTTCATCATCGAAGAAGCGCTTCAGCTTCGGGGAATTAAGCCCATGAAGAGCGCCCGGCAGCTCGTAGAGCGGGCTCGCCAGCAGGCGCAACTGGCTGAGGGCGACGCGATTCAGATCGCTAACGATGAGGTACAAGCAATGCGGAATGCTTGATGCAGATCGTTATCGTCGATACCAACGTGCTCGTCGCCGGGCTCATCACGGCAAACGCACAAAGCCCAACGGCACGTATCGTCGATGGCATGCTGCGGGGCGACGTCGTGTTTCTGCTGTCACCCAAGTTATTACGGGAATTCCGCGCTGTCCTTATGCGTACCAAGCTCGTCGCGGTGCACGGCCTGGCCGATCACGACATAGATCAGCTTCTTACAGAGCTAGCAGCAAACGCTCTGTGGCGTGAACCCCCTGCCAGGAGCGCTGCCCCAGACTCCGAAGACAGCCACTTATGGGCACTTTTAGACGCCGAGCCCTCGGCGAAGTTGATTACAGGGGATCGGCTATTACTCGCAAGACCCCACTCAACTGCACGTGTCATTCAACCTGCCGACTATCTCGCGATTGGCCCCCCGCAGACTTGAAGTCCCAAATCAATTATCCGCTAGGCGATGGCGTCCGCTGCATGCGAAGCCGCTTAAACGGATGAACGTCGGATAAAAAGGAACGGAAGAGAGCTACCGCTCAAATTGGCGGAAGCGGTGGCTGCCATTGAACCGTCGCATCTGATATGACCTAATGACGTAAAGCCCTATATTTATTGGGTTTCAGGCGAATACCTTGTCGCAACGCATCGCACCTGATAGCATGCAATTTTGCTATTTAAGGTATGTTTTATGCCAAAGATTGCGAGCGAATTAACCGACCTACAGGTACGCAGAATCAGCCAACCGGGTTGGCATGCGGTCGGGGGTGTAGCTGGCCTGCTGTTACAGGTACGCAAGCCTATTGGTTCCGGGAAGGCTCTGTCTCGGTCGTGGGTGCTGAGAATCAAGAACGGGGCCAGGCGGGTGCCGCTAGGTCTTGGGTCTTACCCCTTGGTGCCCCTTAAAGAGGCCCGCGAACGGGCAAGAAAGCTGGTACTAGAAGCGCGGGAAGGCACAGACCTGCTGCAGGCCAAGCGGGCCAAGAAACAGGCGTTATTAGATGCTCAGGCACGGTCAAAGACCTTTATGGATGTTTCGGCTGAGTACATAGAAGCCCACAGTGCCGACTACACCAATGACAAGCACCGTAAGCAATGGGCCTCGACCCTAGAGGCGTACGCCTATCCAGTAATCGGAAAGATGTCTGTGGCCGACATCGAAATGGTCCACATCATTCAGGTGCTGACCCAAGAAACTGTTGGCCATGACAAGCAGCCTGCCAAGCTCTGGTACGCCAAACCGCAGACCGCCTATCGCCTGCTTGGTCGTATGAAGACCGTATTAGATGCCGCCACAGTCGCTGGCTATCGAACAGGCACCAACCCGGCAACCTGGTCCGGTTACCTTGATACGCAACTACCATCACCCAAGAAGGTCAGGCCTGTAAAGCACCACAAAGCAGCCCCTTATGAGCGTATCGGAGAGGTCATGGCTGCCCTTAGGCGCAATGACAGCATCAGCTCCAAGGCTCTTCAATTTCTCTGCCTTACAGCAGTGCGTTCAGGCTCGGTACGGCATGCAGAATGGAGCGAGATTGATTTCGAGAAGATGCTCTGGGTCATCCCCCCAGCACATACCAAGTCGCGACAAGAACACAGGGTGCCGTTGCAACCTGAGGCCATAGCGATACTGAAGAGCTTGCCAAAGATGGTGGGCGTGAAGAAGATCTTTCCAAGCCCAAGGGGCACTGCTCTCTCAGACATGGCACTCAGCCAACTTATGCGTGGGCTACTGGAACGCGGGGAGATAACGGTCGAGGCCGTGCCGCATGGCTTCAGATCGACGTTTCGGGACTGGGCCGCAGAGCGGACTTCTTACCCTGACGAGATTCGAAAGGCAGCATCAGGCCACACTGTTGGTGATGCTGTACAGAAGGCTTATCAACGTTCCGATCTTTTGGAAAAGCGCAGGGCGTTGATGTGTGACTGGGCGGAATTTCTATGTGCTCGGACATTTACGCAACGAGTAGCTGTAACCACCTCAATACGAAAGGGCCACATAAATGCCTCGCGCTAGGAAGCCCAAGCCACGGCCACTCTATACATTTACGTTCAGGGATCACCAGCGGCGTATATGTATTGCGGAGGTATGGCAGAACTTTAGTGACCGTGGTGGGCGAGGTGTCCACAGTGGCCGTACGTTCGACAAGATTTTCGATGCTGCTTTAGAGGAGTTCTGTGACTGGATGTTCTTTATCCGAGATCCAAAGGTCCGGCGTGAAGCGTGGCGTCTTTTTGCTGGACCGCTCAGTAGGCAAGCGAGAGAACACATACAGCAAGTAGCGAGACGCAAAGGGCTCGTAGCTAAAGAGGCACTTACGCGTAGGGTCGCGAAAGAAGTTCGGCGCTCTATCCAAGCGGCCCTTAATGCGAAGCCCTCTTTGAGAAAGGCAAACCCGAATCGTAAAAGTACGAAGACACCATAAATCAAAGAGCGGAAAGCCCAACAAACGCACTTCCCATGTAACTTTCTGATTTTTCTGATTATTTTTGCGAACCTCATTAGCCCCTAAAGGTACGTCTTGACGCAAAAAGCTGGCCGTCTAATTGCATTTGATATCAACCAAATGCAGGAAGGCACAGCCGATGAAAAACACTGGCAACTCATCAAGCCTGGACACCCGTACCAGGCTGCTTCACGAGGTGGCGCAAGCAAGGCCTGCTCTTCGGGCCGATAAGCAATTCGTTCGCGCCAACCAGATAGCCCGAAGCAGTCGAACACAAAATCCACTGATCGATATCTCTATCGCCACATGGTGGCGATGGGTGGCTTCTGGTCGAGCGCCGCAGCCGACACGCCTCTCTCCGGGCACTACGGTCTGGGACCTCAACGAGGTCATCGACTTCATAAAAAACTTTAACGGAGGCTCCAGATGCTAACCATCACCCCTATCTCAAAAGTCATCGCAATAGCTGAAGCAGAGCGGTTCCCTGACCTTACTGGCAATGGCTTTGGCTATGCAAGATTTATCGACCCCAAGCACTACTCACCAAAGGATCAGCGCAAAGACCGCGAATACCTCTGGTCAGACGA
>CAZKWK010000134.1:4395-5511 GCA_964556335.1 uncultured Bordetella sp. | reverse complement strand
GTCTGCAGCCGGGTTGGTCGCATCGGGCCGGTGGTCGTAAAAGCCACGGCCCGACTTTCTTCCCAGAAAGCCCGCGGCCACCAACTCTTGCTGCAGAAGCGAGGGCAGGAAGCGAGGGTCGTGGTAGTAGGCCCCCCAGACCGTTTTGGTAACGGCCAGGTTCACATCATGGCCAATCAGGTCCATGAGCTCGAAGGGGCCCATACGAAAACCACCGCCTTCTTTACAGCAGGCATCGATGGCGGCCACATCGGCCCCACCTTCCTGCAAGACCCGCTGGGCCTCCGCATAAAAAGGGCGTGCCACGCGATTGACGATAAAGCCGGGCGTGGACTTGGTGTAGACGGGCGACTTTCCCCAGGCCTTGGCCGTGTCGTAGAGTGTTTCTGCCACTGCATGCGAGGTGGCCAACCCCGACACCACTTCGACCAGCGCCATGAGCGGCGCGGGGTTAAAAAAGTGTAGGCCTGCCAGCCGTTCCGGCTGCGCCAAGGCCGCACCAATCGCGGTCACCGAGATGGCCGAGGTGTTGGTTGCAAAAAGCGCAGTGGGCGCAACGATGGTCTCAAGAGACCGAAAGAGCCCCTGCTTGGCCTCGAGGTTTTCGACAATGGCCTCCACAATTAGGCCCGCATCGGAGAGCCCCTGCAGATCGTGCGCCGCTTTAAGGCGGCCCGATGCTGCAGTGGCTTCTGCCGCAGAGAGTTTTCCTTTTTCGGCGAGCCGCAAAAACTGCGCCGCAATGCCGGCAATGGCCTTGTCTGCAGCGCCCTCGCGCGTATCAAAGAGAAATACCTCATGGCCTGCGGCAGCGGCAATCTGGGCAATACCCGCACCCATGGCGCCGGTGCCGACCACGGCCACCTTCGTGGCTTTTGTTAGCGCGGCCATTTCTGCTAAGCCCCCGTAAACCGCGGTGCCCGCTTCTCAAGAAAGGCGGTCACACCCTCGTCGTAATCATGACTCCAGCCCAGTTCACGCATAAACCTAGCCTCTAGGGAGAGCTGCTGCTCAAGCGTATGGGTGGTGCTTGCCTGCATGGCCTGACGAATGCGCACCAGGCGGTCCTGCCGCCGCCGCAGTTCATCAGGCAGATCACGGCCCAAGTTGCCCTTG
>CAZKWK010000134.1:0-4385 GCA_964556335.1 uncultured Bordetella sp. | reverse complement strand
AACCGCCTTCCAGATCAGACCCCACTGTGCTGCTTGGGCGGCGGGCAGCTTATCGGCCAGTAGGGCCAGGCCCATGGCCCGGGCCATACCGACCCGCTGGGGCAAGAACCAGGTGCTACCCGTATCGGGAACCAAGCCAATCTTAGAGAAGGCCTGGACAAACGAGGCAGACTCAGAGGCCACCACGAGGGCACAGGCCAGGGCAAGACTCACCCCCGCACCCGCGGCAATGCCATTGACAGCCGCCACCGTGGGCACCTTGAGATTCGCAAGACGCATCACCATGGGCTTGTAATGCTGCTCGACCACGGTGCCGATATCGGGCATCTTGCCGTTGATCTTCTGCATGCAGTCATCGGCCAGGTCTTGGCCAGCGCAGAAGCCCCGCCCGGCACCGGTAATCACCAGCACCCGTGCCGTCGCACTCTCTTGCACGCTATCGAGCGCATGACGCACCTCGCCATGCATGACCTCAGTGAAGCTATTGAGTTTGTCAGGCCGATGAAGCACCAGGCGTGCAACGCCTTGGCTCTCAGACAACTGAATCGCGGTGTACTGCATAGGTTTGTCTCCTGTTATTTTTATCGCGATCGTGCAGCTTATGCGGGGCGCCTAGACATGCCACCGCCTCTGAATCACCCGAAACCGATTGGCCACAAAGGCGGAGTCGGCATAAGACGCATTGGCAGCGGGGTTGGCCCCCGAGCCGTGGTAGTCAGAAAACGCAGCCGACTGGTTCACAAAGACGCCACCCGTGAGATTGATGGAAAGCGCAACCTTGGCCCGCCAAGTGGCCTGGGTCATCTGATCAATCACCTGTTGGCTTGTGGAATAAAGCCCCACAGTGAGCGCCCCGTGTGTGGAGACCACGCGCTCGGAGAGGGCAATGGCTGCATTGGTATCGGCCACCTTCACGACAAAACTAATCGGCCCAAAGCGCTCTTCCATATAGGCCTTCTCATCGGATGCGTCACAGGCCAGCAGCACCGGGGTGCGTACCTCAGCCGATGGGAACTCAGGGTTTGCAATCTTTTCAGAGGCGAGAATGACTCTGCCGAGGCTGCCCGCATTGGCCTCTTCAATACGCGTCAGCGTGTCAGAAGACTGTATGGCCCCCAATACCGCACAGGCCACCTCGGGCTTTGATAGAAACCGCTGTATGGCAGCAGCCAAGTCTGCGCAGAAGTCGTCGTACGACTTGTGGCCCACGTCGGTTTGAATTCCGCCTGCAGGAACGAAGATGGCCTGCGAGGTGGTACACATCTGGCCAGAATAGAGCGAAAGGGTGAAGGCCAGGTTCTTGAGCATGTCCTGGTAGGCATCGGTACCGTCGACCACGATATTGTTCACGCCCGCAAGCTCCGCATAGACCTGGGCCTGACGACAATTGTCGAGGAGCCACTGACCAAAGGCGTTGCCCCCAGTAAAGTCGATCGAACGCACCTGGGGATGGGTGACTAGACGCTTTGTCGCATCACGATCTTTGGCCACAGAGAGCAGCACAAGGTTGGGGTCCAACCCCTGTTCGGTAAGAACCTCACGCAAAATGCGCACGGTGATGGCGGCGGGGAGAATGGCGTTGCTGTGCGGCTTCACAATCACCGCATTGCCGGTGGCCAGCGCTGCAAAGAGCCCAGGATAGGTATTCCAGGTAGGAAAGGTTCCGCAGCCGATCACCACTGCGACACCACGGCCGACGAGGGCGTATTCCTTCTGCATCACGAGCGGGGGATTCTTGCCCTGGGGCTTCTCCCAGCGGGCCTGGCACGGCACAAAACTCTGCTCCCGATGGGCATAGGCCACCGCCTCAAGCCCACGGTCTTGGGCATGCGGCCCACCGGCCTGAAAGGCCATCATGAAACCCTGGCCGGTGGTCATCATGACCGCATGGGCCAGCAAGAAACTCTGCTGATTGAGACGTGTCAGCATCTCCATGCAGACACCGGTGCGTGCCTCAAGACCCGCCTGCTGCCAGGCGCCCATGGCCTTATGCCCTGCCGCGACCAGTGCGTCGATATCAGAGACGGGATAACGCACATCGAGCGCAACACCGTACGGGGAGACCTCTCCCCCGTGCCAGCCTGTGGACCTCGGCTGATCAAGCGCAAAGTCTTTGCCGAGCAATTGCTCGAAGGCGGCCTTGCCATCGGCCATGGCCGTCTCGCCGTAGGCCTTGGGACTCGGCATTTCGTTAAAGGCAGACCAGTACCCCCGATCGGCGATCGCCGCCAGCGCGGATTCAAGAACAGAGGCGTGTTTCTCAAGCAGGGGATGGGGCATTGCAACAGTCTCCTTGGTTTTTTAATATGTTACGAACGTAAACAAACAAGGTCAATACTTGTATCACTTTAAATTTAGGTTTTCACCGCAAATAAGCTGACGCATAAGAATCAGTCTTCATAGCCACTGACAATCCTAGAAAAAATCTTACGTATTGCAACGCAGAATCTCGAAGGTTGTACCATGTTGTTATGACCCAGCCGGACACGCGCCCCCGATCCGTCTCCTCTGCGCGCCGCATCGCATCGCACCGGCGTAACGCAGTAGAGGCCCGTATTGCGGACTTCTCGCAGGTCCCACGGGTCCAGGCGGGATCCCTCTTACTTTCCGTTTTTGGCGATCTGCTGCTTCCTCGGGGCGGTCGGGTCTGGCTTGGTAGCCTCATTCAACTCCTCCCGCCACTCGGCGTCAACGACCGCATGATCCGCACAGCCATCTTCCGGCTTGCGCAGGAGGACTGGCTTGTGGCGGAGGCCCATGGGCGCCGGGCCGATTACTCGCTCACAGAGTCTGGCGCGCAGCGCATTCGCGATGCCTCTCGGCGTATCTATGCCGCCCAATCGCCAGCCTGGGATCAGCGTTGGCGGTGTATTTTTCAGGTCAAAGAGTTAGACCTACCCACCCGTGAATCGGTGCGGCGCTTTCTCTTCTGGCAAGGCTTTGGCAGTCTTGGCCCAAACTGCTTTGTTCACCCCACCACCGACCTGGACCGCGTGTTTCAGGCGCTGTCGGCCGAGGGTTTGGCATCCGCCTGCGTCGCCCTGCTTCCGGTACGTGCGGCCGATGCGGCTGTGGGTCAGAGCGCGAGCCCCCACGACCTGGTCATGCAGGCCTGGAACCTTGCACAGCTTGCAGACCGCTACAGCGCCTTTGTCGCCAGCTACGAGCCCATCGCTGAGGCGTTAATGCGCGGTGAGAATGCAGAGCTCTCGCCACAGAACGCGCTGCTGATTCGGCTTCTGCTCATTCATGACTATCGGAGACTCTTGCTGCGGGATCCAGACCTGCCGGCGGAGCTGCTGCCCCCGGCCTGGCCAGGCGAGGCCGCAAGGGCCGTCTGCCGCACACTCTACCGACTGCTGCTCGTGCCGTCTGAAGACCATATCGACACCATGCTCGTCACCGCCGACGACGCCCCCCTGCCCCGGGCCGCTGCAACCCTTGCGCAGCGGTTTCAGGGGCCAGACCCGCTCTTAGACGATCCGCTCCGGTAACGGACGGGCAAACCACCGCCAAGAGAGAAATCCCGAGAGCAAAACGATGTAGATCACGGAGGCCCACCAGCCGCCGGCAGCGCCAAAGCCAAAGGCAGGCAGGCTATCCACAAACCCCTGACCGGGCGAAAAGACCAGCATGTGGGTTAAGGGCACGAACATGCCCCAGGACAAGACAAAGAGCACCAGACCGGGAATCCGCGCATCACCGGCACCGCGCAGGCAGAAGACAGCCCCCAGGTGCAGGCCGTCAAAGACCTGGTAGACCGCGGCAATGAGTGCCAACTGGGCCCCAAGCACAATGAGTTGCGCGGCCTGGGGATCGGCCGGCGCGATAAAGAACCGCATGAAGGCCTCCCCGAAGAGGGCCAATGCAAGTCCAAACAGAAACATATAAGCCATGCTCAAGACGATCACGTAGTTGCCCACGCGCTTGGCCCAGAGGGGATTGCCCGCGCCCATCGACTGGCCGACCAACGTGGTACCTGCCTTACCCAGCCCCACCGCGGGCAGAAAGGCCATTGAGGTGAGCATGATGACCACCTGCGAGGCGGCACCCTCAACATCCCCGAGCCGAGACATCATGGCCTGAAAGGCCGCAAACCCCAGCACATCGATCCCAATCGAAAAACCAATGGGAAGCCCGAGCCCCAGAACCGCTCTCAGCAACGTCTTATGGGGCCGCCAGACGCGATAAGGCGCGAACCGCGCGCCCTGCACTTCCGAAAGAAAGAGCCACAAAGAAACCACGAGCCCCACAGCCAGGGAGAGGGTGGTGGCCCAGGCCACGCCCGAGACCCCCATATCAAGCCCAAATACAAACCAGGCATTACAGGCCGTGTTGGTGACGACGATGACGGCATTGACCAGCCGGGCGACGCGGACCCGACC
>CAZKWK010000133.1:0-5581 GCA_964556335.1 uncultured Bordetella sp. | reverse complement strand
GAACCGCATAGCGGCCAGGTTAATGCTCTGTCCACACTCAATATTCGTGGTGAGCGCTCGGTAGTCTGTCGCGGAGATTTCGATCGACACCCTGACGAGGGCCCTCTGCCTGCAGGGGCCCCGGCGGTCTGCGAAATCTTTCGCCGATACCCCGACGCGCTCGAGCAGGCCCAGGCCCTGGATGCCCAATACGGCCGAAATCCCGACCTCCAGAAGATGCCTCTCTACGGGGTGGTCTTTTCCTTCAAAGACGCCTTCGATACCAAAGACATGCGTTCAACGGGCGGAGCGGACGCCCGATTCGACGCCGACTTTCCCGCACGTGACCATCAACTTATCGAGCGTCTACGAGAGAGAGGCGCCATCATTTTCGCCAAAGCCGTCATGACCGAATACAACGGCAGGGCGGGTGATCCCGGCGGCGCCCATAAGCCGCAGAAAGTGCTGCCCTCGGTCTCGGGCTACCAGCGATCCACCTGGGGAGGCAACCCCGCCAACCCCTATGACACTACGCGCTCAGCCTCGCTTGGCTCAAGCTCCGGGTCGGCGGTATCGGTCTCTACGAATATGGTCATGGCAAGCCTGGGGGAAGAGACCCGCATGTCTACCCGCGGCCCCTCAAACCACAACAGTACCGCCCTCATTCTTCCCCACAAGGCCATGCTGGGTTTCGATGGCGGCGCCATTGGGGCAGACATCTACTGCGACCGGACAGGCATCATGGCCAAGACACTCGATGACTGCGCCCAGATCCTCGATGCGCTACGAGACGACTCCGGCGGCTACTACGATCCACGCGATCCATACACCACCGTTCCACGTAGCAGCTACCCGCCCCCGGAAGGTCTCTCGCCGTATATTGCGAGCCCCGCGTCTATCGCGGCGCTCAAGGGGCTTCGCCTGGGCATCATTCGAGAGTCCATGCTCGACCCCGGCAATACACTTGCCATTAAGCCGATTCTTTCCGCGGTCTCGCGCGAAATCACCGAGGTGCTCGGCGGAACCCTGGGGCTTACGCTCGTGGAATCCCGACATCGACACTGGCAGCCCGACCCTGCGCTCGAGCAGATGCAGACATCTTTCACCGATGCTCTGGCGCGGCTGATTCCGGTCTTCATGCCCGACATCCTCTTTCGCCTCGATGCCACAGGCCAACCGGTCTTCCCTGATTTCGCGCAGGCCATTCGGCCCACCGAGTTTCAGCCGGGTAAGGTCTTCGGTAGCGGCGATCTTGCCCCCATCGACTACCTGGTTGCCCTCTCAGACCTCAAGATCACGCCGCCCACAAACCTCGATCTGGCTACCGTGCAAGAGCAGATCCTTGCCCATGCCTTTCGGCTTCATATCAGCCAGTATCTCCGTCGTCGGGCCGAGGATTGGGCCCGATGGGGGATCACTGAGACCCTCTCAGACTGGCGACAACTCAATGCCCGATCAAGCTTCTGGGGCGATGACCAGCGGGCCGCCTTTTTGAACTGGGAGGCGGTCGTTGACCCCCGCAACCCCCTCGGAGGACGCCAAGGTGTCGATGAACGCATCATGCTGCGTGAACTCCTGCGACGAGTCGACATGATGGTCCTACACGAGAACCAGCTCGAGTGCCTGGTGCGGGCCCATACGGTGTTACCACCTGCCCGCATCGGGTATCCGGAAGAGCCCGGTCTGGCCCGTCATTACTTTTTTGAATCGTTTCACGGACCCAACGCGGGTCTGACCGAGATTCTGGTGCCGGCAGGATTCGTTCAATCAGTCTGCGATGCGGAGTTCACCCTGTCAGAGGATCGGCGATCCTTCGTCGGTGTCCCCGGAAAGTCATTAAAGAGTATCCCGGCCCCAGGGCTGCCCTTCTCCTTGGTCTTTCGGGGAGAAATCGGTCGCGAAGCCCAGACCCTCGCCTTAGCGTCGGCGTATGAGAAAGTCTCCTCTCGGCGTATTCCGCCGCCTGCGTTTGGCCCCCTCTAGTCAAAGGCGCGACATGATCCCATCACAGCCCCTTACCCTTACCCGACACGCCGACACCTTCTAACTCACCCGATACCCCCCCCAAGGAGACAGCCCATGACCAACGGATGGACGAAAAAAACAATCACCACCAACGGACAGCAGATCTGCGTCTATGACAGCGAGACAGGATCCCGAGGGGTTGTGTTGCTGTCGCATTCCATTCTGTCCGCCGCCGCGATGTGGGAGGCGCAGGCCGCACTTTTACATCAAGGGGGCTATCGGGTTCTCGCGATGGACACCCGTGGCCATGGCGCCTCAGGCCCGACAGAACTCGGTTTTAGCCTAGACGACCTGGGGCGCGACTGCATTGGTGTGCTCGATGCACTCGGGCAGGCGCGGGCCCATTTTATGGGCCTATCGCTGGGCGGCATGATCGGTATTGGCCTGGGTATTCATCACACAGCCCGATTTGAGAGTCTTGTCATTTGTGACACCCGGGCCGATATGCCCAAAGAAATGGCCGACTCATGGAATCCGCGGATAGAACTGGCGCTATCCCAAGGATGCGCAGCAATGGCCGATGCCACCGTGGAGCGCTGGTTTGGTGTCGACTACGCCAAAGATCCCGCCAACAGCACCGTGATGCAGGCATTCAAATCGCAGATTGGTGCGACCTCTGTGAATGGCTTTGTGGGCTGTGCGCAGGCCATTCAGAAGCTTGATTACGCGCCTAAGGCAGAGGCCATTACGGTACGCACAACCTTTGTGTCTGGCGAGAATGATGGTCCCTTCCCCAAAGCACTCACAGAACTCGCGCAGCGACTACCCAATGCCCGCTATCGGTCTGTACGCAACGCCGGCCACCTGCCCAATGTGCAAAATGCGGCGGAATTTAATCAGATCCTGACAGACCATTTCGGTCTCTAGCCGCCTGGGTCTCAGGCGGCGCCACGCCGCAAAAAAAGGCCCCGGTACCTTTCGGTAACCGGGGCGACTGAACAAAACAGAAACGTCTTAATGCGGGCTAGATCGGGCTAGATCTTGATCTGAATATCTTCCAGCAGCGGATCGGTCTTGCGCGCTATCTCGTTCTCGATCAGGTGGCCACAGCCCGGGCAGAAAAACTGTCGGAAGGTGGGTTCCTCATCGACATACCGCTGCCAGTCACCAATATTGGGATTGGAGGCGGCAATCGGTGCGTCGTGTCGCGTACAGCCCAGCTTGTAGTTCTCCTTGGCCGACCCAAGATCGGTTGCACAGTGGCTGCAGGCCCACCGTAACCCGGTTTTGTTGGATTTTCCGGACTCCGGATGCTGCAGATACAGGTTCTCCGTAATCTGCTTAAAGACCTTGCCGGACAGCTTGGTCGGCGTCTTCGCAGATGTTCCTTGTACCGGATAGCCTTTGCGACGGGCGAGGATTTCCGACCGAAGAGATGCCGTGGCTGCAACATCCACCTCTCCGTTGGTCTTCAGCACCACACCGTAAATCTCGCGCGCAGCCTCTAGAGACACGGCGCGATTCTCGTTTACGTCTTCGGCCACCTTCTGAGGATCGCGCGCCAAGGGGTCTCCATAGCCACCGCCACCGGTCCAGACCACCGCGTAGACATCGGAGGGGTCTTGCTGGAAGTTCTGCTGCCGTAGCTCTAGCGTCACCTCTTTGCCCGAGACCTCTGAAATATCTGAGGGCAAAGCCGAGGCGCCGAAGCGACTCAGAATATCAGTGTCTTTCTTGAACTTGTAAACGTTGACCGTGGCGGGATAGCCACCCATCATGCCCGTCGATGTCGGTACAGCGTTACCCGACGACAGGGTGTCATGGGTAATTGTGGCGGTGTTGTGCGGGATAAAGCAGGTTTCGGCCGACATGCCACCCCTGTTCAGGCCCGCCCCACCCGAATCAAGCAACTCTTTACGGTAGAGAAAGAGTACGGGGAAGGTCTGCTCGGTGTGCTCAATATTGGGCAGCTTACAGATGGGGGTGCGAGACTGGCCGCCGGTTGAGATGCCATCGCCCGTAGAGAAGGCGCCAATCGCCCCCCCAATGGGGTCCACCAGGATGTAGCCGAAATTCTCTCCCCACTGGTCTTTGCCACGGAAGATGGTTGCCGGCCACTGGCTGGTGCCTCCGATACACATAATGTCCTTACGCATCTCTTCATCGGCATAGATCATCTTCGCTAGTACGTTGTAGGCAGGGTAGAGCGAGATCTCCATGGCCTGCACCGGTGCGGTGGAAACCGAGGCGGGGAAGTTGGCGCAATTCATGGTGCCCGGCGTCGGATCGAACTTGACATGGCGTAAGGCGCCACCAATCGCGAAGTACTGATCCCAGCAGAGCAGCTGATTGAGAGCCACCATGATGGAGCCACGCCATCCGGAGAAGGTAGCATTCATGGCACCTTCCTGGTCTGCGGTACCGTCGTTTTCAAAAATGAGCGTGTTGCCCGCTTTACGCAGCGTAAGCTGCACCTGGTGGGTCTTGCGGTCTCCGGGACGTGAACATTCCACATAGGTACGGTCACGCCAGACGCCGTCAGGCAATCGCGACATTTTCTCTAAGAAGGCTGCCTCACCATCATTGAGAATCTTACGCATCACTGCCTTCACAGTATCGCCCCCGTATTTGCGCAGCAGGCTCTCGACACGCTCCTTGGCGGTGGTGTTTCCAGCCAGTTGGGCGCGGAAATCCAATGCCACAGAGTCGGGCTTTCGAGACGACCGAAGATAGAGGTCTTCAATATCTTTTCGAATCTCTCCTCCCTCCACGATCTTCACGGGCGGAATCAAGATGCCCTCTTCAAAGGCATCTTTGGCCGACATACAGAAGCTAGAAGGCGTGATACCACCAATGTCGTACTGGTGCAGACAGTTGGTAACCCAACAAAACAACTCCCCCTCGTGAAAAACCGGGCAGATGAGCATGACGTCTTGCTGGTGGGCCGCACCCACCCAGGGGTCGTTGGCCAAGAACATATCCCCGTCTTTGATGCCAGGATTCTCCGACCGGTTCTCAAGAATCCACTTCACCTGGGTGTCAGTGACACCCGACATGTATTGCATGTAGGGGCCAAAGTAGACGAACTCTCCGTCTTCAGTGAGGATGGACGGGTTGAGATCTAGGGCATACATAGCAACCGGCGAACCGGAAAGCCGCTGAATCGTCGCACCGTGCTCCTCATTAACATTCCAGAGGCTATGCCGAATGACCTCATAGGTGATGGGATCGAGCTTCTTCGAGGCCTTGGTGTGTAGCTTGAGCTTCTTCGAGATACGGAGTTTTTCGGGAGGCACATAGCCCCGCTCACGGCCATTGAAGGACACATCTTTCAGTTCACTGACTTTTAGCATGACTATCTCCCGAGCTTGAGTTCAAAGTTTCCATAGGCATCGACCAGCAGCTTTTGCTGGGGATGCACCACAATCGTGGTGTGACTGGTTTCTACAATGGCGGGCCCGGTAACGGTGTTTCCGCACTCGAGGAGTTCACCGTTATAGACCTGCGTGATGACCTGCTTGCTGAGGTCGGTCCAATAGACCTTGCGCTTACCCGTCTTGGCCTTCTCCTTGATCACCGACGAACTACGCTTTGCCTTCGGAAGGGTAACCGTGCGTGAGGCACCCATCGCGCGCAG
>CAZKWK010000132.1:950-5585 GCA_964556335.1 uncultured Bordetella sp. | reverse complement strand
CGACCAAAGCTTTTAATGGTCTCGGTCTCTTTATGAATATCGCCAGCCAAAACCAACACGTCAGCCCAGGGAGAATAGAGACGATCCACCCGCAGAAAGTCTGGAAACCTCTTTTGCAGAAACTCCAGATGTAGGTCCGAGGCTAGGTGGATATACATGTCTTAAGTGTACCCCTCTGTGTTTCCTGACTACAGACGCAGATCCAGCCGCACGGCGTCTTTCACCCGGGCCAGTTCATCGAGCGCATAGGTGAGCTGGTCAATCTCATGCAGACTCAAAGGGTCGAGTAAAAGCGCGTTGGGCTGGTCCGACCCGGCCAGCTGGGCCTTCAGCCGATACCGCTGGGTAAGGTCAAAGGCCTCACGAATCGCCTCACCCTCGCTGCGTTGCACCTTGCCAAGCGCCTGCAGACCCGCCAGCCGGCCATCGGTAGAGGTGGCAGCAATACCGTTCATCAGAGCCAGCACGCGAGACCAGGCCACCACCGGTGCAGTCGCATCTTTCTTAATATCGAGACGATCCGGAGAGATCCAGTTGCCAGGAAGATTTTTGCGCCGCAGCCACCGGGCAATTGCAGAAAAAAATACCGGCCGTGGCAAGTCGCCCACGCTGCTGCGCATAGAGTCTTGGGCAAGCTCACGTAGAAACAAAGGATGCGTCTTCACCTCACTGGTCACCCAGTCGCGAAGCGTCTCGGCCAGGTGCAGCGCGCCTGTTAGCGAGCGAAAGTCTAAGAAGGTATGGGCATCGAGCAGCTTCTCAGGCGTCGGACGCCGAAACCAGTCGGTCATGGTCTCCTTCCACTCATCGAGGCTGCGGCACCACTTCTCATTCTGCGCCATCACCCCCCCCTTACAGAGCGGAAACCCAATCTCCGCCAGCGCATTATTCATCTCTGCGGCAAGTCTTAAAAACTGCGGGCGTAGCCGATTCGCCTCTTGCGTAGTCGCAGCGGCAAAGACAATCGCGTTGTCTTGGTCGGTGGCAATGGTCTGCTCCTCGCGGCCCTCAGACCCCAAGGCCAGCCAGCTCCACTCAGGCAGCCCAGCCACCAGGTGTGGGGCGCGGTCAGAGACGAGTGCCAAGGTGCGCTTGGTCATCGCGTCATTGAGGTGACTTACCAGGCGGGCCACCGATGTAGCCGCAAGGCCCTCGACAAGGAGCCGATGGGCCAACTGCCGAATCGTACGGCTCACCTGAGCAAGCGTCTGCAGGTCTGGGGCGCGGGCGATCATGGCCGATAGACTGCGCAGGCTTTCACGCTGATGGCGCACAAGATCGCTCTCAGAAATGATGCCCTTCAGACGCCCGTCCGCAACAATCGGAACATGGCGAATGCCATGCGTTGCCATGCAGATCATGGCCTCCATGACCGACCAATGGGCCGGGGCGCAGATCACGTCGGGGCTCATCACCGAGGAAATGGGCGCGGTCAGCGGGGTGCCAGGCAGGATAATGCGACTAATAAGATCGTAGCGAGTAAGAATGCCCACGGGCTCAAGAAAGGTGTTCACCACCACAATAGAACCTACTCGCGCCTTGTGCATGCGCTCGAAGGCCTCTCCCAAAGGCGTTTCGGGCAGGCATAACAACGGCTCAGTCTTAATCAGGTCGGCGACCGATGTCTCAAGACTCAGCTCAGACAGATCCTGTTGCAGCGCATCATTCACAGGGATTCCTCTACGTCGAAGGAACTAGACAATTGGCCGGAGGCAAAGTATCGTTCGCCCGATGGCTTGTAAAACATAAGAAAAACAGTTGGTAACTCACCGTCATTGTACTTTTTCATAAAGTGTCCGTCTTTGAGGGCTCGGGTACAAGCAGTCGTAATGCAGCCGGAAACAGTCGGCAATTTAGGGGGGACGTATTGTTAGCGTTCGTTTCGGTTCTTAAGGGAATGACGGAGTTCATCGGCCTGATGTTGCTCGGCCAAGGTCTTGTTTTCTTATTGAGCTTTGGTCGCCATGAATCAAACGCTGTCTACCTTATGTTCCGATTCTTCAGTCGCCCCGTGTTCCGCGCAGTGCGTCTCATTACCCCGAGGCAAGTATCCGACAAACACGTGCCATTCGTGGGTTTCTTTTTGTTGATTTGGCTGTGGTTCAGCCTCGTCATCGCGAAAATTTCACTGATCACTGCTGAGCTTCCCCCTGTTGGTGTCTAGCGGATATCTGAACTCGACAAATCGCCTTATGAAGCTACTTTCCGCCTGGTACTACAAGCAAATTGCCATCTGGGCAGGAATATTTGGTAAGCAGGAGATCGCCGCTGAGTTCTGGGTAAGAGCGCATACATGCCAGCCGGAAAGAGCCGGCCTACTTGTAACCGCGGCCAACCACCTCGCCCTCGCCTCAAAAAACACCGAGTCCGAGGCGTTGCTCAGGAAAAGCTTGCTTATAGACGAGACCCAGGCAGCTGCCTGGTTTAACCTCGGGTTTCTTGTCCAGAAACGTAACGAGCACGAAGAAGCGCTTAATGCCTTCGACAAGGCTATTCGGTATCACCCCTCGCTCGATCGAGCGCACTACGGGCGCGCATTGTCCCTCATGGCTCTCAACCGCAACGAAGAGGCACGGGCCGCATTGCAGCGCACCGTGGAGCTGCAGCCCATGAGCCCCTATGGCTACTATCACCTAGCAGTCTTGCAATTCAAGATGGGGGACGAGAAAGCCTACCGCAAGACTACGCGCAAACTGGGGAGTTTTGAGCCAAAGCTGGCGGTGCAATTACAACGAGAGACAGGTATCGACGCAGGAGTGAAGGATCCGTTTTTATAGTGTGACCGACGCCTGGGTCTTAGGAATGAATTGACTGATGAAACGGCGGGACAAGCCGGAATTTAAAAATTTTAACTGGAGGACTTAATGCAACTGACTGAACGACACCTAGCCTACTGGCGGGCGTTGCTAAAGAAGACAGCATGGCTCCTGGCAATTTGGTTTGTGGTTACCTATGTCATCGGGTACTACGCCGAGTCGCTGAGCTTTAACTTCTTTGGCTGGCCTTTCTCATTCTGGGTGGGCGCCCAGGGTTCCTTGATCGTCTATGTTTTGATCATTTGGTACTACGCCCGCTCCATGAACCGCATCGATGAAGAGTTCGGCGTCGCCGAGCCTGAGGAGGACTAACCATGGCGGGAATACTCGACGCAGGAGGCTCGCAAAAGGCCTTTAATGCACAACTTAAAAAAGTCTACGGGTTTTACACAGGAGGCTTTTTAGGGTTTTGCATTCTTTTGGCTATCGCCGAGCAGATGGGGTTGTCGAAGACGGGCATTGGTTATGTCTTTCTCGCGGCAACCGTTATTCTTTATGCCGGTATCGGCATCATGAGCCGCACCAATGTGGCAGACGACTACTATGTCGCCGGTCGTCGCGTACCTGCCGTGTTCAATGGCATGGCAACGGGCGCTGACTGGATGTCTGCCGCATCTTTTATCGGTATGGCTGGCGGACTGTATATCGGTGGATATGGAGGTCTTGCCTTCATCATGGGCTGGACAGGCGGCTATGTGCTCGTCGCTTTGTTCTTGGCGCCGTTCCTTCGGAAATTCGGTCAATACACCATTCCCGACTTCCTCGGTGCTCGATATGGCGGATCGATTCCCCGGTTCATCGGCGTTGTTATCGCGATTCTCTGTTCATTCGTCTATGTGGTGGCGCAGATCTACGGTGTGGGTCTTATCACTACCCGCCTTACCGGCGTAAGCTTTGAACTTGGGGTCTTCCTGGGCCTGGGCGGCATTCTCGTCTGCTCGTTCTTAGGTGGTATGCGTGCGGTGACCTGGACCCAGGTGGCCCAGTACATCATTCTCATCATCGCCTACATGATCCCGGTGGTCTGGCTGTCAGTGAAGCAAACCGGCTTCCCGATTCCCCAGTTGATTTATGGCCAGCAACTGGTCAAGGTGACTGAACTCGAGAAGAAGATCAATGCAGATCCAGGCGAGCAGCAAGTGCGCCAGATCTTCAAGGATCGCACCGCGGCTGCAACCGAGAAGCTCAAGGATCCCGCTGCTGCCTTCGCTGCCGATAAGGCTGCGGTAGACGGCAAAGTGGCCGAGCTCAAGGCCGCCAAGGCGGACGACGCTGCGATTGCTGCTGCTGAAGCCGCTGCCGGTAAGTTTCCTGCAGATGTCGCTGCCTACACGGCCAGTCTGAATCGTGAAAAGGGCCTTGCCGCACGTGCGAACCCCCCACGCAACCACGCTGATGCCTTCCCGGGCAAAGACGAGAAGGCAAAAGACATTGCGCGTAAGAACTTCCTAGCGCTTGTTCTGTGCCTCATGGTGGGAACTGCCGCACTGCCGCACATCCTGATGCGTTACTACACCACCCCGTCGGTGCGTGAGGCGAGCAACTCGGTGACCTGGTCTCTCTTCTTCATCTTCCTGCTCTACTTCACAGCGCCTGCCCTGGCTGTGCTCGTGAAATTTGTGATGTACAACGATATTGTTGGCTCACAGTTCGCGGCCCTTCCGGAATGGGTAGCACGGTGGAACGCAGTGGATGCAACGTTGCTGGCGATTACCGATGTCAACAAGGACGGTATCGTGCAACTGGCAGAGATTGTGATTGGGCAAGACATTGTCGTGCTGGCAACGCCTGAAATTGCTGGGTTGCCCTATGTGGTCTC
>CAZKWK010000132.1:0-940 GCA_964556335.1 uncultured Bordetella sp. | reverse complement strand
TGACGGCCTGTTGCTAACCATTGCCAACGCCCTGTCGCACGACGTGTACTACAAGATGATCGACCCCAACGCCCCGGTGTCGCGTCGCGTAGCGATCTCGAAGACCATGCTCCTGGTCGTGGCCATTCTGGCAGCCTTGGTTGCACAGCAGGCGCCTGCAGACATCCTGTTCTTGGTTGCTGCAGCGTTCTCTCTGGCAGCCGCAGGATTCTTCCCAGCACTTGTACTGGGAATCTTCTGGAAGCGCACGACTGGCATCGCAGCCTCGCTCGGTATGATCGTGGGAACGGGCATCACGTTCTACTACATGACCCTTACCCAGCCTTGGCTACGCGAAGTCTTCTACGGAATCGCCCGTAGCGTCCCGACGACGCCTGATCTCTGGTGGGATATTCAGCCCATCTCTGCAGGTCTCTTCGGCATGCCCGTTGGCTTTGCGATCATCGTGATCGTGTCGCTGATCACCCCCGCGCCCAAGCGCGAGGTGCAAGACCTGGTTTCTTCGGTTCGGTATCCCGATCTGAAAATGGCCTAAGTAGTCGAAGACAGGTAGCGTGGTACGCGCTGCCCTCTCTTCAACAGAGCCCGTAGATGCGTCTACGGGCTTTTTTTTTAGAGGTCGGCCAGCGGCTTCAAGCCCGCCTCGGCATCGCCCGACTGCCCCATGCGGGCAATCACATGGTCGAGATACCCTTCAAGCCCCGAGACCGAGGTCTGCGGCATCTCTGCAAGAGCCTGCACCAGCATGCCAATCTTGGGGTCGGGTACTCTCGCTAGAAGATCTCTCGCCTTGGGCGTAGCGCTCAATTCGAAGGCCCGCGCATCGTCGGGGCAACGCATCCGCAGCACGTAGCCTTCGGAAACCAGGTGGCGAACAATGTTGCTGGCGGTGGACTGATGAATCGCCAGCCGGTCGGTAAGCGCGCCGGGGCGAATGCCT
>CAZKWK010000131.1:0-5596 GCA_964556335.1 uncultured Bordetella sp. | reverse complement strand
CGCCCAGCGCGCAGGCACTGCCCCCGATGGCCAGGCCTACATCGACTGCCTGCTGCGTCGCGCAGGACACTATGGCTAAGACTCCACCGGTGGCATCTCGGCACGCGCCCCCCCTGAATCCCCAACGGGTCGATTTCTTAAGCCTTCGTCTACTGCTGGCTGTTGCGCAGACCGGCTCGATCACCCGCGCGGCGGACCAATGCCACCTGGCACTTGCCGCAGCCAGCGCACGCCTCAAAGAGCTGGAAGAAAGGCTTAACGTGCAGTTGCTCGAGCGATACGCTCGGGGCGCACGCCTTACCCAAGCAGGTGAGCTCGTTGTCATTCGCGCGCGCGCCATTGAACGCGAACTCGCCCAGATGACGCTGGAGCTTGAAGACCATCGCCAGGCCGTCACAGGCCATATTCGCGTGGTGGCCAATATGAGCTCGATCGCGGCCGTACTCCCGCAGGACCTCACGGATTTTCTGAAGTCCCACCCCGGTGTGCGTATCGACCTCTCGGAACACACAAGCCGGGAGATCCAGAGCCTTGTCACCGAAGGGCGTGCCGACATTGGCGTGCTTACGAGCGCAGACTTTCGGCCGGAGCTACAGGCCCATGACTATTACGTCGACGAGGTCGTCGCCACGGTACCTACGCGCGCACCCTGGATTCGTATCAAGACGATGACGCCGCAGATGCTGCTCGACCAGGAGCTCATCATTTTGCAAGAGGGCGGAGCGATTTCGGAATGGCTCTACGATCTTGCCCGCATCTACGGGCAGAGCCTAAAGGTTCGGGTGAAGGCTAAGGGATTCGATGCTCTGGCCCAACTCGTCTCAGCGGGCCTTGGCGTGACAGTGCTGCCAAAGGTGGTGGCCGCCCGGTTCTCACGGCTCTTAAAGCTGAAAACGCTTCCGATTACGGGGGTCGACTCCCGGCGCACCATCTCGATTTGCACGATTGCGGGCGGTGCTGCATCGCCCGCCGCGCGGGATCTCTACGAGTTTCTGCGACAGCGACACTAAGAAGACTAGGCCGGGGAGCACATGAACGGGCGAACGACGAGCGTGCCCGCCTTTCGCGAGGCGGCGACCGGTCATGGGCTAGACCGGCCTAAACCGAATCACCATAGGCTTCGCCATCGGCGAAGGGTGGACGGCAAATCAAGAATTCCGCGGTTCGGCCATTCGGATTAGAGTCGTGTCACTACAAAAACACATGCACCACAGAATTCTCTCGTGGCGCCACGCTCAGGGACCCGTCTATGTCAGTTTCCACCCTCACCGCCGGTGACCGCCTGCAAAAGGCTATGGCTGAAGAAAAGCCATTGCAGATTATCGGCGCCATCAATGCCAACCATGCCCTACTCGCCCAGCGTGCTGGCTTTAAGGCCATCTACCTCTCGGGTGGCGGCGTGGCCGCCGGCTCTTTAGGCCTGCCCGATCTGGGCATCAGCGGGCTCGACGATGTGCTCACCGATGTTCGACGCATCACCGATGTCTGCGACCTGCCCTTGCTCGTGGATGTTGATACGGGGTTTGGTGCCTCGGCCTTCAACATCGCCCGCACCGTAAAGTCGCTCATCAAGTATGGCGCCGCCGGACTGCATATCGAAGACCAGGTGGGCGCCAAGCGCTGTGGCCACCGCCCCGGAAAGGCTATTGTCTCTCTCGAAGAAATGGTCGATCGCGTAAAGGCGGCGGTCGATGCACGCACCGATCCCAACTTTATGATCATGGCCCGCACCGATGCGCTGGCTGTTGAAGGCCTGCAGTCGGCGATCGACCGCGCCTGTGCCTGTGTTGAGGCAGGTGCCACGGCGATCTTTCCCGAGGCCATGACAGAGCTCTCACAGTACAAACAGTTCGCAGCCGCCGTGAAAGTGCCCATACTCGCCAACATCACCGAATTTGGCAGTACGCCCCTCTTTACTGTCGACGAATTGCGCGCTGCCGATGTCTCGATCGTGCTCTACCCCTTGTCTGCATTCCGGGCCATGAACAAGGCGGCTGAGGCGGTCTACCGGGCGGTGCGCAATGATGGCTCGCAAAAGAATGTGGTCGAACTCATGCAGACCCGAAAAGAACTCTACGACGCCATTGGCTACTGGGACTACGAGAACAAACTCGACGCCCTCTTTTCCAAACAATAAGAACACCTCCGCTGACGAAAGGACTCTTTGCGATGAGCCAAGACACCGCCTCTGTTACCGCCCTGAAGCCGAAGAAGTCTGTCGCCCTCTCGGGTGTAACCGCGGGCAATACCGCCCTCTGCACCGTAGGCCGCACGGGCAACGACCTAGCCTATCGTGGCTACGACATCCTTGATCTCGCAGACGCCTGTGAGTTCGAAGAGGTGGCTTATCTGCTCGTCCACGGCAAACTTCCCAACAAGGCAGAGCTCGCTGGCTACAAGCGCAAGCTCATGGCCCTGCGCGGCATTCCCGCACCCGTTAAAACTGTGCTGGAGTCCCTGCCGCCGTCCGCCCATCCCATGGATGTGATGCGTACAGGCGTTTCGGCATTGGGCTGCGTGCTCCCCGAGAAAGACGACCACAACACCCCGGGCGCGCGCGACATTGCCGATCGGCTCATGGCAAGCCTGGGCAGCATGCTGCTCTACTGGTACCACTACAGCCACAATGGCAAGATCATCGATGTCGAAACTGATGACGACTCGATTGGCGGGCACTTTCTGCATCTATTGCATGGCAAGACCCCGCCTGCCGAATGGGTCAAGGCCATGCATGTCTCGCTCAACCTCTACGCAGAACACGAATTCAACGCCTCCACCTTCACGTCGCGGGTGGTCGCAGGCACTGGATCAGACTTCTACTCAGCCATTGCGGGGGGCATCGGCGCCCTGCGTGGTCCGAAGCATGGAGGTGCCAACGAGGTGGCGTTTGAGGTACAGAAGCGCTACAACTCGCCCGATGAGGCCGAGGCCGACATCCGCAAGAGGGTAGAAAACAAAGAGGTGGTCATTGGCTTTGGCCACCCTGTTTATACCGTGAGCGACCCGCGTAACAAGGTCATTAAAGAAGTGGCCCGCCAGTTGTCTGCGCGTCAGAACGATATGAAGATGTTTCAGATTGCAGAGCGGCTCGAATCAGTCATGTGGGATATCAAAAAAATGTTTCCCAACCTCGACTGGTTTAGCGCGGTGAGCTACCACATGATGGGCATACCTACCGCCATGTTCACGCCGATCTTTGTCATTTCGCGCACCTCGGGATGGAGTGCGCATGTGATTGAACAACGGATCGACGGCAAGATCATTCGACCAAGTGCCAACTACATTGGCCCAGACGACCAGGCCTTTGTTCCCATGGATAAGCGCAGCTAGGGGCTCCAGCGACTGCGCGATCGATTGGATTCACTGCTTTCAACCCATTCGATGTCTAGACCCACCGTCGTTGATCGCAACACATTTTGAGATGGTTTCTTGCTATGAACTCCGCTTACCGTAAACCTCTGGCTGGTTTTTCAATCGATTACTTCGACGCCCGCGCAGCAGTAGAAGCCATCAAACCAGGTAGTTACGATGGCCTGCCCTACACCTCGAAGGTGTTGGCCGAGAACCTGGTGCGGCGATGCAACCCACAGGCGCTCAATGCGTCGCTCTTACAGCTCATAGACCGCCGACGCGATCTCGACTTTCCCTGGTTTCCTGCCCGTGTGGTGTGTCACGACATTCTCGGGCAGACCGCCCTCGTCGACCTCGCCGGCCTGCGCGATGCCATTGCCGAAAAAGGCGGAGACCCCGCCCAGGTAAACCCTGTGGTGCCTACCCAGTTGGTGGTAGATCACTCACTTGCAGTGGAGTGCGGCGGATTTGACCCACAGGCCTTTGAAAAGAACCGGGCGATTGAAGACCGGCGCAACGAAGACCGGTTCCATTTCATTAACTGGACCAAGCACGCCTTTCGTAATGTTGATGTCATTCCGCCAGGCAACGGCATTCTTCACCAGATCAATCTCGAGCGCATGTCGCCAGTTATTCAAGTGGTTAACGGGGTCGCCTTCCCCGACACTCTGGTGGGTACCGATAGCCACACGCCCATGGTCGATGCACTGGGGGTCATTGCCATTGGGGTGGGGGGGCTTGAGGCTGAGAGCGTCATGCTCGGCCGCGCCTCTTATATGCGTCTTCCCGATATCGTGGGGATGGAGCTCACGGGTCGGCCGCAGCCCGGTATCACTGCCACCGACCTTGTGCTGGCGCTCACCGAGTTCTTGCGTAAAGAACGCGTAGTCTCAGCCTACCTGGAGTTTTATGGCGCGGGGGCGGATAGCCTCACGCTCGGTGACCGGGCCACGATTTCGAATATGGCCCCAGAGTTTGGTGCGACGGCTGCCATGTTCTATATCGATGAGCAGACCATTAAGTACCTGCGGCTTACCGGGCGTGACGAGAACCTCATTCGCCTCGTAGAAGGCTATGCCAAACAGACAGGCCTCTGGGCGGACCAGATGAAAAACGCCCAGTACGAACGCGTATTGAAGTTTGATCTGTCCTCGGTGGTACGCAATATGGCGGGCCCTTCCAACCCGCACAAGCGCGTGGCTACGACAGACCTTGCCGCTAAGGGCATTGCACAGGCCTACACCGAAACCGCCGGCGAGATGCCCGACGGTGCGGTGATTATTGCGGCCATTACCAGCTGCACCAATACCAACAACCCACGCAACATGATCGCTGCGGGTCTTCTGGCCCGTAACGCCAATCGTGCGGGACTGGTGCGTAAGCCCTGGGTGAAGTCCTCGCTCGCCCCTGGCTCGAAGGCCGTAGCGCTCTATCTGCAAGAGGCGGGCCTGATGCCCGAGCTCGAAAAGCTCGGCTTTGGCGTGGTGGCCTTCGCCTGTACCACCTGCAATGGCATGAGTGGTGCACTCGACCCCGCCATTCAGCAAGAAATTATCCAGCGCGATCTCTATGCTACGGCGGTGCTCTCGGGCAACCGAAACTTTGATGGCCGGATCCACCCCTATGCCAAGCAGGCCTTCCTGGCTTCGCCCCCCTTGGTGGTGGCCTATGCGATTGCGGGCAGTATTCGGTTCGATATTGAGAAAGACGTCTTGGGCCGCACTGCCGAGGGCAAAGAGATTCGGCTTGCCGACCTCTGGCCAAGCGACGCCGAGATTGATGCGGTGGTGGCCCAGAGTGTGAAGCCCGAACAGTTTCGGGCCGTCTATGACCCCATGTTTGCCATTAAGGTGGCATCAAACGACCGTGTAAGCCCCCTCTACGACTGGCGCGCACAGAGCACCTATATTCGGCGGCCGCCCTACTGGGAAGGAGCGCTTGCGGGAGCACGAACACTGAAGGCCATGCGGCCGCTGGCTGTGCTGGGTGACAACATCACCACTGACCACCTCTCGCCGTCCAATGCCACCCTGCCCGACAGTGCGGCAGGAGAGTATTTGGCGAAGATGGGGCTACCCGAAGAAGACTTTAACTCGTACGCTACCCACCGCGGTGACCATCTCACCGCCCAGAGGGCGACCTTTGCCAACCTAGATCTGCTCAAGGAGACGGCCGTTGTCGACGGCGCGGAAAAGAAAGGTTCACTCGCACGCGTCGAGCCCGAGGGCAAGGTGATGCGTATGTG
>CAZKWK010000130.1:0-5601 GCA_964556335.1 uncultured Bordetella sp. | reverse complement strand
GCAGTTACTAGGTTGTTGTCGGTGAGAAGAAGCACTAAGGTCATAAGCAGAACAGACCCTCCATACACCAACATAAATGCCATGACGGAGAAGACAGTTTCGTTACGGACGCTTTCGCCATTTATTATCAACGGGTGAACGGCTCTTGGGTGTAGCAGGCGAAAGGTTTCCCTCTGAACTTGCTTCAAAAGTATCACTAGTCTGGCCATCTTGATCCCGGCACCAGTAGAGCCAGCACTTGTGGCAACACCACTAAGAAGTAACATAAGAACTGGTGCAAAGATAGGCCATTGAGAGAAGTCAGTGGTGGAGTACCCGGTTGTTGAGGCTATCGAGACAACGTTAAATGTCGCTGTCCGAATAGCGGTCAATGGGTCTTCAAGAACTTGTCTTAAGATCAATAGGCCCGCAATAAAAGCGCTGGCTGCGATCATGATCAGCATACTTCCTTGCCACTCGGGGTCTCTGAAGACCGAGCGAATGTCGCCTTTAACAATCGCAACGAAGTACAGCGCAAAGCTGCCACTCGCAAGGAACATATAGAAGATGCATATCCACTCCAAGGTTGGCGACTGGAAAGCGGCAAAGCTTGAGTCGTAAGAAGAGAGACCACCGAGGCTCATCGTCGTAAACATGTGAAGCCAAGCATCGCCCCAATTCATTCCGCCTAGACGGTACGCTATCAGGCAACTAAGCGAAAAAAGGCTGTACACACCCCATAAACCTTTCGCTGTCTCTGCAATGCGCGGCGTGAGTTTGACCTCTTTCAGAGGGCCAGTCGACTCAGCGCGGAAAAGCTGTCCCGCACCTGAACTCACCATGGGTAGGATGGCAACCGCCAACACTAGGATGCCCATCCCCCCGATCCATTGCAGGCCGCAGCGCCATAAATTGATTGAGTAGGGTAGGTGTTCGAGTCCAGTAAGTACCGTGGCGCCAGTCGTCGTGATCGCAGAAACGGCTTCAAAGTAGGCGAAAACAATGGAAATTGGGCGCTCAGTTGCCTGGAAATAGAGGTAGAGGGGAATTGCGGAATAGGCGGGTAGGATTGTCCAGCACATGGATACTAGAAGAATCCCATCGCGCGGACGAAGATCTGGTAGCTTGAGGCTCAGACCATTATTCAGAAGAAGCAGTAGGGCTCCGCTCGAGAAGCAGACCACCCAACCAATTATGAATTGCAGGGCTGCAGTCTCTCCCAAGCTCATCGCGACCATAGTTGGCACAGCGAAAACAAGGGAGAATCCAATGACGATGAGCGCAAAGAAAGGAAGGACGCGATTTAGAAGCGACATTCCAATATATTGTGATGCAGCGCATCAAAGCCGCATAAACGTGCGCAGAACGGATATCTGATGAACCGAACCGAATTTAAATGACGACAAACAGCTGCATAGAACTCAAGAATCTTCGACTTCGGACCAGTATTGGTACATATGGGTCTGATGATGTCGTTCCTGACTACCACTCGTTGGATTTGACCCTCTGGATCAGCCCCATGTTGGTACTTATTCCGGAGGACGGCATGGCCCACGTATTTGATTACGACCCTTTGATTGTGGAGATCCAAAAACTCGCTGACGATGGCCATTATCAGACCCAAGAGCGGCTGATGACGCGCATAGCGCAGGCCTGTGCAGCGTATCCGGTTATTGAGGCGCTCGATATCGCTCTGCGTAAGTTTCCAGTAGACGGCCAGAGCGGCTCTTTGGGAGTGCGCCTATTTGTAAGCGGTGCTGAGCTGCACCTTATGCGAGATTGCTCTAGAGGGATTCAGCGGTAGGCCAGCATCCTACCCAATGATCATCCTCGCGAATCGGGTGTCCAAAGATTATTTATACGACGCGCGGCGCTCCGAAAATGCCTGGATGCGTTTGCGCCAAGCCAGGTAGCTACCGCGTTTAAGCTGCTGTCTCATAAGGGCCTGGACGTCGTCAGCTGATAGCCCGTGAAGAGCGCGAAGCTGATTGAAGCTGACATGGTCGCTTAGCGCCATCTCAATGACTTCACTGATATCCGCGGCCGAGAGACCTGCAGGGGGTTTGGTTTGGATTTTCACTATCGAAGAAAAACTCAGAACCAACGAAAAGGGGACCAGGCTTTTACCTGATCCCCTTGATTTGGCGCGGCTGGCAGGATTCGAACCCACGACCCCCTGGTTCGTAGCCAGGTACTCTATCCAACTGAGCTACAGCCGCATGCGTTTTACTTAAGCCCTAAATTATAGCACTTAGCTTTCTTGCGCAGCCAAGGCGGTCTTCATGAGGTCTGCCATGGTGCGCGCCTCAATTTTGTCCATGATGTTGGCGCGATGGGCCTCCACGGTTTTAATACTGATGTTCAAGTCGTCCGCTATCTGCTTGTTGAGGCGCCCGGCCACGATGCGTTCCAGCACCTGCTGCTCTCGTGGGGTCAGGCGTTCTAAAAGCTCTTTGGCGCGCTTGGAACCCAGAGTTTTCTCTTCGCCGTCTCTTAGTTTTTCAAACGCAGCAGCCACAAGTGCGCAGAGTTGCGTGTCATTGAAGGGCTTTTCGAGAAAATCCACTGCCCCCTTTTTCATACTGTCTACTGCCATGGGCACACTGCCATGGCCTGTAATAAAAATCAGGGGGAGAGTAATTCCCCGCTCGATAAGCTCCTCATGAAGCTCCGTACCGGTCATACCAGGCATGCGCACATCGAGAATGAGGCAGGCTCTTTGGGATTGGACAACTTGCAGGTTGTTAACGAAGCGCTCTGCGGAATCAAAGCAGGAGACCCGAAAGCCGTTGCCCTCGAGGAGCCAGCGCAGAGAATCGCGCACTGCTTCGTCGTCGTCTACCACGTACACCATTTCGGTCATTGCCCGGTCTCCATTGCAGTTGAGGGTTTTGAAGTCGCTTCAGCCGGTTGCGGCGTTGCCTCAAGTGGCAGTGTAAACCGGAAGCTGCAGCCGCCTTGGGGGTTGTCGTCAAACCAGAGGCGGCCCTGATGCGATTCAATAATAGAACGGCAGATATTGAGGCCCATTCCCATGCCTTCGGCCTTGGTGGTGTAAAACGAGTCGAAAAGACGCTCTTTGATTTCGGGGGCCACGCCAGGTCCCCGGTCTGTCACCGCAAACAGAATCTGCTCATCCCGCGTCTGCACCTGAATGCGAAGCTCCCTCTGGTCGGTCTGCCGCATGGCTTCTAAGCCGTTTTTAATGAGATTGAGCAGAACCTGTTCAATCAAAATGGGGTCCACAAAAATCGCGGGAAGAGACGGATCAATCTCTTGCACGATTTGCATGCCTAGGGCCCGCGCATCAATCTCGGCAAGGCCAACAGCCTCGGCTACGATGGCGGCGGGATCAACAAACTTACGTATTGGATCACTGCGCTTTACAAAGCTACGAATGCGCCGAATGACCTGACCCGCACGTTCCGCCTGACGCGCCGTTTTAGCGAGCATTTCCTCAAGGTCTTCGCACGACAGATGCTCCCCGCGGGCCTGCGCGGCGCGTACCCGGGCAACCGCGCCCATGGTGTAGTTGGCAATCGCAGTAAGTGGCTGGTTTAGCTCATGCGCAAGCGAGGAGGCCATCTCCCCCATATTAATCAGTCGCGAGGTCTGTTCGAGCCGCTCGTACTGCAGCCGCTGGTTCTGCTCGGCCAGCCGCCGCTGGGTGATGTCTGTGGCCACCACGAGCTGAACCACGCGGCCGTCGACCCATTGAATACTGCGAACGCGAACATCAAACCAGCGCTGCACACTGGGGCTGAAAAATTCTCGACTGTCTGCCCAGGGCGAGCGGCTCGTTTCTGCCATGGGCCTATGGCCTGCTTGAAGGGAGTCGCCAAACCATTTTCGATAGGTCTCGTTGGCAAATAGAAGTTCTTGGTCTGAGTTGGGCGGGGCCACCGAAACCGCAGAGTCCAATGACTGCAATACGGTAATGAATCGTTCTTGGGCCTGCGCAAGTTCTGCCCGAATCCGACTGGGCTCGGTAATGTCGGTGACCGAGGTCATCCAGCCGACCTGCTTTCCATGGGCATCCCGGAGGGGTGAGGTGTACATGCGACAGATGAGCCGCCTGCCGTCCCGATGCATCACGTTAATCTGGGTGTTTAGTAGGTGCATTTCCCCCTGAAGCAATCTCTTGATGTTGAGTCGCAGCTGGGCAGCTTCCTCCGGGGGCCAGTAGGGGTAGGGCGGCAGCGCCCCGACAAGTCGTTCTTGCGACAACCCCACAATGCGACAGAAGGCAGGGTTGACGTAGGTGATGCGGCCCTCCAGATCGATGGTACGCATGCCTGTGGGCATGGCGTCTTCCATTGCCCGCCTAAAGGCGATCTCCCGGGAGAGTTCCTGTTCGGTCTGGTTGAGCGAGGGTTTCAGCCATCGAGGGATTCGGAATTTCATGGCGGTCGTGGCTGTGTTGTCCTAAGGGCTAAGTGTACGGCGTATCAATATTTCTCTATGTGAAATGTTATGTCGCATAGCGGAAATTTGCTTGCGCTTGGGCACTTAGCCCCGGACAATCGAACGAATAGCGAATAGCGCTGCAGCCCTTTTTTTCCTCTCACATAGTCAGGAGCCTTCATGTCTACGCTTCCCCCACATGTCAGCCAGCAGATCAATACCGAGGCAGACACGGATCCACAGGAGACTATCGAGTGGCGCGAGGCCCTCGATGCCGTGATCGCCCGCGAGGGACCTGACCGTGCGCGTTTTTTGGTGGAGGCGCTGATTGACGAGACCCGCCGCGCGGGTGGCTACATACCGTTCTCGGCCAATACTGCCTATGTCAATACCATCCCCGCCGCCCGTGAGGAGCACTGCCCGGGGAATCTCGAGTACGAAGAGCGCTTACGGTCTTGGATGCGCTGGAATGCCATGGCGATGGTCGTTCGGGCCAATCGCGGTGATGGCGACCTTGGTGGGCACATCTCGAGCTTCGCTTCTCTTGCCAACATGCTTGGTATTGGCTTTAACCATTTCTGGAAGGGTCCAGATCATCCCAAGGGGCACGATCTGCTCTTTATTCAGGGGCACTCCAGCCCCGGCATCTATGCGCGGGCATTTCTTGAGGGTCGGTTGTCTGAAGAGCAGTTGAACAACTTTCGCCGGGAGGTGGGTGGCAAAGGATTGTCGAGCTATCCGCACCCTCAGCTTATGCCCGACTTTTGGCAGTTTCCGACCGTATCGATGGGTCTGGGCCCGATTATGGCGATCTACCAGGCGCGATTTTTAAAGTACATGCATGCGCGCGGTCTCGCCGACACGGCCGAGCGAAAGGTCTGGGCCTTCTGCGGTGATGGCGAGATGGACGAGCCCGAGTCGATGGGTGCAATTGGTCTGGCAGCGCGCGAAAAGCTCGACAACCTGGTTATGGTGGTGAACTGCAACCTGCAACGGCTGGATGGCCCGGTGAGAGGTAACGGAAAGATTATCCAAGAGCTTGAGAGCGACTTCCGCGGCGCGGGCTGGAATGTTATTAAGGTGATCTGGGGCGGCTATTGGGATGAGCTGCTGGCCAAGGATAACGAGGGTGTATTAAAGAAGATCATGATGGACACCGTCGATGGCGAGTACCAGAACTACAAGGCCAACGACGGGGCCTATGTGCGCAAGCATTTC
>CAZKWK010000129.1:3886-5667 GCA_964556335.1 uncultured Bordetella sp. | reverse complement strand
GAGAGATTTGCGACTCCACCTCCGTTCCGTCGCAAATAACCCCCGCAGGCCCTCGGGTTCAAAGGGCCACTACAAGCACGATCGGCCGGGGAGCACATGAGCGGGCGACCGACGAGCGTGCCTGCCTTTCGCGAGGCGGCGACCGATCATGGGCTAGACCGGCCTTTATTTGCGCTTCAAAAACTGCTTAAGAGCAAGACCCGTGGGTGTTTTGAGCCGCGCAATCTCTGCTGGCGTGCCAACCCCCACGAGTTGCCCGCCATTCGCGCCCCCCTCTGGCCCCAAGTCGATCATGTGATCCGCTTGTGCCCAGACATCCAAGTTGTGCTCAATGACCACCACCGTATGACCCTGATCAACCAGTTGATGCAGGGCGGCGATCAACCGCTCGACGTCAGACATGTGTAGCCCCACAGTGGGCTCATCCAGTACATAGAGCGCCTGGCCCTGTGACTTCGATTTGGCCAGTTCGGTCACGAGCTTAATACGCTGCGACTCGCCGCCCGAAAGCGTGGGGCTGGGCTGCCCGAGGGTCAGGTAGCCAAGACCCAAGTCGTCTAAGAGCTGCAAGGGGCGTCGAATCGCGGATACGGCCGAGAAAAACTCTGTGGCCTCCGACACCGAGAGCTGCAGCACATCGGAGATCGACTTTCCGCGCCAGAGGGCATTACGTGTTTCCGCGTTAAACCGCAGGCCCCCACAAGCATCGCAGACCACCTTCACATCGGGCAGAAAGTTCATTTCTATGGTCTGCCAGCCCTGGCCCTCGCAGGACTCGCACCGCCCTTGTCCAGTGTTGAATGAGAACCGGTTGGCGGCCCAACCGCGGCGACGCGCCTCCTCGCTGTCGGCAAAGAGTTTTCGAATGTCGTCCCAGAAGCCCACATAGGTGGCGGGCGTAGACCGTGGCGTCTTGCCAATCGGGGTCTGGTCTACCTCAAGCACACGTTGAATCGACTCCCAGCCGGTGATCTGTCGGCAGCCTTCCCAGGTAATGGTCTTGGCCCGGCCGGCCTTCGATCGCTGAAGATGCACCGCACGCTGCATATTGCGTTTTAAGACATCGCGGGCGAGGCTCGATTTGCCTGAGCCCGAGACCCCTGTCATCACCGTCAGGCGCTGCAGCGGTATCTTCACGGTAAGGTTCTGCAGGTTATGCAGTTGTGCACCCGTAATTTCAAGCCAGTGTTCGGCCGATGACCGGCGCGGGTGCGCGGGGTGGTGCATGGGCGACTTCAGGTATTGCCCCGTCACCGATGCGGGGGTGTTCATGAGATCTTGAGCAGAGCCCTGGGCCACGATCTCCCCGCCGAGCCGCCCGGCCCCCGGCCCGATATCAATCAGATGGTCTGCAATGGCCAGGGTGTCTTCATCGTGCTCGACCACCACCAGGGTATTGCCTTTCTCCTGCAGACGACGCAGAAGGGTCAGCAAGGCCTGGTTGTTCTTTGGGTGCAGGCCGATACTCGGTTCATCCAAGATGTAGCAGACACCCTGCAGGTTCGACCCCAGTTGCGCAGCCAGCCGAATGCGTTGGGCCTCTCCGCCCGACAGGGTGGGTGCAGAACGATCGAGCGACAGATAGCCCAGGCCCACAGACCGCAAGTCTCGACTTTCGAGAGAAGGATTTAATATTCATATAAATGGTATTCATATAATTGATATAATTATAATACTTTGTTTGTGTAGTTTTAAGTTTAAAACAGAGAATTTTGTTTGTCTATTATTAATGTCTCAATGTCGATTTATAGCCTGCTTCTGGAGGTTCTTTAGTGGTTGGG
>CAZKWK010000129.1:0-3876 GCA_964556335.1 uncultured Bordetella sp. | reverse complement strand
GTGTGAGTTTTTCTAGCCATGCAGGCAGTCGATCGAGCGCAAGCGCGGATACCTGATGAATGCCGTCTCCCTTGACCCGCACCGCTCGTGCAAGCGCATTGAGTCGGGCGCCTTCACACTCTGGACAGGCCAGGTCTTCGCCGCTCTCGTCTTCGGGGTCCTTCTCTTCTTTTTGAAGAAACCGGTCTTCCTCTCCGGTCTCGTCTTCGGCAAGTCGTCCGCCAAAGAGCCCGGTTCCGGTGCAGGCCGGACACCAGCCAAGCCGTGTGTTGTAGGAAAAGAGCCGCGGCTCCGGTTCGGGCAGGCTGCGGCTGCAACTCGGGCAGGCCCGCTTGGTCGACAAGAGTGTTGCCTGCATGGCCTTCGCGTCATTCAGAGGCGCCAGAAGCGTCACGAGCCCCTGTCCGCGTTCGAGGGTCTGCAGAACCAGTTCGCGCAGCCGCGTCTCTTCTTCGGGCCCCACCACCAGATCGCCCATGGGCAACTCAATAGTGTGCTCCTTGTAGCGGTCGATCTTCGGAAAGGGTTCCGTGGGCACGAAGAGCCCATCGACGCGCAGGTGCGAATGGCCGCGAGACTTCGCCCACTTCGCCAGGTCTTGATAGATACCTTTGCGCTGAATTACCAGAGGGGCCAAGAGCCCCACATGCTGCCCGCGAAATGATTTCAAGATGGTGGCGACGATGGCCTCGGGGGATTGCGGGGCAATCGCAATGTCGCAGTCGGGACAGAACTGGGTGCCGAGCTTGACAAAAAGCAAACGCAGAAAATGGTGAATTTCTGTGAGCGTGCCCACTGTGCTCTTGCGTCCGCCGCGGCTGGTGCGTTGTTCGATTGCGACCGTGGGAGGAATCCCAAAAAGCGCATCGACATCCGGTCGCGCCGAGGGCTGCACGAACTGCCGCGCATAGGCATTGAGCGACTCTAGATAACGCCGCTGCCCTTCGGCAAACAAGATGTCAAAGGCCAACGTTGACTTACCTGAGCCCGAGACGCCTGAGATCACGGTCAGGGCATTGCGGGGAATCTTGACTGAGATATCTTTGAGGTTGTGCTCGCGTGCGTGATGAATCTCGATCGCCGCAGCCGCCCCCGTTTTTTGCAATGCACCCCGCGGGTTGCCGAGCAGGCGCTGTGAAGAGGCCTGTACTGCGACATCGCGTACCTGCCAAGTCGTTTCAGTCGCACGCATCCGTCGCAGGGCCTGCCCTGTGTGTGATTCCGCACAGTCCATCACCACTGCGATTGGCCCGGCCGCCACCAGCGATCCGCCTCCTGGTCCGGCCTCGGGGCCCAGATCAATGAGCCAGTCGGCCTGGGAAATCAAATCCAGATTGTGTTCGATTACCACCAGAGAATGGCCGGCATCGATCAGCGCCCGCAGCGCACGCAGCAGTTTGGCAATGTCGTCAAAGTGCAGCCCCGTGGTGGGCTCATCAAAGATCAGCAGCATGCCCTTCTGCGCTCGCCCCCCGCGTTCTGCGGCATCCGCCAGGTGGCCTGCAATCTTCAGGCGCTGTGCCTCTCCCCCCGAGAGTGTGGGCACCGGCTGTCCGAGCCGTAGGTAACTCAGCCCGACATCTACCAGGGGCTTGAGTCGGCGGTGCACTTCCTTGTGGTCTTTGAATAAGGCCAGGGCTTCATCTACGGTGAGTTCAAGCAGTCCTGCGATCGAGTGGCCCATCACCGTCACATCCAGAATCTCCGCGCGATAACGACTGCCATTGCAGTCCGGGCAGCGCAGATAGACATCCGACAAAAACTGCATCTCAATATGTTCAAAGCCACTGCCTGCGCAGCTCGGGCACCGGCCATTGCCGGCATTAAAGCTGAAGGTACCGGCGGTGTAGCCACGCTGTACCGAAACCGGTGCCTCGGCAAAGAGACGGCGCATCGCATCAAAGGCACCGACATAGACGGCCGGGTTTGACCGGGTGGTCTTTCCAATCGGCGACTGGTCTACCAGCAGTACGTCAGAGATCAGGCTCGCCCCTTCGATGGCCTCATGGGCTCCCGGGGTCTCGGTGGCTTTGCCGAGTTTCTTGCAGAGGGCCGGGTAGACCACGTCCTGAATGAGCGTTGATTTGCCTGACCCCGATACCCCCGTGACGACGACCAGCTGGTGCAAGGGAATGGAGACGGTGAGCGACTTCAAGTTGTTGGCGGTGGCATTGACCAGTCGAATAACTTGTTGGCTTGCCTTTCGCGGGGCATCAGCCTCAGCGCGCGCTGGCGCGATCTGCTTCTCGCCGCGCAGATAGGCGCCCGTAAGGGTCGGTGCCCCTAGCACCTCGGCAAAGCTGCCGTTAAATTGAATCTCTCCGCCCCGGTCGCCCGGGCCAGGTCCCATATCAATAATGCGGTCTGCAGCGCGCATGACCTCGGGGTCGTGTTCTACTACCACCAGGCTGTTGCCCGCATCGCGCAGCCGATGCATCACACCCACCAGTCGCTGGAGATCGCGTGAGTGCAGGCCAATCGAGGGTTCATCCAACACAAAGAGCGTGTTGACGAGCGAGGTACCAAGCGCGGTGGTGAGATTAATCCGTTGCACCTCTCCACCCGACAGCGTGCGTGACTGGCGATCGAGCGTGAGATAGCCCAGCCCCACCTCGCGGCAGAAACCCAGTCGGGCCGACATCTCTCGAATGACCAACTGGGCTGCCGCCTGCACGCCTGCGGCCGGCCCTCCGGAGTTTACCGAAGGGCCCTTTCCAAGAATCGGGCTGGTGGATGTAACACCCCCTTGTTCACTAGCCCTACCCAAGGTTTTCTGCACTTCAATAAGCCAGTCCCAGGCCTCGTCCATGGAGAGCGCCATGACCTCAGAGACCGTCTTGCCCCCGACCCGCCAATAAAGGGCCTCAGGCCGCAACCGGGCACCGTGACAGGCGGGGCACTCTGTGTACGATCGATACCGAGACAAAAGCACCCGCACGTGCATCTTGTAGGCCTTCGACTCCAGGTATTCAAAGAATCGGTCAACGCCATACCACTGGGTCTTCCAGTTGCCCCGCCAGTCGGCATCGCCCGCAAAGACCCATTGGCGGTCTTCTTCAGGCAGGTCCTTCCAGGCGATATCGATCGCCACACCGCGGCGCTTGGCATGCATCAGCAGCTCGTCTTGGCAGTCGAGATACGACTTGGACTGCCAGGGCTTAATGGCGCCTTCTTCCAGCGACTTGTTCTCGTCTGGAATCACCAATCCGCGATCAATACCAATCACGCGCCCAAAGCCGCGACAGGTCTCGCAGGCGCCGACCGGCGAATTAAAAGAAAAGAGCGCGGGCCGGGGTTCCCGAAAGCCTGTGCCACATCCGGCACAGGAGAGTGCTGACGAAAAACGCAGCACCTGCGGTGTATCGAGCAAAACCACCTGGCACTGACCCTGCCCATAGCGCAGCGCGGTCTCCACGGCCTCTGCCATGCGACTGCGCTCCATCTCAGTACTCTGTACCCACCGGTCTGCAATCACGCGCACCATGCCGTTTTCTTGCGCATGAATCTTGGTGAACCCCTGCGCTGATAGCCAGTCCTCGAGTTGCTGGGATTCGAGGCCTTCGGGTAGTTCACGCTCGAAGGTCACCGCAAGCTTCGCGCCTTCGGGTTGTGCTGAGAGCAGCGTCGTAATGCCTTCGAGTGTGTCCCGCTGCACCAGGGTCTGGCAGGTGGGGCACTGCAGTTCCGCCACCCGGGCAAAGAGCAGCTTCAGGTGGTCGGTGATCTCGGTCATCGTTCCCACCGTCGACCGCGAAGTGCGCACGGGGTTGGTCTGGTCGATGGCAATCGCGGGGGGTACTCCCTCAATACGATCGACCTGTGGCTTGTCCATGCGGTCTAAGAACTGCCGCGCATAGGCAGAGAAGGTTTCTATGT